>NZ_JBICYT010000051.1:17737-45676 GCF_043201215.1 Streptomyces sp. NPDC048331 | reverse complement strand
CCCGCGGAGCGGGTCCCCCAGGGCTCCGCCCTGGACAGCGAGCGGTCGGGGCTCCGCCCCTCCCTCCGCTCCCGCTCCGCGTGAGCGGAGCGGTTCACTCCGTTCACCGCCCGGCGGGAGCGCTCCGCGAACCCGCCAACCGCAGTGAAGCCGGGGCGCCTTCGGCCCCCCGGGGGCCGACCTCCGGCCGACCCGTGGCCTCCGCTCCGCTCCAGCCACAGCCCGTGCTCCGCGCGGGCGTGGACCAGGCAGGCAGTAGGGCAGCCGCCCGGCCGGACCGGGGTGAGGCGCAAGCGGCAGCAAGAGGAGAGGGGGTGACGGGTTGTCGGGTAAGGAGCAGGAGCAACGGGGGCTGGCCACCCAGACGAGGGAAGCCTACCCCGCGTATCGTGGTCCGATGCGTCAAATTGAGAGCTAGATTGATTCTGGAATGAGTAGCACCCACCATCCTGGCCCGAATCACGGGCAGGAATAAAGCCGGAATTATTGCGGCCAGATAGGGCGGGAGATAGTGCAGGAAGTGCCGCGCATCGTGAATTGATTGGCCCGAGCTAAATGGTACCGGATTACTTGCTGAGCAGAATTGCTGAGGTGACCTTGAATGTGCCGAGGAAGAGAGCAGGCGCGGGTGGCCTGAGGAAGGCCCGGACGGGGCGCGTCCCTGGGTGCGAAGCGGTACGGAGCGCGTGCGAGGCGCTCCAGCGCTGGGGGGGGCTTCGCACGCGGGGTGCGACGGACGACCGGGTGTCGGCCTCGGAGGCGCTCCAGTGACTGCGTGCGCAGCTGCCGGCGTCGCGGGGGCCTTCCGTCGCTGGCGGGCCTCGCCCGCCCTTGCGGCCCGGTGTCGGCGAGGCCCCCGCATGTGAGGGCCTGGCCGAAGCCTCGCGCGCGCGTGCGTCTTAGGGAAAAGAGGGCCGCTGCGAGAAACCGCCTCTGACCTGCGGTTTCTCCGAGGGGTATGTGTCGGCGCTGACACATTGACCTGCGGAAATGTGTTGGTGGTGCCACACCGACACCCAAATGTGCCAAGCCAGCTTGTATAAGCACGCATCGTTGCTGGTGGGGGCCGGTTTCCAGGAAACAGGCCCGGAATCGGTTGTGTCGGCGTCGACACCAAAGCGCCACGCCAGCATGTACAAATCTGCCAACCGTGGTTGGACAACTGCTAGGGTCCGCCGCGACCCCCAAGATCGAGGAACAGGACGACCTTCGATGGCCCCCCGTCCCAAGCGCCCTGCCTCCGGCCGCAGCACGGGCCGGATCGCCGCTGTTCAGCGCGGCGGCGACAGCGCCTTCCGCGAGACCCTGTCCTCCCGGCTGGGGCAGGACATCAAGCCGCCGACCCGCAAGCGGCCGGTGCAGCAGATGGACGTCAACGTCCGGTACACGTACCGCGCACCGCACGAGATGTACGGGCGGTCCGGCTACAGCGTGGTCTCCAACGACTTCCTCGCCGACGTCCTGGCGGTGCTGATCGCCCAGCACGGCATGTCGCCGATCCAGTCCGCGGTGCTGCTGTGGTGCATCGGCCGTCAGCGCGAGGGATGGCTGAAGGCCACGCACAAGAAGATCGCGGACAAGCTGGGCGTGGAGCGGTCGAACGTCACCCGGGCGCTCGGGCGGCTGGAGGAGTGGCACATGCTCCAGCGCGTCGACACCGGCCTGATCTTCGTCAACCCGCTCCTCGGCTTCGAGGGCAACGGCGACGTGCAGCAGGAGATCCTGGAGGCCCTGCGCAACGGTGCGGCGGAGGGAGCCTTCCCCGAAGTGAAGCCGCCGCCGGCACCGCGCAGCGTGCAGCTGGAGCTCGGGTCCGAAGACGGGGACGATGAGGGTGTCGACAAGGAGGGACAGGCATGCTGATCCAGGCGAGCGCCGGTTTCGGAATGCTGTACCGGCTGGACCTCACCAAGGCCGCAATGGAGCTGCTGAGCGTCCTCATCGAGCGCCAGGAGCCCGGCGGTGAGGTGAACGCCTCCCAGGCCGAGCTGGGGGCCCGGGTGGGCCTGTCCCGCAACTCCGCGAACACCGCCATGGCGCTGCTGGAGAGCCGGAACCTGGTGCTGCGACCCGAGGACCGCAAGTACCGCACGTACTACCTCCATCCGTACGTCGCCTCCTACGCCTCCCAGGAGGAGCTGGAGGAAGCGATCGAGGACGCCTCCGAACGCATCGCCACCGGCGAGCTGCCCGAGATCACCGCCCCCCTGTACGAGACTCCCCCGCCGAAGCGTCAGCCGCAGGCGCCCCTCCGGGCGATCCGCGCCGCCGGGTAGGCCGGCCCTCTCCGCCGAACCGGCGCCGCGTCCTCATCGCGAGGAAGCGGCGCCGCTTTCGTGTTGCGGGAACGGTGTGTCAGATCCGTGCACACGGTTCCCGCGGGCGGGAAACGCGCAGGTCAAGCAGGCGGAAATGCAGCAACCAAACGACCGCTTGCTACACGCCCTGCTGCCGTCTGAAGCAGCACCTGCTACTCGAGCAGCACCCCGCGTGCGTCTGGGGCGCCGCTGAAGTGTCATCGCTCTCCGGCATCCCGAGCAGCAGCGCCTTGAACCCTTCACCACCAGGAGCAGCAGCCGGTGCAGCACACCTTGCTGCACCGGCCAGGCCGCGAAGGGTGCAAGGTGCTGCACGGTGCAGCGAGAGGCGTCTTCCTCCACCCCGGGGGGCGTCATCGGCGGAGGCCGGCGCCCCGCCCGGGAGCCCCAGCCGCCGCGCACCTCGCGCATCGGCCTTGCACCCCAATGTAGGTAGTACCTGTAGTGGTCATGTGCGGGTAGATATCTCTCCCCCTGAGAGCGGAGCTCGCGCTGCGGGAAGCAGCCAGGCCCCCACCAGGGCGAGCCGTCTCAAGCGTGTGCCGTACGAACACCCTCCGGGCGGCATCGGCCCGTTGAGCCCGTTGACGGCGCTGTGCGCCCCGCTGAGCGCCTCACAGGCCCGGAATGACAACGGGGAGCCCGGACGGCGTGAAACGCGCCCAGAGGGCCGCGCAGGGCCGTTGTGGATCATCGGACCGCCAGGTGGGGGTGCGGATCGGCTCGAGCGGGTGGTGGAACGTGGTGCCCGCTGGCGAGCTCTGCTCTCAGAGGGGGGAGAGATCTACCCGCACATAACCACTACAGGTACTACCTACATTGGGGTGCAAGACGGTCTCCGGCAGCGGGGCGGCGGGTTACCGGTCGGGGTGGACCGCCTGGACGCCGGTGTTCTCGTACGCCTCGGGGGTCAAGGTCAGCAGGTACCGGCCGGCGGGGAAGTCTGCGGAGGGCCGGGCGGCGTGGATGGCGTGGACGGCCGCCCAGGAGTAGCCGGCGTGCAGCAGTTCGGTGGCGGCGAGCGCGGCCGCGGTGTCGAACGGTTCGATCTCGATGAACCGGAGTCCGTGGATGTAGGCCAGCAGGCCGGGGCGCTCGGTGTCGCCGGCGGTGAGCGAGAGCACCGGTACGTAGAGCGTGCCGAGTCCGCCGGAGGCTTGGACGTAGAAGGCCGCGACGGCCTCGTTGAACGGGTCCTTGGGGTCGTGCAGGGCGGTGGCGGCCGTGTGGTCCAGGACGACGGCGATGGCCGCCACTACGCGGCCGCCGAGTCCTGGCTCGCGCCCAGGCGCTCCAGGAGACCGCGGGCCTTCGCCTCGGCCTCCGCGCTAGGCACCGTGCCCAGGATGGAAGCGAGCTCGGCACGGGCCTGCGCGGCGCGCTCCTCGAACTCGGACTGGGTGGGCCGGCTCTCGGCGAGTGCCTCGACCAGGTTGCGGATCGTGGTGTTGTTCTCGGCTGCCAGCAGGGCCAGGCGGTCACGTGTCGCGGCGCTGACCTTGATGCTCGTTTCGTCTGCCATCCTCCGACTCTACTGCGAGTAGAGGAGGGGTGGGAGAGCTTCGGCGCCGGCAGTTCAGCCGCTGCGGACGGAGGCGTCATGGTGACCGGAGGAGGCCGGCGTGTCGGTCGGGTGCAGCCAGCGGATCGGGACGGTGAGGGAGACGGCTCGGGGGAGCTCCACCGGCTCGCCTTCGACGTCGAGGAGCATGCCCGCGACCTGGTAGCCGCGGCTGGGCGGCAGGCCGACGGCCTGGACCTGGTCGTCGGTGAGGTCGACCGTGACGCGGGTGGAGGCGGCCACCCGCAGTCCCTCCACGGTCCGCGTCTGCGGGTCGATGTCCACGACCGTCCGCGGGAAGTGAGTGCCGCGCAGCCAGCTCAGGGCCCACCACGAGTCGCCCATCGTCTCCGGCCGGTACCGGCGGAGCGGCAGCGAGTGCGGCACCTCGCAGCGGTAGGTCTGGCCGACCCCGACGTCCTTCGTACGCACACCTCCAGGGTGCTCCCCCGCCGTCAGGCGTGCGCCGGCTCCGGGCGGGCTGGGGACGGAGTGTGATCGCCGGGAGAGTGCAGGGGTGAGGTGTCACGCTGTCACGCTGAAATTTTCCGAGCCCTGGAAACGGCTCTGAGGGCCCTCACGACCTCTAGAAAATACCTAATCCAGACATCAGGTATTCGGCTGCGCCCAGGGAGCGCGGCGAGCGTGACAGTCAGCGTGACACCCCGAATATGACGCTGGGTGAGCGTGACAGGTGCCCACATACCCCGGCTCACAACACCCTCACGATCCTGGCCGCCTGGGAAAACAGGCTGCCACCACATAGGCCAATAGGACATACGAGGGCACTTTGCCGTGACCTCACAGCCTGGTGCGCGGCAGGCTGTGAGGGGTGTTGTTGTCGCTCCGGGTGACTCACAGCAGGCGCGGGCGGCTGCACGGGCACTGCTCGCAGTTGGCGCAGCCGGCGCACTCCAGGCAGAAGGCGAGAGGCCACTGTCCAGGGCAGGAGCAGATCGGATTGTGGTCGGGGTCGTCCTCGCCGGGGAACCGGGTCTCGCCGAAGGGCGGCTCCGTCCAGGCGTCGACCGTCCCGTCAGCGCGCAGTTCTTCGTAGTGGTGGCCGATGGCGGAGTGCTCCTCCCAGACGGCGACGACCTCCTGGTCGTGGTTCATGCCCGGCCTCCCGCGGTGACGGCGCGGGTGAGGAACGCCGCGAGCTCGCCGACGGCCTCGGAGTCGGCGCCGGCCAGCCGGGCCGCGAACGGCAGCTGGTCGACGTCGGCGCCGGGAACGAGTTCGGCGAGGGCGGCAAGCAGTGCGGCGTGGGCGAGGACCGGCGGGTGCAACAGGCCGGCGGCGGCTTCGCGGGCGGCCGGGTCGGCGTAGTGCCCCCGGTGCGCGGCGAGGGCGCGGGCGAGCCAGGCGTCGACGTCCGGCTGCACGTACGACCCGGCGCGGCGGGTGAGCTCGTCGCGGGCGGCCTCGTCGCCCTCCCGGGGCTCGGTCTGCTCGAGGGCGCCCCGCTCACGCAACGCCTGGAGCTGATCGGCGCGGGCGGCGACTCGGGCCGCCGCCCGCTGCTCGGCCTCCCGGGCTTCGGCGGCCGCGGCTTCGGCGGCGAGCTCCTCCTGGACAACGACGTCGTCATCCGGGTCGTACGGGCCGCCGTTCACCGCGAGGAGCCGCCCGATGCGCCGCCACTCGGCGAGCTCGGCCGCGCGGCGGCTGCTGTGGTCGGCCGCCTCTTCGTACCGGCGGTCCAGGTGCGCGTCCAGCTCGGCATCGGCGAGCGCCTGGACGGCCTCGCCGTGCGTCATGCCCCGGGCGCGGCGCCGGACCGAGGACCGGCCGATCTTCACCGGGTCGATCGGCGTGCGCGGGCCCTGGGCGCGGGCGTCGGGGACGCGGCGCCGCCGCCAGCCATCGGTCGTGCTCACAGGGATCTCGCTTTCACCACGGAAACGAAAAGGGAGCCCGCCGCCCGAGTACACGACGGCGGGCTGTCACTCCAGGTTTATAGCAGGGGCGAATTCCGCGCGGCTAAAACGAGATATCCAACCGCTCGACTGCCTCGATTCGGACCTTCAGGCCCGCGCGCCCGCCACCTTCGACGCGGAAATAGGCGTCCGCTATGGCCTCGGCGACGGCGTCGTGCAGCTCGCTGTCCGTCGCGCCGGTCTCCCTGGCGGCGAGGATCTTGGCGGCGTGGGAGGGCGATACGGCGACCTGGATGTCCCTCATCCGGCCCGCGTCGGAGCCTTCCGAACCGAACCCGAAGTAGGCGGTGGTGGAGATGACGAGCCCCGCCGAGCTGGCCGCGCGCTGCCTTGCCTGCGCTTTGACCTGCGGTTGCCACGCCGCTTCGGTCTCCTGCTCCAGGGCGGCCTGGAGGCGCTTCTGCGGCTTCTTCGTGGCTCCGGAGAGGTAGCGGTCCACCGTCTTGCGGGAGACGCCCAAGCGCTCCGCCAGGGACTTCGAGGAGCCGCCCTCGCGCGTGCGAAGGAATTTCATCTGGGCCCGCGCGGATTTCGGCGCGGGACGGGTGAACAGGGTGCGCTCCGCGCGTCGCAGGCCGTCGAGGATCTTGTCGCGCAGCAGGGCCCGCGCTGCGGTGTTGTCGTTGCTCATGACTGTATGAAAAGCGACCTGGCCTGTGGACGCGGGACGGCGAGACGCCAGTCCGCTGTCCTCCGGGGCGCTGTCGGAGAGGGGCTCGTCGGCCCGAGTTGCCTATGGGCAACTGGAAGTACTGCACACGCCACTGCGATTGCCTAGAGGCAACCGACGGAGAGCGCCCCGCCCGCTGGCTGCCATCTACTCGCCGCCCCCGGTCTTGGCGGCTGGCTCGGAGACGAAGCAGTCCCGGCACTCGGGAGCAACGGCAACCATGCGTTGGAGGCCGCCGCAGTGCTCGCACCGGGGATGTGCGGTGGCGTCGCCAAGTTCCTCGAGGATGGCCCGGAGGCGGCGCACCGTGAAGTCCGCCTCGGAGATGGCGGCCGGGGCCCACTCTGACGACATCCACCGCAGCGGACCGAGAAGGGCCCGCGCGAGGCTGACGGCGGTGCTCGCGGCGTACGCCCATCCATTGGTCGCTGCCGTGGGGTCGTCGGGAGCATCCTCATGGGGAAGCCCGACCGACCAGGGCGGCACGGTCATGGTGAGGGAGTCCAGCCGGTCGCCGGCGAAGCCGAGTTCGAACCAGGCGCGGCGGGCCTGGTCTTCGGCCAGGGGCCACGCCCAGGGGCCGGTGTAGTAGGCGCGTGCGTGGCCAGGGCCGGCGACGGATTCCTCGTAGCCGACACCCGCGGAGCGCCAGAGCAGCGCCCACAGAGCGGCGGTGCGCAGCTCGGCGTCATGGCTGCTCCAGCCCAGGTCGTCGGGGACGTCGATGCCCAGGGCAGCGACTGCGGTCAGCAGCTGCTTCTCGGTGGCGTACGGCGGGGTCATGCTCCTGCTTTCGGGGGCTCGGTGTCGCCGGGGCGGCATGGGTGAAAGAGGCGCGTCCAGCGGGAACTGTCCCCGCGCGAGAAGGGGCCAGGCGTCCCGACGAGCGCTCGGCACAACGATTCCTCTGATCCGCGGTCACTTGCCCGGCCAGCGAAAACAGGTCCCGCGCTCGATTTGATAGCCGGTAGTTTCGACGGAACGGAGTGCGGCCTCGGCCATCCGGGCCGCGACGGGGGCCGCACTCCAACGCCCCGTCTGTCTCGGCGTCTTCGCCAGTCATCCGGCCGGGACGAAGGCGGACGACCTGCATGCGGCGGCCCAGCGGCCGCCACCGAACCAGCCAAGAAGGCTGAGGGGGAATTGTGAGCGCCTTACACACCTCGATCCCGCCGGAGCGATGCGGAAGCTGCGTCAAGATCCTCAGCATCCTGACCCAGCACCACCGCGAGCACCCGGGCCGGCCGTTGACCGGCGCAGCCATCGCTACAGCGGCGGGCATCGCGCGGCCCACTGCCGTGTTCCATCTCTCCTACCTGGCCGAGTGCGGCCGACTGGAGAAAGACCGGCGCACCCCCGCCAAAGTGGAGGTCGCCTCCTCCCAGTGGGCAGCACGCTCCCCCTTGGACTGGGCCGTCAGCGCCACGCTGCCCTGCCGCACCTGCGCCCGACTGCTGCTCGTCCTCGCCACGTTGGCCAAGGGACAGTGGAGCGTTCAGGCACGCGCGGAGGACATCGCCGCAGCCCTCGGCGCCAGCGAGCGGACCGCCCGTGAGCACTTGGCCGCCCTCACTGGCCAACGCCCTCACGCTCGGCCCCAGACCGGGCCGCTGCTGCGCGCCGAAACGATCCCGGGTACCGCCGGGTACGGCGGACGGCTGATCACTTTCCTGTCCCGCCCCGTGTGCGAGGGGGGCTGAAGAACAGCGTCTCCCGAGCGGGCGGCTGAGACCGCACCCGGTCCGCACCCGGTCCGCACCCACACCCGTTTCACGGCCACCCCAGACTCCCGGGGTGCGGGTGCGGGCATGGTGCCCCGCCCCTCGAGGCGAGGCACGAGCCGTCCTAGTCCTGTCCGTCGGTGTGCCCGAGATCAGGACAGGGAGGATGGTTTGCGGGGTGGGGGGATCTGGCGCAGCAGTTCCCACAGGGGGCGGGAGCCGGCGGCCCATTCGGCGAGGAGCTTGCGGTCCACCAGGTGCAGGCGCTGGTCTTTCGCGAAGTCCACCGCGTTGCTGGTGATGCGGCCGTTGGTCAGCATGACCAGCACATCACCGCCGTGGACCTGGCGGCCGGTCCCGTTGAGGACGTGCAGGTCGGGCGTGCCGACGGGTTTCCCGGACCAGCCGTCCTTGCGGTGCTTACATTGGATTACCCACCTGCGCCCATAGGGGTCGGTCGCTTTCACGTCGGCTCCGTTGTCGCCGCGGCCGCCGACTTGCTGTGCGTCCTGGCAGCCGTCGCGGTGCATGAGGTCGCGTACCGCGAACTCGAACTGCCGGTGGTGCAGACGGTCCAGCTGGTCGACCGCGTACCGCAGACCCTGCGCCTTGATCTGCTCCCACCGTGCCGCTTCACTGCGGCGCCACCACCAGGCCGCCGCCGCGGCGGCCGCTGCCAGCAGCGTGAGGACCACAATCCAGGGATGGGCGGCCAGCCAGCGCAGGACGCCCATCACCAGGCTCAGGGCGACTACGGCGAGCAGACCGATGAACGCCAACTGCTCCAGGCCCGAGTCCTTGCGTCGCCGGGGGCGCCGGCTTCGGCTGGTCCTGCGGGCGGGGCGGCGTCGGCTCACCGGCCGGTCCCGGTGCTGGGGAAGACGATCGGGTAGGAGACGGTCGGCTGCGGCCGCACCACCGGCTGGTCCCAGCCGGGCCACTTGATCGGATACACCGTCGACTCCGGCACGGGCTTCTGCTCCCCAGGAGCCCCGCCCATCGGCTTGCTGCCTAACACGAACGCGGCGAACACGAATAACCCGAGGAGCATCACCTGCTTGCTCGACCCCGCCGGGTTGCGCCAGTGCGCGCGAACCTTGAATCCGTTGCGCTCGTGCTCAACGACAGACGGCACGCGGCCCCCTCATCAGTCAGGTTGTGCCTCCCTGCACAACTGACCAATGAAAGCACCCACCACTGACACCTCGTCACCGTTCATCAACGATTAGTGATCATCAGGTCACCCCGGGGTTTTTGCACGGGTTCGGCTGTGGAGAGGAACGCCGGATTGCTCCGAGCGTGGGTCACCGGGCAGGCTGCGCGTCCGGAGGAGAGGGGACAAGCGTGTCTGAACACGACGACGCACAGGCGGCAGCAGCGGCGCTCAGGAAGGCCGTGGAGGCGCTGGGCAGCGATGGCGCGGGCGCAGACGGCCAAGCCGCCCAGGAGGCGGTCCGGGCGCTTTCCGGCGGCGCTGGGCAGGAGTGGACGCTGGAGCAGGAGGGCCAGATCCGGGCCTTGGTGGAGCAGATCCTCAGGGTGCGGAAGCTGAACCGGCCGGACGCGGGCTGGTGGCACCGGAAGCGGGAGTGGCGGGCCCGGGAGCGCCTGGTCGACCTGATGATGGCCGGCGGCCCGGAGCTCGTGAGCGAGGCGGAACTGAGGCTCTGGAAGAACCACGCGATGGTGGAGGTGCTCCTGGAGTTCGCCAACAGCACGATGAAGCAGGACGACATCGCGAAGACGCTCGCCCGGATGGAGACGCTGCACACCGCCACGTACGAAGGCTGGCAGCAGGCCCGCAAGGCGCTGGCCGACGAACAGGCCGCCACCCTCTGACCCGCCACGGAGGAGGGCCCCGCACCGCCAACGCGGTGTGGGGCCCTCCTCCGTGGCGGGTCAGAGGGTGATGTCGATTTCCTGGACGTCGGTGAACTCCACGTCCAGGTCGCGGGCGCGGCGGCCGTTGTCCCGGAAGTAGTGGTGGCCCAAGCCCTGCGCGGCGATGTCCAGGAGCTGCTGCTCGGTGGCGCCCTGGTCGCGGGCGTCGAACAGCTTCTGGGCCCACTGCGGGGACAGCGCCTGGGTGATGTGCCGCATCCGGCCGTCGTCGGTGGTGCCCGGGGCCGCGGTGAACCCGAAGCGCGCCTGGGTGGAGAGGACGATCCCGGTGCTCGTCGCGGCGGCCTTCTTCGCCTTCGCCCTCAGCTGCGGCTGCCACCGCTTCTTGACCTCGCGCTCTATGCGGGCAGCGAGGTCGCGGCGGGGACGCTTCAGCTGTCCCTTGATGTACCGCTCCACGGTCCGCTGTGACACCCCGAGCGCGGCGGCGGCCGCCTTGGTGCCCTTGAGCTGCTTGACCAGGTACTTCATCTGCGCCTGAGCGCTCTTGGGGGCGGGGCGGGTGAACGCCTTCTCCAGGGCGCGGTCCAGGCTGTCCCCGAGCGAGCTGACCATCGTCTACTCCCCGTCGTCGTCGGCCGGGCGGCCGTTCTTGATGTTCCGGGCGATGTTGAACAGGCCCCCGCTTTTTTCGAATTCCGCTGCCGCCCAGAGGACGGTCTGGGTGCCCTCGTGCTTGACCATCCCCGGCGAGACGCCGAGGCGGAACGTGCCGGTGACCGGCTTGCCGTCGGGCGTATACGGGAGGAGGTCGAGCGGGGAGGGCCCGTTGGAGGGGTAGACGAGGCAGTCGGTGGCGATGGCGACGGGGTAGATGTCGGCCGCGGCGGCGGTCTTCATCATCTTGCGGTGCATGATGACGCGGACGGTGGACAGGACCGCGGCCCGGATGTCGGGGCGCCACGTCTCGCGCTCAAGGGCCGGCCACGGCTCGTAGAACGGGACCTCGCCGCGGCTGTTGCGCTGGCGCAGCTTGCCGATGCCGCCCTTCGCGGTCGCCTTGATCGCCTTGAGCAGCAGCTTCAGCGCCGGGTCGCCGTCCTTGACGGCGGCCATCGCCTCGAGGAACTCGTGGTCGTCCATGCCAGGGGTGACGCCGAGGTCGGCCATCGTCGCCAGGTAGGCGTCGCGCAGCCGGTCGTACCAGGGGTCCAGGTAGCGGCCGGTCTCAGTGCGCACGTACGCCTCGATCGGGGCGACATCGAAGCCGAGCTGGACCGCGTACGCGACGGACGGTGTGGCGTACCAGGCCGGCCCGGTGGGCCGCTCCCCGGACGGAGTGAACGGGCTCGGGAGCCGGTCGCCGTCGACGGTGCGCCCGCCCACGCGGGCGCGGGACAGGTCGACGTGGGAGAGGTCGACCAGCCACGAGCCGGGCAGCGACTTGTCGAAGGCGGGGTTGCCTGTGAGGTGGGTGGGCCCGTTCAGGCCGACGACGAGGCTGTTGGCGGCGGCGGCGAACGCCATGTTCACGTCGATGCCGACCAGGTACGGCTTCAGGCACTCGTCGTCGGTCAGCTCACGGCACCAGCTGAACGGCTCCTCCATCAGCATCTGGTCCGGGGTCCGCTGGTGGTGCCGGGGCCACTTCCCCTTCAGGATCGGGTGCTCGTCGGGCACCTCGCACTCCACCACGGGATACACCTGCGTCAGGGCGTCGGCGTTGAAGGCCCGCTCGAACGTGCCGGTCTCCTCGTCCTTCTCCGCGCGGGTCGGCGGGCGCAGCGCCGTCATCAGCGCCAGGCCGGTGGTCGCCGTGAAGCCGCGCGGCGTGATCACCCGCTCCGCGTACGAGCCGAGGAACCTGGCGAGGTCCGCCGCCGACATCGTCGGCAGCTGCGGGTCCTTCTTGTCGTCCCACTCGTTCGTGGGCAGCGCGCCCCAGGCCGGAATGCACAGCTGCACGCAGCGCCGCTTGCCGTCCTCGGGCCGGTAGAAGATCCGCGTCCACGCCCCGAAGCCGCGCTTGGTGAGCTCCAGCCCGGCGCGCTCGATCTGCTTGATGACCTTGTGGCGGTCGTTGAGGCGTCCGGCGCTGCGCTCCTCGGGTGTGAGGGCGGGGGGCAGGCCGTAGCGCTCCAGCGCGGCCGGAGTGAGGACGAGCATCGGGTCGGCGTCGTAGCCGCTGCGGTGCAGGCGGGCCTGCCCGAGCCTCGCCTCGGTCAGCGTCCAGTCGACCAGGGCCGGCAGGGTCTTGGCGGGCACGTCCAGGACCAGGCCGCCGACGCAGTACGCCGACACCTGCCCGTCGGCGTCGGCGTCGATGACCGCGAGCGGACCGTTCTCGAAGCGCGGGTCGACGGCGGCCGCCGACGTCGTGGTCTTCTTCGCCACCGCCTTCTTCGCACCCGGGCGCCGCGACGATGCAGCGGGCTGCGCGGCGGGCGCCGGTCGTACGGCAGTAGCTGGGGGCGTCGGCGCTTCGGCCGCCGGGGCCTCGTCCAGCGGCGGCGGGATGGGCGGCAGGGACGGCAGGGACGGCAGGACGAAGGGCCTCGGGTCCGCCTTCGCCCTGGCCTCCATCTCCAAGTGCTCCGCGAACGTGGGGGTCGGCGGCAGAACGTACGACCCGTCAGCGTTGGCCGCCGGTGCGGGGTAGCGGGCGGCGAGGGCCTCCAAGAGCCGGGCGTAGGCAGCGCGCCTCGGCGGCCGCGGCTCGGTCTTGCCGATCTCCCAGTTCCCCACCGCCTCCCGGCGGGTGCTCAGCGCCTTCGCGATCTGCTCCTGACTCAGGCCCGCCGCCTCCCGCAGGCGCTTGCGCTCCGCGGGGTTCGGCAGGTCGTCCTGCGCGACTTGCTCCAGCAGCGCATCGACAGCGCTGAACAACGCGTTCTCATCAGTGGACACAGAGGTCACCTCCAATAGACATCCTACCCGATCGCGCATTGATTCGCGCATCGGATCGCGCACGGATCGCGCAATGCGGAGGATTGCAACACGCGAGCGGGTAAGCTGTGCAACAGACCGTTCGCGCAGGTCAGGGCCGCAACGGGGTGCGTCGCAGCCCTCTGTTGCAGCGGTCTGTTGCAGTGCGTGTTGCACGCACAGCGCCGGTGAGCGCCCGGGCGGCATGGCGACGTTGCAGGGCGAGGGCCGGCTGCCAGGCTGAGCGGGTCCGGCTCACGAGGTGATTGGGAGCTCCACCGTGTCCGTCGCGTTCCGCATCAGGTGCTGCCTGTGCGCCAAGAACATCCCGCTCGCCGGGGACGTCATCGCCCTCGATGGCGAGTGGCAGCGCCGCTACCCGGACATGCTCGGCACCCTCGCGTGCGAGCGGTGCGTCATCGAGCGCGGATGGAACTGCTGCACCACCACCAAGGGCGGGTTCGTCGACGGGCACGTCGCCGCGCCCGAGGACGAGGTCGACGTCGACTCCTGGAGCCACCACCTGGAACGCGGCACCCACCGCGCCCTGGTGACGGGCCACCCACGCTCGGGCCTGCTCCAGGGCGCGGAGCCGTACCTGCGCTGGTGCGCCGGGGACAAGCACACCCCGCCCGAACTCGCCGCCCGCCTGCACGAGGCCCTTGCCGAGTTCGACGCCGCGCAGCGCGCCGCCGCCCGGCAGACGGCGGCTGTCTGACCTGCCGCGCCCGTCACGCCGGTGGTGCGCGGTGCGTCGTACCGGCGGCGGCCGCCGTCGCTAGTGAGGTGGTGGGTGAGGATGCCTCGCCCGGGATCCGGTGGGCAGGCTCACCCCGCAGAAGACTGTGCTTGCGGACCTGGGCGTCTGTGGTTGATCAGGTGCCAGTCCGCAAGGACCTCGAAGCCAGCGGTCTCGGTCACGTCCATCGGGTTGACCGGCGCCGGCGAGTTCCCGCGGGACAGTTGCACCTCTGAAGCGGCGGTGAGGTGGGTCAGGGCATCGCGGAGCGCGGCAAGACCCAGTCCGGTGGCCTCTGCCAGCCGCACCAGGGACGTATAGGGCGCCACTGGGGATGACCAATGGCCTGCGAGGTGCAGCAGCACGGCGTCCGCGTCAGTGCCGTCCGGGGCGGACTGGGTGTGCTGCTTGTATTCGAGGCGGCGCAGCATGAATTCGACCTGGGGCGGGAGCACACCACGGGCCCGGTCACGGTCCCTACGTTCGCGGGCCGCGTCCAGGATGCGGCGGAAGTTGGTGCATGCCTGCTCTTGGGTGATCAGGCCATCGGTGCGGAAATCACTCGTCACGAGGAGTGTTCTTCGCCGGGTCCAGGTGGTGCATCGCGTAGCCGTGCTCGTCGGGGTGCCGTGCCAGGCGGGCCATCACCCAGGCGGTGCGCGCGTCCATGCCCGGGCCGAAGTCGGCCGCCAGGCGGCGAGCCTGCCACGTCGTCCGCGGAGCGAGCACCCAGCGCCACAGCCACGTCGAAAGCTGCACCCGGCCCGTACCGGACACCGTCTCCCCCGCCGGAACGGGCGCGCTGTCAAGATCCCGACCGGGGCGGCCCGGCTCATTCGGTGTCGTAGCGGTCACGATCGCGAGTGTGCTGAGGAAACCGCCCCCGCATCGGACGTCAGCCCCGTGTTCACCCGAAGGCGCGGCCTGCCCTCGCTGGCGGTTGACGACCAACGGGATGCCCAGGGAAAGGCTGAGGGCCTTCACCCGCTGGGTGAAGGCCCTCAAAAGTCTGACCCCGGCCGCGTAGCCTAAGCCAGAGGCTGAACCGGGGAATCTTTCACCCATGATACATCTCTGTTGTGCAGATACAACCGACAGCAGCGCAGCTCAAGCTCCTGGAGCCGCTGATTTCCCGCCCCCGCCTGGCTCCCTACCTCGCCGTCACGGCATCCCCGCAGGCGGCGATGGAGCTGTATCTGTGGAACGTGCGAGTATCGGCGGCGTTCGCCGAGGTGATCGCCCTCACGGAGATCATTCTGCGCAACGCCATGGCGGAGCAGCTTGCCGGCGCGTACGGGCACGCCTGGTACGCACAGGCCGAGCTGTTCGACGACCGCACGATCAGCGGCTTCCGCGGCACGTGGCGCAACATCAACATGCCGACCGACCCCAGGACGGGTAAGCCGGAAGCCAAGACGCTGCGGACGGTGCCGGCCGGGAAGCTGGTGGCCGAGTCCACGTTCGGCTGCTGGGTGAACCTGCTCGACAAGGGCGGCACCCGCGGCGACGGACCGTACCGGCAGAACGTCGACTACGACTCCACCCTGTGGCGCAAGGCCCTCCACAAGGCGTTCCCGAACAGCGGCGGCAAGCGGACCACCGTGTTCACCACCGCCAGCCACGTCCGCTCGCTGCGCAACCGCGCCGCCCACCACGAACCGTTGATCAGCGGCGTTCCCCTGCCCGGTCAGACCGACCGCCGCGGCCACGGCCGCCGGCTCACTCTCCCCGCCGCACACGCCGAGGTGCTGCGCCTGGTCGAGTACATCGACAAGGACGTCGCCGCGTGGCTCGGACAGAACAGCCGCGTCCCACAGCTGCTGTCCACGCGGCCGTGAACACAGCCGACGCCGCGCTCCTGGGCGGACATCAGATGCCAGGCCATCGCTCCTGGGACTTGATCCACTCCCGCCGGGCATAGGCACGGACCGCGTCCCGCTCGGCGTCCGTGCAGCCGTTCTCCAGGGCCGCAGGGATGTCACCGGTGGTGCTGGTCCCGTGCTCCTGGTCGTGGCGCACGAGCTGATCGGCAACGTCGGAGGCGTCGGTGCGCAGTTCCACGTCTGTCGGCACCGGGTTGTGGGAGTCCTCCCGGTAAGGGCGCATCAGGTAGCTGCCGTGGCCGTGGCACAGAGCGAGCGCGTCCAGGACGGCCGCACTCTCCAGCAGGTCGTCTCGGCACTCCATGGCCAGGCTGTTGACCTGGGAGTCGACGAGGTCTTGGCGGCGAGCGGTGTGCGCGGCCGCCAGGTGCTGGCGGTCCATGACCTGCGAGTACAGCAGTGCTGGGACAAGTTGGCCGATGCGAACCAGGTGTTTGCCGTACGCGGCCTGAGCCGCCCGGCTGGTCGACCAGCCGGGCCACGGCTCATCGGGGGAGGCTCGGTGTGTGCTCATGAGTTGGGACGCTACCGACCTGCATGCGGCCGTGGGGCCGGATCGAGTCATCCCGCCCTGCCCCCGGTGCAGCCGTCGCACGCCCCGAGGAGGTGTCCCCAAGGCAGGGCGAGTTCCCCGGCCACGGGATCGGGTAAGGACCGCCGACCAGCGCTATCTCAGCGACCGCACCACCAGCCCCTGAGCAGCACCTGGTGAACCAGTTGTTCATCCGGTCTGCTCCAGCGGGTGAGGGGCGGTCGGGACCCGGACGGGCAGCTGGGCGAGTCCGGCCCTCTCGGCTCGGGCCCGATGCAGCGCACTGCGCCGGACGGCTTCGGCGTCACGGCGCCGCTGAGCGAGGGCGGCATCGATCGGTGCCGGCTGATCGTCACGGACCGCCTCCGACTCCGGGAACGCGCGGCGGCTCGCCTCCCGAAGGACCCGGTTCTGCCGCTCCACCGCAGCTGCGATGGCCGGGTCCGGCTGCCGCTGCGTGTGAACCTGTTGGTGGGCTTCGAGCGCGCGGTGGTAGCCGGCCGCCGCTGTCTCCCGAGTGCGCACCGGCCCCTGCGGAACCGGGGTCCTCACCGTGTCCGGCTCGGCGGCCGCGCTGGGCGCGGGCAGAGGGCCGGGTGACAGCACGCGGACCGTACGGACCGCGCCGGTGCGCGCGGACCGGTTGGCGTCGGCGATGATCCGTGGCGCCTCCAGGCGAGCCTTCGTCGCCCAGGTCGTGGAGTCCGGGCGCAGCGTCAGCTCTCGGCGCTCGGCGTCGTAGCCCACCGCCGCGACGTGATCGGCGAGGTCGGGGGCGAGGGCCGCCCACCGTTCGCACAGGCTGGCGCCGGCCGCCGGGATGTCCCAGCCGCGTTCGGCCATGAGCGCGGTGAACGCCTCGCCGAGGCCCATGGGGGCTCGGCCGTCGCGCCGGACCGTCCGGGTCACCCGCGGCTTGCTTTTCGCCGTGCGGGTGCCGTTCTTCTTCGCGGCCTCTCGGGCCGCCCGCAGTGCGACGCGGGCCAGGTCCACGCCGCTGGGCTGGGGTGTCTGGCTCATCACGCCACCACCTCCTGGGCAAGCTCCTGGGAGCGGTGGGTGAGGCAGACGCTGCGGGTCGGCAGGGCCATGCGGGTGCAGGGCGTTTCACCGTCGCGGCTGGAGCAGGTCCCCGACACCGACGGCGCAGCGGGAGCAGCGGGCTCGACGGCGGCCAGGGCGCCGGCTTCCTCGCGGCAGAGCTTGCACAGGCCGGTGTCGACGGCCGGGCCGGTCAGGAAGATCACGCATCCACAGCCGCCGCAGGAAGAGCGCTGCGGGCCTTCGGGCTCCCGGGCCATCGGAACCCGCGCCGGGCGCCGGATGACGGCCTCCAGCTCGCAGTCGGCGCAGTGCCCGGACGGGCCGGGGCGGGTGCCGTGCTGGGGGCACAGGCCCTGCTCCAGGCGCTGCTCGCGCTGGCGGGCGGCGAACCGGTCCTGGACGGTCTCGGCGCACAGCTCGCAGGCCGCCCCGGTCCGCCAGATGATGCCAGCCTCGCAGTCCTGGTGGCCGCAGCCCCAGCGGGGCAGGGCCACCCCGAGGAGCCACCGGCCCGGGTCGCGGATGTCGGAGATCATCACCTTGGCCAGGCGGGCCGTGAGCCGGTGGTGGAGACGGTCGGCAACGGTTCCCTCACGCAGCTGACGGCCCACCTCACGGGCGATCTTCCGGACGACGAAGTCGTTGGTCACACGCTCCAGCAGCACGTGGACCGGCTCCAACACGGCATAGATCTCGGGGCTCATGGCCAGCTGCGGTCCGGTGTACGACGACCGGGACGACACCGGGCCCTTGCTGCTGCGCTTTTCGCCGTTCGGCTTCGAGGAGGACTGGCTGATCTCACCCGCGCGCAGCGCGACACCACCCTCGCCTTCCGAACGTGCCTCCGCGTCAGCCGGATTTTCCACAGCCTCAGCAGCCTCAACTACCGGTACCTCGCCTACGGCGGGTGAGATGAGTGCGCGCTCGTCATCAGGTGAGTCAGTCCTAGGTGATTCCCTATTCGCGAGGGATCCCTCATCAAACGACAGACCCGATCCCTCACCAACCAGCGAACTACCCGCACCCTCCACGGCTCCGCCGCCGGGCTCCTGCGGGCCCTCCTGGACCGTCTCCGGCTCCGCCTCTGCTACCGGCTCACAGCGGGCCACAGCGGCCGTGGGGGCGATGTCGTGGGCGATGAACCGGTGGCGGCCCTGTGCGCCCGCGCGCCGCTGGACCGTCACCCACTTCGCCGCCTCCAAGCCGTCGATGACCTCACCGGCCGCCGCCGCGGTGATGGGCTGGCCGGCCTTCCTGCCAGAGTGGTGGCGCAGGTGCCCCGCCAGCTCCCCCTCGGTCAGCGCGATGCCCATCTGCTCCGCGAACGCGATCACCGCGTACGCGCGCAGCTGCCGGGGCGTGAGGTCCTCCGACGCCGCCACCGGCAGCCACACGAACCCCTCCGTCCCCGTCATCGGCCGCACCGACCGCAGCGCGGACTGGCCCTTGCCGCCGGGCAGGGTCCGACGGTTCGACCACAGCTCCACGATCCCGTCCGGCCCCGGATGGGACAGCTGCGTCATCCCCCGCTCCGCCGACGCCACCGACAGCCCCAAGTACGAGGCGATCGTCGCCGACCGCGCCTGACACCCCTCGGGCCGAGCCGCCAGCGCCTTCACCTTCACGTACACCGACAGCGCGACGTCCGCGTAGAACGGCGACGACACCAGCCGCATCGGCACCTTCACCCGCTGGCGACGCACCGTCTGGGCAGCGTTGGCCGCCACAGGGGACATAGACGAGCGCTGAGCGGGGACCAGGGCGGCGGCCGGGACCGCCACGCCGTTCACCGGCCCACCGCATCGAAGGGAGCGGTGCACACCGCAGAAGCCGAACTTCCCAACGTCGTCTGAGTAGCCATCGGGCAGGTGTACACGCCAAAGCGGACACCCCCGTTTGTAGCTGTTTCGTGATCCATCCGCCGACCCTGCAACAGGCGGCCTGTGGACAGAGCCCGCTCAGCCCCGATACCCCCCGGCACTCCCGCACGGCGGGCAAAAATCTTGAAGGCCGTCCCGCCACACGGGACGCCGCCCTCGCGGACGTCGTTGTCGACGGAGTTGTCGACCTCCGCGAGCGGGTGCGTGAGCGGGGCGGCCGATGCCGCGACCACGCGCAGCGAACCCGCCCCGAAAGTGCTGCTCTTGTAGCTTCGTACCGGAAATCCAACTTCCGGTACGAACTGCGTATAGCTGAATGAACTGGACGGCGATCCCGTCACGCGGGACGCCTGCCGAGCCTGAACCGGGGTGAAACGGACAGGGTCGACCTGACAAGGGACACCACTCTCGTGCACTATGAGAAACGACCTCGCCTTCCATATAGCTGGACCGCTTGAGCCCCTCGGGGCCGGACGACCGGATGTGGATGTGACGGGACGCCCCCCTTCGTGAGAAGCGGGGCAGACACCGATCGGGCGGAGGGAGATTTCTCCCCCCTCTTGGTTGCCTGTGGAGCGCGAAGACCCCTGTGGTGGGGGCCTCCGGTGAAGCGGGCGGTACTGCTACAGCTGTGGTGGCCGTGGTGAGTGGCCGGTGGTGGAAAGAAAGAGCGGCTCGGTGAGCCGCAGCTCAGGACCAGGTGCGAACTGGGACCTGAGCGGCCGACAAGGGGTATGAACCCCGGTCGGTAGACGGGCCGCGCGAGGCCAGCGGATTGGTAGTCCGCTTTTTGGCGCGCGCGGCCGATGGCCGTTAGGTCATCCCAATCCCCCTTCGGAGGTTGGCGTCAGCATGCCCGCGTCCGCTTCCGCAGCGTCGGGGTAGCGCTCTGCGAGTCTCTTGAGCAGGTGCATGTAGACCGCCCGGTGGGGCCGCCGCGGATTGGTCTGACCCAGCTCCCATCGAGCCACCGCAAGGCGCTTCACGCCCACGGCCTCCGCGACCTCCAGCTGGGTGAGCCCCGCGGCGAGGCGCAGCTGCTGCCGCACATGCGGCGGCGGCAGGACGTCGTCCAGGAGAGCGTCGACCCGCGCCAAGGGGTCCGGATTCGGCATCATGCAACCCTTCATGATCGATAGGTATCTGAAAGATACACGAAGGGATCCCCTTCGGGGCGGCGCCGTCACCGTCACCCGCCCCGTGAGCGCCGGAGCGCGGGAGTGCCTCGCTCCCCCTGTCTGTGTCATAGGGGGAGGTTGTCGTAAGAGAGCTGGAGCCGGTCCGCCGGAGCGACTGCCCGAAGTACCTCGAGGGGGTGACCGGCGGCGTCAAAGGTGACGCGGTTAAGAGTGAGGACGGCGACTCGCCCGCCGATGCGGAGCTGCGCGGACTCGGCCTCAGTGGGCATCCTGGCGCTGACGGTCTCCGTGGCGGTGGCAGGCCGGCGGCCCACTGCTGTAAGTGCGCCGTACACGCCGCCTGTGATCTTTCCAGTGCTGTCGAGTCCGGCTTCCTCGGCCAGGGCGGCGGGGTACCAGGCGTGTTGGATCTGGACAACGTCCGACGGGCGGATGAGTGCCTGGCGGACGCGGTAGACGAGCTCGTCGCCCTCGGGGAGGTTCAGCAGCGCAGCGGTGTCGGCGTCAGCCTGGACCCGTTCCACGGCGATCAGCTGCATGTACCCGTCCAGACCCTGGGCCGCTGTGGCTGTTTCCCACGGGCCCAGCGCGCCGCCGGGGGCGAGGGTCTGCCCGTACCGGCTGAGCGGGATCTGCACGGCTGTCCGGGCGCGAACCACGGTGCCGGCCCGCTTAGAGGAGTAGACGAGACCCTCGTCCGCGAGAGCGCTGATCGCCTTCGTCACGGTCCCCTTCGACACGCCGTGCGCGGCCATCAGCTCGGCGTTGGTCGGCAGCTTGCTGCCCACAGCGAACTCGCCTTCGCGGATGCGCTGGCGTAGCTCGGCGGAGAGGTCTCCGGAGCTAGTCATGGTGGTCACCTCCTGTGTCGGCCTGGGGGCCACAGGGCCACCATATCGCCTAGTCGTTATTGACAATACGCCGCAGCGTCGGCATTCTCATTAATGCCTAGTCAATAACTGCTGGCGCGGTCGACCAGATCGCTCTAGCCAGCGGTGTGCCTGGGCGATCCCGACCTGCAGATACGCAGGTGCCCGGCCGGTGTCGTAAGCACCGACCGGGCGGCGGCCGAGGGGGTGCAACCCCACAGCCGCTGTCGGGTAGTCCGATCTGAGAGGACGCCGACGTGGTGATGGTGACAGAGGTTCTGCGCAGGTGGAGGGTGCAGCGCTGTGCGCGCGGCGCCGTGGTGCGGACGCGAACGGTTCTGCCGTCCGGGTTCTGCACCACGGCGCTGACCGTGCCGGCCCCGGCGGCGCCGACGGCGCTTGACCTGGGTGGGGACGAGCTGCGGGTTCGGGCGTGGCTGGCGGCCCGGCTCGATGGCGGTGCGCTGTGAGCGCGGTGGGCGGGGTTCCCCCGCTGCCGCCGGGTTGGCCGACTGCCCGCCCGTACCTGGTGGTGGTGCCGGAGGCGCGCCAGGAGCAGCCGACCGAGGACTGGCTGGACCGGCTGTTCGACGACCCGGAGTTCGGGGTGTCGCCGCGTTCGGTGGCCTACGTCCCGGCCCCGACGTCCGGGGTGGACGACATTCCGGAATGGTCGGCGCCGGACGTAGACGAGATCGCGGACCGGGCTCCGTCCGACAACAACGCGGTGGACTGGGACCGGGTCCGCGCCGCGATCCGCAGGGCGCGCCCGGTCCGCACGCTGACCGTGATCGGCCTCGGGACGCTTCCGGCGTTGGTGTGGGCGGACCGGGTGGCCGGCCCGGTCGCCGCGAACGTCTCGGTTCACGCGGCGTTCTCCACGGCGGTGATCACATCGGTGATCACCGGGGTGGGCGCGGTGACGGGCGGGCGGATCCGCCGGTGGGCGTGCGCCGCGCTGCTGGTGGCCGCTGTGGGCGGCACGTTGATCGCTGAGCCGACCCGCCTGCTGGTGGCGTCCTGGATCGTGGGGGCCTGAGATGGATCTGATCACCTTCACCCACGTGGTCACCCGGGCCGGGGCCGCGTTCGGGTTCTCCCTCGCCGTGGTCACGGCCATGTGGATCTACTACTCGCGGGGCCGGAGCCTGAAGGCGCTCAAGAAGAAGAAGGTTCTGCTGCCCTGGGGCGGGGCCGCGCTGACCATGGTCATGGCCTCCGCCGTCACCGGCGGTCTCCTCGGGCAGATCAGCGGCGGGTTCACCGGCACCGGCAACGAACTCGGCGCCACGGTCGGGAACGCGGCGGTCGGGCAGTCCGGCGCGGGCGCGGTCCCGCTCTCCACCGGCGAGGTCCTCTCCTACTCCGGCTCCTGGCTCGCGTTCTGCATGATCATCGGCCTGGCACTGTTCATCTGGTTCGCCAAGGGGTGGGAAGAGCGTGCCCTCGCCCTGTCCGGCGGGCTGACCGGCGCCACGTGGGGGATCACGGCAGCGATCGGCGGCTGGGCGTCCATGCTCGGTGTCCCGCTGCTGTCCTGGCTCGGGGATGTGCTGATCGGATGAGCCAGCGTCCCGCCCGCCGGACGAGGTCCGGCGCCCGTCACCTGGCCATTGCCCTCGCCCACTGGGCGGGCGGGCACACCGTCTCCAACGAAGAGCTGCTGCGCCGCATCGTCAAAGCTCGCGCCGAGGCCCACCAGGAGGCGCTGGAGGAACACCGCCGCCTGGTCCTCAAGGCCCACAAGAAGGCCACCAAACTCCAGCGAATCGCGGAGGAGGACGGGGGCCTGACCCCGGCCGCCAAGGCCCAGTTGAAAGCGGCCGTCAAGGAAGCCGAGCGGCACACCACCGCACTGCGCGCGCTGGGCGAGTTCGAGGTGCCGTCCCTGGACCCGGGCCAGGTGCGTCACCGGCGCCGGCGGATCGCCGCCGCGCGGTGCACGGTGCTCGCGGCCCCGGCCGCCGGGATCGCCACCCTGTCAGTGACGACGACGTGGTGGGCGGCCCCGGCCGCCGCTGCCCTGGGCATGGTCAGCGCCTGGGCGCGCGGTCCCAAGCCCTACGACCTGACCGTCCGCCCGGTACCGGCGGACCTGATCGCCGAGACCCCCATGGTGATCCCGCCCGCTCCGCACGCCGCCGTACCCGCTCCGGTCCCGGGGCTGCTGGTTCCGCCGGTACCCGCCACCGCTCCGGCCGCGCAGGGCACGGCTCCGGCGGAGGGCACCGAGCACCACCTGGTGCTCGCCCTGTCCAAGGCACTCGCGGCGTGCCGGGTGATCCCGCGCGGCACGCAGGTCACCCTGCTGGCCGCGCCGGAGGTCACGCCGGAGCGGTGGACGGCGGTGGTCCGCCTCCCGGACGACAACGGCGCGACGGTGGACGACGTGGTCGCCGCCCGCAAGAACCTGGGCGGGGAACTCGGTCTGGACCGGGCCCGCCTGCACGTCGAGCAGGTGGCCGGCGCGGACGACAAGACGCTGCGCGTCTCCGGCTTCACCACCGACCCGTTCGCGGAACCGGTGCTGTGCACGGCGGACATGCTCGGCGGTGTCGACGTGTGGGAGCAGGGCATCCCGGTCGCGGTCGACGCGTTCGGCCGGCTGCTGTTCCTGAGGCTCAAAGACGTGTCGATCCTGCTGGGCGGCTCGTCCCGCTCCGGCAAGGGTGCGGCCCTGCGGCTGATCATCGCCGGGTGTCTGCTGGACTCGAGGGTCCGTCTGCACCTGGCGGACGGCAAGCACCCCGGCCAGAACCGGTGGAAGGGGCTGACCGCCTCCTACGTCTGGGACCCGGACAAGCGCGCCAAGCAACTCGCCAAGCGCCTCGAAGCGCTCGTCGCGGAGATGGGCGTACGGGCCACCCGCCTGGCCGAACTCGGCGTGGAGTCCCTCGCGGAACGCCCGGACCTGGTCGGCACCGAGGGCCTGACCCTCGAGGTGGTGGTGATCGACGAGGTCTCGGCGTTCACCCTGGACACCAAGAACGGCAAGAAGATCACCCAGCACCTGATCGCCCTGTCCGCCCGCGGGCTGGCGTTCGGCATCGTCCTGGTGCTGGCCACCCAGCTCTCCACCGCCGGGGTACTGGACCGCCTCGTCACCGCGAACCTCATCTGGCGCTGGTGCATGTACGCCACCGGCGCGGACGAGTCCAACACCATCCTGGGCAAGGGCATGGCCGGGCGCGGCTACTCCGCGCACCTGCTGAACCCGGAGCAGCGCGGAACCGGGCTGCTTCTGCGCGAGGGCCGGGTGTCCACCGTGCGGTCGCTGTGGCTGGACGGCAACGACATGGAAGCCGTCCAGGACATGGTTCGCGCGCTGCGCGCCCCCGCTCCGGGGCCGAGTGCTCCGATCCCGGCGGCGCCCGCTCCGCCCGCGTCCGGTTCATCCACGCCGGAGGCTGCGGTGGCGGACTGGTCGGTCCTCGAAGGCTGGCTCAACACGGTGCCGGCACCCGCTCCGTCCGCCCCGGCCGGGGCTGTCCAGAGGGCCCGCGCCCTGGACTTCATCCGGTCGGCCGGACCCAGGGGCATCAAGCGCGCCGCTGTCGCGGACGCGGTCGGCGTCCCCGCGACCACGGTCGGCGGGTGGCTGAAGGAGTGGTCTGACATGGGCGTCGTGGAGGCCCTGGGCAGTCCCCCGCACACCCGCTACGCGGCTACAGACGGCCGTCAGTAACCCGCCTGTAGACCCCGCTCGCCACAGACGAGTGCAGGTCAGAGCGTTGCGAACCTACTGACGACTCCTCGTCGGTAGCCGTTCGTCAGTAGCTCGTCGGTAGATCCGTCAGTACAGCCCCACCGCCTGCCAGCTGCCCGCCCGCCCCCGTGCCACGTGCGCGGGGGCGGGTCGAGGGGAGCCGTTCAGACGGCTCCAAAAACACATGCGCGGAGCGGCCGTCCACTGCCAAGAAGCCGGCCGCCCCGCAACCCATCCCGACAGGAACAGGAGTGCTCATCATGGCATTTCGCAAAGCGATCTCCCAGGACGAGCTGGCCGCGAAGCTGACTCCCGAACAGCGGTCGAGCGGCCACGTCTACAAGGCCAGTGAGGGCTGGTACGGCCAGGACGACCGCCCGGTCGCGGGGGAGCCGAACGGTACGAACGGCCGCCTCACCCGGGACAACGACTGATGGCCCGCCACACGGCGCCGGTGTGCCACGGCCGGCCGATGAAGCACGACCCGAAGAACCGCCAGTACGTGTGTGCGCGCTGCGGCGGCTGGACCACGCGTCTGCTCGCCCTGGCCGCGGAGATCCTGCGGTGAGGCGGCTCCTGGGCGTGATCGCCCACCTGTGGCAGTGCTCCAAGTGCGGAGCCTGGGTGGACACCGAGACCGTCGCCGGTCAGTGCGGGGCCTGCTGATGGCCGCACCCCTGCCGGTGACGCCCACGCCGCACGAGCGGGACGGGCGTACCGAGCCGCACCCGGCCCCGGCCCGCCCGCACCCCCAGTCCGGTTCCTGACCGCCCGTCCAACACGCGGAAGTGCACCCCCGACGGGGCATCGCCACCGCCACCCCTGATACCGCCCCGGGCCGGCCGCCGCGCCGGTCCGGGGCCCGCTGGAAGGACCCCTGATGGAACCGATCGACATCGAGACCCTCACGCCCGCCGACCTGACCGCGCTCGCCGCCGAGTTCGAGGCCGCGGCCACCCGGGCGGACGACTCCGCTCGCGACGGCCTCACCGCCGCCGCTGACCGCACCGAGTCGCCGGCCGCCCGCGCTCTGGCGCGCCGCTGCGCCGCGATCGCCCGCCGACACGCCGCCGACTACCGGGCCGAGGCCGCCATCCTCCGCTCCGGCCAGGTCCCCGACTCCTGGATCTGACCCACCCCGCTCACACCTTGGAGGTATCCGTGACGACCCAGCACGAGACCGTGTTCGATCTGACCCGCCCGCCCGTTCCGTTCGCTCCGGCCGGACCGGCCGCCGCTCCGGTTGGGCGGGCCGGTGCTCCGGCTCCACGTCCGACGGGGGAAGATGCCGGGATGAACGAGAC
Organism: Streptomyces sp. NPDC048331; assembly: GCF_043201215.1. NCBI lineage: Bacteria > Bacillati > Actinomycetota > Actinomycetes > Kitasatosporales > Streptomycetaceae > Streptomyces > Streptomyces sp. NPDC048331. The sequence goes on along the minus strand of NZ_JBICYT010000051.1, from coordinate 19,603 downwards.
GCTGACGGACGGCCACCACGCAGGCCAGGGGGAGGCCATGGCCGGGGCCACTCCGCTCACGGCCGGGGCCACTCCGGCCCCACGGCAGGGCACTCCGGCCGGACCTGAAGGCGCTCCGCCCCCGCCGCGCAAGGGCGGCCAGGGGTGGCCGGGGCCGGTCGGCCAGGGGGAGGCCGTGGCCGGGGCCACCGGCCAGGCCACCCCGGCCACCCCGGCCAAGGAGGCCACCCCCGCGGCCTCCGAGCCCAGCCGGTGGGTGGGCTGGCTGCTGATGGCCGTGGCCGTGATCGGCATGCCCCTGGTGGGCGGGATCGGCTTCGCCGCCTCGTACTCCACCCTGGAGCGGTTCGCCCTCGCCCACGGGTTCGGCCCGACGCTGGCCCCGTGGTTCCCCATCGGCGTCGACGCCTCGATCATCGCGCTGCTCGCCTTCGACCTGGTGATGGTCCGCCGCCGTACGCCGTGGCCGGTCCTGCGGTTCGCCGCCCACGCGATGACGCTGCTCACGGTCCTGCTCAACGCCTCGGACGGCATCGGCAAGGGCTCGCTGTGGGAAGGGCTGGCCGCTGACCCGCTGTGGGCCCTGAGCCACGCGGCCATGCCCGGCCTGTTCGTCCTGGGCGTCGAGGCCGCCCGCAAGCTGCTGCTGCACGCGGCCCGCATCGAGGACGGCACGGCCACCGACCGGATCCCCCTGCACCGCTGGGTGCTGTCCCCGGTCCGTACGGGCCGGCTGTACCGGCGGATGCGGCTGGCCGCGGTGCGCAGCTATGACGAGATGGTCGAGCGGGAGCAGGCGCTGGAGGGGTACCGGGTCTGGCTCACGCAGAAGCTTGACGGCGACCTGTCGAAGGCGAGCGAGATCCAGCTGCTGCCGATGACGATGGCGCCCCGCGGCTACACGGTGGAGAAGGCCCTCGCCCTCCCGGCGAAGTGGGATCGCGAGGCGAAGGAGCGCAAGCGCGCCAAGGCGGAGGACGAACGCCTGGAGGCGGAGCGGGTGAGCCGACAGGAGAAGGAGGACCGTCTCCGCGCCCTGGAGGACGACGCTGATGTAGAGGTCGCCACCTACGCGAAGGCGGCCAGGACGGGAACGGCCGCCGCGCAGGCGGAGGCCGCCCGCGCGGAGGCGGAGGCGGCTGCTGCTGCTGCGAAGGTGGCGGCGCAGCACCGGCGTGCGGCGGCGGAGCGGCAGTCGGCTGCGGAGGCCGAGGCGCTGGAGTCGGCGGAGGCGGCGGCCGCGCGCCGGAAGGCGGCCGAGGACACGCAGAAGGCGGAGCGGGCCGAGGCGGAGGCGGAGCGCCAGCGCGCGGAGGCGGCCAAGGCGAAGGCGGAGAAGAAGAAGTGGGCCGCTGAGGAGGAGCGCGCGGCGGCGGCTGCGGCGCGTGCCGAGGCCGACAAGGCGGTGGCGGCCGCGGACCGCGCGGCGGCGGAGAAGGCGGCGGCCGCGGCACGGTACGAGCAGGGGCTGATCGAGGCGCGGGCTCAGCAGGCCGAGGACTACGCGCGGCTGGGTCCGCGTGAGCGCTCGGAGCGTCTTGTGGCCCGCATGCTGCTGGCCGCCGGGGTCGCTCCTGACAGGGCCACGGAGCAGGAGCAGCTGGAGGCGGTTCCGCTCAGCGTGGTGATGGAGGTGCTCGGCGTGAAGCAGTCGGCGGCGAGTGACACCCGTAAGGCGGCGGCGGTGCTGCTGGAGGGCGGCTACCTGCCGACCGGGCTGGAGAGCGCGCTGGATGAGGCCTGGGAGGCCTCCCGGCACTGATCTACAACATGGCGGCGGGGGGGGGGGGGGGGGGGGGGGGGGGGGGGGGGGGGGGGGGGGCGGGGGGGGGGCGGCGGCCCCCCCCCCCCCCCCCCCCGCCGCGG
>NZ_JBICYT010000051.1:0-17727 GCF_043201215.1 Streptomyces sp. NPDC048331 | reverse complement strand
GGGGGTATACCGGCCGCGGGGGTTTGTGCGCGGGGTGTTTGCGGCGGGGGGGGCCCCCGGGCACTTATCACCACCGGGGGGGGGGGCGCCACCCCTACCGGGGGTGGCGCCCGCCGTCGTCTTCCGGGTCAGGTCCGCCCGCCCCACCACCGCCGGCGCGGCAGGGCCGCCTCGGTGGCCGGGGCGGCGGCAGGGGCGGGGGCCGGTTCGGCCTGGGCCTGGCCGGGCACGGCCGGCCGGGCCGCCGACGGAGTGAGGGCGGGCCGCTGCGGGGCGGGGGCCAGGGCGGCTACCGCCCGTTGCAGGTCCTCGACCCGGGCGCCGCGCTCCGCGAGCTGCACGCGCAGGTGCTCGGCCTCGGCCTCCGCGAGCTGTCGTCCGAACCGGGCCTCGGCCAGCGCCAGGGCGTGCTCGGCATGGATCCGGCCGAGTTCGGCACGCAGGGCGGCCGCGTCCTGGCCGTCGCCCTCGGCCGGGGAGGCCGGGGCGGCCGGGGACAACTCGGAGGGCCGGTCCGCCGGCGAGGGGGCGTTGAGCCGGTATCCGGCGGCCAGGAGTGCGTCCACCGGGATCAGCCAACCGCGCTTGGGGTCCTCGACTGATCCGGGTAGGCCACCGGTCTCACGGCGGCGGCGGATGGTGGTGCGGCTGACGCCGCACGCGGCGGCCGCCTCCCGCTGGGTCAGCATCGGGCGCGTCATGTGCACATCCTCTCCGCCCGCCATGCCCCGCCTGCGGCAACCCACCCGCATCTCCTGACGCTAGCTCCCGTCCCTCCGAAAGCCGATCCGGACACCGGAGGACACAATCCAGCCGAACCCCGTAAAGCCACTTGCCATGTAAAACCGTTTTACAGCACTGTGGTTGTGTGAGTACGAGACGAGATGAAGCGATGGCCGCGCTGCGGGAGTGGTCGAAGCCCGGACGGCGGGCCGACCTGCTCGCCGCCGCCTGGCAGGCGGGCGAGACGAACGTCTCCGCGCTCGCCGAGGCCGCCCGCGTCAGCCGGCCGACCGTGTACGCGGATCTGCGATCGAGGGGCATCGACCCCGACCACCGACCGAAGGGCAAGAGCGTGATCACGAATCTGTCCCCGCTCGACATCGAGGGCTTCACCGGTGTCGGAGAGCGGCTCGACGACGAGTTCGACGCGGCACTGCGCCGCTGGGCGGCCGAGCACCCCACCGCCACCCACGAGGAGGGCAAGACCGAGGGCATGCGCTTGGTGGCCCTGATGGACACCACCTTCCGCTACGCCGACGTCCGCGACCGTCTGGCCCGCGAGCAGGTCGCACGCGCCGAGCGCGACCGCCTGCTGCACCAGGTGGAACTTCGCTGGGAGGCACTGAGCACCGCCGCCGCGTGGCTCGCCGCCCACCACGCCTACGTGGTCGCCGTCGACGAGGCCCGCATCGCCATCGACATGTGGACCGAGCGCGCCGAGAGCGCCCGGAAGCGCCCGTTCTTCTGCTCCTCCCCCCGGGACGAAGCCGCCTACCAGCAGATCCAGGAGGCCGGGCACCCCGCCCTGGAGGACGCGATGGCCGACCTCGACCAGGACCCGGGGGTGACCACCTACGCGCTGCGCGCCCACCTCGACCAGGCCCACGAACACCGGCTCCGCCTCGCCGCCCAGACGCTCGAACTCGCGGGGGGCGCCCAGTGAAGCCGCACCTGCACTTCGCTGCGAACGGATCGGTGCTCCTGGACGACGGCAGCGTGCTCAAGGCCTCCGTCATCACCACGAAAGCACCGCACAGCATCTGATCGAACGACCCCGACACAGGAGGAAACCGTGTTCGACCGGTTCGCCATCGATGACGGACGGCACATACCGCAGATCGTCATCGACGAAGACGCATCCACCGCCGCCGGAACAGCCCGCTTCCGCGCCGAGTGCTCCTGCGGCCGGCTGACCCGCGCCGCGGCAGGTACCCGTGACCAGGCAACGGCCGCCCACCTCGCCCACGCCGAATCCCGCCTCGCCGCCGCCCGCGGCCCGGCCCGGCTTCCGCTCGGCACGCGCACCTCCGCCCTGGTCGCGGCCATGCTCGCGATCTGGGCCCTCTGCTACGCCACCGGAGCGACCATCACCGGTCACTACGGCCTCACCGGCACCACCGCGAAGGCCGTGCTCGCAGGGTCCCACCTCGCCGGCCTCGCCCTGGGATTCGGCCTCATGGTCGCCGCCCGGCGCTTCATCGCCCCTACGCGCTGACCCGCGTACGACCCGCACAAGGCGAGGCCCGCAGCGCTCGAATCGCTGCGGGCCTCCCCGCTGTTCTACCCCACCAGCCGGCCTCCCCCTGGGCAGGGGAGCAGGCCGGTGCCCCCATGACCGCCTGGGATCCACAGGCTGGACCCCCTTGACCGTCAAGCCAACCTGCTGATGGTCAAGCGGGTCCAGCCTGCGATCACCGGAAAGAACTGGGGATCTTCCTGTGCCCTGCTGCCAGCCCGGCACGCGGCCCTGCTACTTGTCCTTGGGCTTGCGCTGGGAGTGGGCGGCGATGCCTCCGGCGACGTTGTTCGGCGCCTTCTGGGTGCCGATGCTGCTGGACCCGCCCCTTGAGGTCCCGCGGTCGCCGTGGGCGCTGATGCCGCGCATCACCCCGGTGGCGGCGGAACCGGTGCCGGTCACCGCGCGCGCGGCGCCCCCGGTGGCCTTGGCGGCCGTACGGGCGACCTTCACCGCGTCGCCGAGGGCCGGCACCTTCCACACCAGGTAGACGGCGACGCCGAGCGCGACGAGGGTGATGGCCAGGCCGGTGACGACCTTGTTCGTGTCAGGGCTGGTCTGAAGCGCGGCGGCGAGGCCGATCACGATCACGATGACCGGCTCGACCGCGATGAGCGCGAGCATGACGCCGGCCCACCGGCGGGTGTGGCCCCACCAGTCCTTGTCGACCAGGCCCGCATAGACGACGACGGAGAACAGCGCGCCGACGTACAGGGCGAGCGCCCGGATGACCAGGAGCAGCCACAGCGCCCCGCACAGGGCGATGGTGGCGAGGGAGACGATGAGCAGGATCAGCGGTCCGCCGCCGACCTTGCCGGCCTCGAGGTCGGCGCCGAGGCTGTCGAACAGTCCGTTGGGGTTGCTGCCCAGGGCGCTGACGAGGACGTCGGTCACCGCGGAGGCCGCGCCGATGACGGTGTAGAGGACCAGCGGCGTGAAGGCGGAGGCGGCAACCGCGATCCACAGCAGGCCGATCGCCTCGGACATCGCGGTCGTCATCGGCACGCCGCGGATCGCGCGTTTGGCGACGGCGAGCAGCCAGAGCACCAGGACCAGGATCGTGGAGGCCGCGAACACGATGGCGTACTGCTGGAGGAAGGACTTGTTCGTCAGGTCGACGGCGTCGCGGTTGCCGATGAGCGCGCCGAGCTGCTGGGAGCACCAGTGCGCGGCCTTGGCGGTGGACTGGGCCAGCGCGGTCAGCGGGTCGAGGGCTGCGACGGGGTCGGTGGGGGAGACGGGGAGTGCCCCCCCGGTACCCGCGCCTCCGGGCTTGCAGACGTCCTGGACCGGTCCCGCGAGGCTGTCGCACGGGTCGTCGTACAGCATCAGGCCCCCGCGGCGGTGTGGGTGGTGGACATCAGGGTTCCCCCTCGGATGGTGACGGTCAGTGAAGGCTGCGGCGGGCGTTGCGGAGGTTGGTGGCGGCGGTGGTGGCGGCCTGGCCGGCCAGGTGGAGGGCGGTCGCGCTCCGTTGTGTGCTCGGGTCGTGCGGGTCGAGGGCGGCGGCCATCTGCTGGAGGGCGGTGGCCATCGCGTCGGCGGCGCGGGTCAGGTCGTCGGCGGCCTGGCGGACGTTGTGCGGGTGGCCCCACTCGGCACGGCCGGCGCGGACGTCGCGCACGAGGCGGTCGAGGGCGTCGGCCGCGCTCCGGGCGTACTGTGCTGGATTATGCGGGCTCATAGGGGCTCCGGCCGGGGGGTCGAGATCGGCTTACTTGACTTGTCATCGCAGGTCAGAACTTGTTTTTGCGGCTTACTGCGGCGAGTAGGCCGTAGGCCGCTGCAACATCGATTCTGGTCGCCAGCAGGCCGGGTAGTAGGCCATAGCAAGACTCTGACAGGTCATTGGTAAGTCACGACAGGGCGTCTCGGATGTCCGCCAGGCGGTAGCCGCTGGGTTGTCCGGGCACCCCCTTGAGGCGCCCGGACGGGATGGTCAGCCCTGCTGCCTTCAGGTCGGCTTTGATCTTGCGGCCCACCATGGCGAGACGTTGACGTTCCGTCTGTCCGCTCTGCTGTCCCCAGGCCTGCGGGTCGAGGGTTTCCAGGTGCGCCGCGAGCTGCGCGATGGTCAGCGTCTCGGGATTACTGTGCGTGGCGAACGCGGCGAGGAGATGCTGGATGATCGGAGCGTGGGGCGCCGTCGGCTTTGGCGGTGCGGCCGGGGTGGGGGCGGGGGCGGGGTCCAGAGTCGGCAGGCCGGCGGCGATGCGCTCCTTGACTCGGCGGTCGGCCTCGGCCGGGTCCAGCGGGGTGACGTAGCGCAGGATCGGATCGCGGTGAAAGGGCGTGATGCAGTAGTAGCGGCCCGCGTCGGCGGGTGCCCCCTTTACGGCGGAGGGCACGAGCCGGTGGGGTAGCCAGCCCTGAGTGACCGCGTTGGCGAGGCCGACCACCACGGGCACGTCGTGAACCCGGCAGGGCAGCATGATCCGAATGTTGAAGGCGTCCGCCACGGCGTCGCTGAGGACGTCACTGGTGGCGTCTTGCGTGCACAGCACGAGGGTGATGAGTGCCTCTCGGCCGAGGCGCAGCAGGTCGATGGCGAGGGCCTTGCCTGCCTTGGACAGCTTGGGGAACTCGTCGAGGAAGACCAGAACGGCGGGGCCCTGGGGGGTGGCCTCCCAGATGTCCTGGGTGGGCGGCATGGAGGCGATGCGCTGCTGGGCGCGATCGAGGAGCGACTGCAGGACGGTCTCGGCGTCTTCGGGGGTGCGCGCCTTCATGGCGGCTGCCGGGGCCAGCGTCTTGGTGCCGCGTTTGGCGGGGTCGATGTCCACGATGACGGCGTCTCGGCAGGCCGTGGCGTATTCGGCGATGGCCTGGACCATGGAGGTCTTGCCGCCGCCGGTGTTGGCGACGATGAGCACGTGCTGGCCGGCCAGGGTGACGAGGGTGGGTTCGCCGTCCAGGGACGTGCCGATGCTGACGGGGTCGTTGATCGAGCAGGACAGTGGCGGGCGGTCGGGGTAGGGCGCGGGGTTGGCGAAGGGGTCCCGGGTGAGGACCTGGAGACTGATGAGGGCCGCGTCCTCGGGGTCGGCGGCCCGGGCCAGAACACGGGAGGCGCCTACCCGCAGGGTGGTGGCGAGCGGCCCGAGGCCGCTGAAGAACTGGGCGGCCGTGCCGGATTCCAGGACCAGGGGGACCTTCCAGCCGTAGGCCGTGGGTTCCGGTACGAGTACCTCGGAGACTGCGGCCTTCTCCTTCTTCAGCGCGCGATAGACGGACTCGCGGGCTGCTCGGGGGTCGGCGCCGGCGTCCCGGATGGGGAACGGCTGCGGCTCTGCCTGGGCTTCGGCGAGCTGGGTGTGGGCGGGCGCATGGGGCGGGACGAACAGCAGCCGCGGTACGGGGGGCTGGCGGTGGGTGGGGTTGCGGGACGCTGCGGCCGCCATGACGGTGAGGACCAGGGCGACGGCGGCCGCCGTGCCGAGGGCGGCAAGAACCGACGTCCACCACAGAAGCGCCCACACCGCCGCGAGCGCGAGCACGGTGACGGATGCCTTGACGTGGCGTCGGGAGCGGACCTGGCCCCGGCCGTTGGCCAGCATCTGGGGAGTCACCTCCAGGTGGCGGAACTCCTCCTTGTTCATGCGCATGCGGACACCGGTCAACTGCATGATCCGGTAGGTGACCGTCCCGGAGGCGCCGCCGTACCCGCCGTAACCGCCATATCCGCCGTACCCGCCGCGGCGTTGCCGTTGGCGCTGCTGGTTCATCTGCATCATCTGGGCCTGGCGTGCCTGCTTCTGCTGCTGCTGGAGCAGGCTGATGTCCTGCTGGACCTCCGCCTTGTGGCGCTGCTTATGCTGCTGCCACATGCGGAACTGATCATTGAGGACGTGGTGGGCGATGTGGGTGTCGCTCAGGTCCTCTGTCCTCCACCACCGCCCGTACTCCGCACGCAGATGCGCGAACCCCGCGCCCAGGCCACCGCCGGTCTTGCCCGCTCTCGCCACAGCTCTCGTTCTCCCGCGCTCAGATGGTGGAGACCAGCAGGTCGCCGACCGTGTTGCCGCTGGTACGGATAAGACCCATCGCCATGCCGATCAGACCGGCCGAGGCGCCGAGCCACACGCCGACCAGCGCGCCGCGCAGCAGTGGGGACCGCAGGTCGTAGCGGCCGGACTTGATCAGGCCCAGGTAGAGGGCGAGCAGGCACAGACCGGCGATCGCGCCGCCCACGCCGACCTTCTCGCCGCCGGTGGTCGGCTGGTGCTTCCCGGCCGAAGCGACCGCGCCGACCGCACCGTCCAGAGCGTAGGTACCCACCCCGTCGCCCAGGGCCGCGGCGGTGCCGCCCATAACGCCGAGGATGCCCCCGCCCAGCAGCAGGAGCGCGGCGATCGCCACGCCGGCGAAGAAGTGCATGGGAGGTGTCGGGTCCCCGCCCTTCCATCGGCCGATTTGGTAGAAGAGGAACACCAGGCCGAGCGCGACCGCGCCGATTCCGCCGGCCGCAGCCCCCACGTCGTTCATGTTCTTACGCTCCAGTCAGCCAGTTGATGGCCGCGCGGCCTGCCAGGCGCAGCACGGCGATGACGAACGACCACGCGGCGACCGCGACGAGCAGGCGCAGCAGGTAGCCGATGTAGGGGGCTTTCCAGGCCCGCACGATCAGGGTGGTCAGGCCTCGCAGGATCGAGGCGGCCAGGTCGGCGAAGATCTGCCCGATGGGCAGGACCATCACGGCCAGGCCGAGGAGGAAGACCAGCAGCAGCCAGCCCAGGGGAGCGAATATCCCGTCCTCGGTGACCGAGCGGGTCATCGCGTCGACAGCGCTCTGCCCGCGCCAGGTCACCAGCAGGGCGATCAGCACCGCCGGGATGTTGTACTTCAGGCCCAGCCAGGCCAGGTCGAGCCCCCGCCAGCCCTGTTCGGCCGGGGTCAGGGGCGGGCCCGCCGGGGCCGGCAGGTGGGCGGCGACCGCCTCGCCGATCTGCGCCCCGATCTCCCACGCGGCCTCGCGTGCTTCCTGGCCCTCGTTCGCCCAGGTGTCCTGCCACTCCTGGCGGACGTCCGGGTAGCGCCACCAGTCGGTGTCGGCCGGATCCCCGTCGGGATCGGCCGGCTCAGGTGCCGGCGGGTAGGCGGGGCGCGGCGGGGGGACTTTCGGTGCCGGCGGGTACGGCGCGGATCTGTCCGCCGGATCCCCCAACGGGTCCCAACCGCCTTGGCCGTTTGTCATTCGCCCCCCTGCCCTCGATCACCTGCCGAATCTACGTCTCCTCCGCTGGCGCGACACCGCTCTTGTGCAGGTCAACTGGCCTTCACCGGCCACTGATTTGGCCGCAGACCGGGAGGAACCTGTCCGGATCGGTCGGGTAGATCGGCCGGATGACGTCAGGTCGTGAGGTTGACCAGCAGCGGGGCCGCCCGCTCGCCGCGGACCGAGTCGAGGGACAGCACCGCGTGCCCGGGCGGGACGGCGTGGGCGAGGTCGGAGGCCGACCACCGCTCGCGCTCCACCTGCCGCACGGTCACCGCGTCGGTGGTCACCGCCTTGCCGGTCACCAGCTTGCGGAAGGAGTGGATGGCGCGGGTCAGCGGCTGGTCCGCGAACACGGTCCGGTGCGTGACGTCGCGGGTCTCCACCCACTCGGTGCCCCAGGCCTCGGCGAACCGCTTCCCGTCCCAGGTCGTCACCCCGGCGAACGCCACCCGGCAGCCGACCGCCCCCAGCAGCGGTGTCCGCAGCTCCTCGGGCACCTCGTCCAGGCTGCGCAGCGCCAGGAGCACGCCGGCGTTCGCCGAGCGCAGCCGCTGGACTCCGCGCAGCGTGCCGGCCGTGAGCGTGTGCGCGGCGTCGTCGAGGGCGAGGAACGTGAACAGCGAGCGGTCTGCCCGGGCCGCGGCGGCGGCGTTGAATTGGGCGAGCAGGAGCCGGGCCAGGATCCGGGACGCGTCCGCGTGACCGCGCTCGGGCAGGTCGATCCGTACGCGCAGCGGATGTTCCAGGGCGGCCATCGAGAACGGACGGCTCTGCCCGCTGGTGTCGAAGAAGCCCGCGAACACCGGCCGGTCCAGCAGCGCGACCCGGTCGGCGAGGACGTGCCCGGGGTCGGCGGGAGTGCCGTGCTGGCGCACCCGCGCGTCCAGCTCGCGCAGCATCGTCTGCTGCCCGGCGTCCTCCAGCGTCTGGCGGAGCGCGTCGACGGCCGGCTTGAGCTGGTCGAGGAGCTCCCGCAGTTCGGGCACGGAAGGGAAGCGGCCGTACGCGGTGTGGAACGGCCCGAGCAGCTGGCCGAGGGCGGTCGCGGCCCGGCGCACGTCCATGCCGGGGATGTTGCCGACGAAGGCCTCCGCGAGCAGGACGGCGGCCTCGTCCGCGTCCGTGGCCCCGCCGTACAGGTCGAGGTCGTAGACGGACGACGGATCGCCGATCCGCACGACGACGTCGAACGCGGCATCCGGCCCGAGCTGGACCCCGGCTGCGGCCACCGCGATGACCGCGGCCTGCCCCGCCAGAGACTGCAGAGCCAGCGACTCCACCACCGGCCGCACCAGGCGGCCGGTCTTCCCTGCTCCCGATGGGCCGACCGCGAGCAGCGAGGTACCGAGCACTGCGGGGTCGAGGGCGAACCCCGTGCCGCGCCGGGCGTAGGGGGTGCGCGCCCCGGGATCGACGGTACCGAGAAGCACTTGGCGCATCAGCAGGTCGTGCCGGGCCGCCCGCACGGGCAGGTCCCGCGCGCCCGACGGATGCAGACAGGCCCCGGCACCCTTGTCCCGTACGGACGTCTCGAAGGGCCGCAGTCGTGCCGTGTCGGCGCGCACACTCTCCCAGGCCCGGTTGATCCGGACGTAGTCCACGTCGTTGATCCGTCCGGCCTCTGCCTCGCGCGTCAGGATCTCGGCCGCCTCTGCGAGGCCGGCGGCCCGCAACTGCGGCCAGCCTGTCAGGTCCTCTCCTTCCGCGGCCGCTGCGGGGACGGCTGCCGTCGTTCCGGTCGCCGGGCGTCGCACGAGCCGGCGCAGCAGTTCGGGCCACCGCCCGAGCCGGCCGAAACCCACGATGAGCGTTCCGGCGACGATGGCGTACCAGACCCACCCGGCCACGACGAACGACGTCGTGCCGCGCCAGGAGTCGGGCGTGAACATCAGCAGCGGCCAGATCCAGAACGAGCCCAGGTAGCCGTTCCACAACAGGGACCACAGCATCAGGCCGGCCAGCAGCGACAGCGCGGCACCGCTGAGCAGCTGGCGGGTGGGGGTCACCTCGGGCTCCTCGGCCGCGCGGGGCACGTGCCCGTACCGCCATACCCCCACCTCGGCGTCGGGCCGGGAAACCCGCAGCCACTCGGCCAGCGTGGGCCCCGTGCTCGGAGCACGGGACGGCGCAGGAATGAACCCCGTACGTGGCGGTGAAGCCGGCATGGGCGGCGGGACCGCCGGACGCGGGACCTGATGCGAAGTGTCGTGAATACCGTCGGCGTCCATAGCCCCCCTGCCCGTTGCTGTGCAGTCGCTCAATGTAGTGGCCCCCTGACCCCGCCTCACGTCGGCGGACAGGACCGGTGTCAGCTGGCCGAGGGGGCCGTGCCGAGGCCAAGGGGGCGTCGGCCCTCAGCGGCCGGATGCCCGCCGGCCGGCTCCTGGGCGGGCGGGGCCGCGGCACAGCCCTCGGCGGCAAGGCGGGCTCGGCGCACGCCCGAGGGCTGCGCCACGGCAGTAGCGGGGCGGGGGCCGGTACCCAGCGGGCGACGCTCGATCATCCGCCCAGTCTCCCGCCCTCGCGGTTCCCCGTGCAGACCGGGGCGCACTTCGCCCGACGGCACGTCAGGGTCTCAACCTGCGAACCGGTCAAGGGAGTTTCACGAAGAGCACCCAGGCGCTGTGAGGCGGTCCGTACCGTCCGGGATACGAGGCTGCGTGCGAACGAAGGAGAACACGGTGTCGGATGTCTGGCTGCTCCACGAGTACGCGGGCGAGATGGAACTGTTCCGTGCCGACGCGATCGAGCACCTGAAGTCGGATGGCCAGCAGGTCGTGGCCCGCAGGGTGGGCGGGGACAACTACACGACGATCCTGCACATCAGCAGCCGGAAAGAGCTACCGGACGGCTTCGCCGTCGACCTGCTCAGGACCATCGGCACGGCACGCAAGGATCACCCCGACGAGGACACGGTCATCGTGATCAGGTACGAGTTCGGGCGGGGCTGGAAGTGCGAGATCCAGGTACTCGCCGAGTACAAGAAGCCGTCCTAGCGGACAGCACGCGTGCGGGGCCGGGAAGAGGCGGGCTGTGGGGGAGTCACCCAAATTTGGGTGACTCCCGTCCGTCGTCCTCGAGGACCGGGTGCGGGCTACCGCTCCTTGAGGATCTCGGCGGCGGCGTCGGCCAGGCCGCGGGCAGTCCTCTCGATCGCTGTGAGCGTCGCCGTGCTCGCGCCCCGCAGGACTCCGGCGTCGGCCAGTCCTGCGGCCAGAACGTCCAGGGCGGTCCAGGCCCGGACGACGCGCTCCTCGCTGCCTCCGTCCCCGTTGGTGGCCGGGGGTGTGACCACGGCTTCATCGTTCAATGTTGAATCACCCAAATTTGGGTGATTCAACATTGAACGATTCTCTTCGGGTCCGCCCCCGGCATCCTCCGCGGCCACTTTCCGGCGCGGCTCGGGCAGCTGCGTGCGGGCGTCGGCCCGGCCGGGCGAGCGCTCGCGGTCCTCGCGCACCTGGGCCAGGGCCTGCCCGGTCAGCGCCGGCGGTGCGGACTTCTCCTTCACCGCGGACCGCGCCTTCTTCACCCACCCGGTCAGGTCGGCCGCGGTGACCCGCGTCCCGTTCTCGGCGGCCCAGCCGCGCAGCTCTACGTACCCGCGGGCGAGCTGCTCCTCTCCGTACGCCCCAACAGCCGGGAGCAGGGCCTGGATGTGGGAAGCGGGCGTCGGCCGGGCCCAGAGCTGAAAGATCGCGCGGGCCAGCTGCCACTGCTGGATCCTGCGGTTGACCTCGGACTCGGACTCGCCGAGGACTTCCTCGCAGTACTCCGGCCACAGCCGGCCGCCGCTCCGGTACAGCCGCCGCGACCTGACCGCGTGCGCGGCCTTGCCCCGCATCCACTCGGCCTGGTCGGCGTAGGCGAAGGCCTGCTCGCAGTTCGCGAGGTCGCCGGTCTCCTCCGGAGTCAGCTCCCCCTCGGCCTCGATCTCCTTCGGCTCGGGGATCAGGTCCGGGGTGAAGGGCTGCGGCCGGTAGGGCGCCGGCTCCGCCATCGCGGCGGGCCGAGCGGGGTTCACCTCGGCGCTGGGGCCGGGAACGGCCGGAGCCACAGTCTCGGCGGCAAGCTTCTCGGCGGCGCGCTCCTCCGCGGCCTGCTTCTCCATGAGCTTGAGGTACTGGCTCACGGCAGCAGCCCCCGCTTCTCCATCTCGGTCACCAGGGCGCCGAAGGCGCTCTTCTTGGCTCCGATGACCGGGAAGTTCATCGACAGCGCGAACGTTTCCGAGCGCGGGATCGTCGTGGTGAACACGTTCCACCCCTTGCCTTCCAGCTGTCCGCGGTAGTGGCCCGTTGACGAGGCGTTGGCGACGGTCCGGTTCAGCAGGACCCATGTCTCCGGCGCCCTGCCGTCGGCACGGAACAGGCTGGACCTGCGGATGATGTCCTTGAACGGGGTTGCCTCTGGCGGCTTGCTCACGCGGAGCCAGTCCGCCTGGGTGGGGGACATGTGCAGGATCACCAGGTCCGCGACGCGCAGCACGCTGTCGGTGATGTGGGGGTGGTTCTCGGCGTGGCCGCAGTCAACGAGGCTGAGCCGGCCCGGAGTCGGGGCGACTTCCTCGTGGAACTGCGCGGTCGCCTTCTTGTGGACCTTGAAGGTGAACGGGGCCTGCACGGACCAGTCCCAGAACTGCATGGAGTGGTCGGCGTCGTACCCCTCGATCTCGTACGCGGCTTCGGATTCCATTAGGGCATGGCTCAGCCACGCCGTGTTGGTTGTCTTGGCCATCGTCCTGGGGGACACGTTCGCGATGAGCATGCAGCCGAGCCTAGGGCCATTGATGAGATCAGCACATCAGCCGCCCCGTACGTGCCGGGTGACCTGCCCCCGTGCGGCCCTGCGAAGGCTCCATCCCGCCAGCCGTCAGACTGGAGCGCCGGTTCGCTGGGCGAAGCGGCGCAGGCCCGGCATGTCGGGGTTGGACGTCAGGAGCTCGGCTGTGATGGCGCGGACCTTGGGGCGGCCGGCTTCTTCGGGGGCGTACTGGGCCAGGACCCGCAGGGTACGGAAAGCCTTCTCCGGTTCGTCCAGGGCCTGCCAGACCCTGGCGACGTCCATGCACATCCGGCCGCGGCGCTCGGCGTTCGGCAGCCGGCGCGGGTCGATCTTCGCGGCATAGGTGAGGGCCTGCTCGTCCTGGCCGAGCGCGTGGTGCACCGAGATGCGGAACACGCGTGTCTGGTCCTCGCCGAACACGCCGGGAATGTAGAGCCTCTGGGCGGCGGTCTCCTTACGCTTGGCAGTCTCCTCGGCCTCGCCGATGAACTCCATGGCCTGCCCCCGCCAGCCGGCCTGGGCGGCGGAGTAGGAAGCGGTCAGCAGGAGCGTGCCGCGCATCGCGAGGTCCTCGGACCGCCGGCTGAGCCGGGCCGCGGCCTGCTGAAGGTGATCGATGGAAGCCTGGTAGTCGCCGCTGCGGCGCATGGCGACGCCCATGGAGTGCGCAGCTTCGCCCATCACCACCGGGTTGCCGGTCAGTTCGGCCTGGGCGCGGGCCCGCTCGGCGGCGACCCAGGCCATGCCCTGGTAGTTCTTGATGGCGAGCTGCGCGAGCAGGACGTACGCGCGGGCCGCGATGTCGTGCGCGTTCGAGGCGAGGGAGCCGGAGATCAGGCCCGGCAGGGTCTGGCCGAGCTCGGCGTACTGCGCCTGGTGGAAGACGGTGCGGGCCGTGGTGAGCGCGGCGGACAGGGACTCGCGGGTGGCGGGGCGAGCGTCTGGGAGACGGAACAGGCTCCGCTCGACAAGATCCTTGGGGTCGGCGGGGGACGCGGCTGCGGGGGTGGGGAGCATGGCGCCGAGGCCTACCCCCAGGCCCAGGCCGAGCATGGTTCGGCGGTGCAGCACGTCATCTCCCTCGCGTCCAACATCGTCAGCGGCCAGGCCCAGCACACCACATAACGCGCCGAGTACGGCGTCGTCCGGGAGGATCCGGTCCGCCTCCACCCTGGAGACCCACGACGCGGAGTAGCCCACCTGCTCGCCCACGGCGCCTTGCGAGAGCCTGCGGCCCGTACGGGCCCGTCTCAGCACGCTCCCCAGCGTTTCGCCCATGCACAGAGTGTGCCGATCCACGCACATCCTGTGCAGCCCTTCGGCCGGACATACCCCGCATGGGTCTGCTGGGAGTTGACTCGATGACAGCCGCCCGGGGATAGCGGACCGCACCCTGGTCCGTCCTGGGGCCCGGGCGGCACCCAAGGACTCACCGACGACCGAGAGGGGCACCGCCATGAGCAACGCCACCGTCGAGCGGACCGAGCTCGCCCGCTTCCTGACCATCGCCGGCCAGCGCCACCGGGCCGGCCAGACGCTTCCCGAGATGTTCTCCGGCGCCATCGACGCGTTCTGGCACGACCAGCTCGACACCCCCGCCTACGACGTGTTCTCCACCGAGCACGCGGGCGCGGTCGCCGGTCACAGCCAGGAGCCCGGGTCCGGCCCGGTCGAGTGGGTGGCCGCGTACGAGGAGGCGTACGGGCCGCTGCCCGCGATCTGGTTCACCGACGAGCGAGGCCGCCTGGACGGCGAAGCCTTCGCCGCGTACCGGGAGACCGGCCGCGTCGAGGCGTCGTGGAACTGCGGACCCGACTTCACCGCGGACACCGCGGAGTGACCAGCACCGCGCCCATCGAGCCCTCGCCCGCCCGGGCGGGGGCTCTGCGCGTCTCCGCCGGCCGCACCACCACCCCTGAGTTCGCCGGCTACGTGGAGGCCACAACCGGGCACTGCCCCTACCTCGGCCCGTCGGTGAACAACGGGCTCACGTACTGGACGACGTACGACATCACACCGGGTGCCGAGCTGTTCGACATCGAGGGCGCCCTGTTCGCTGCTGCGGCTGCCTGCGCCGAGCGGGTGCGGATTCTGTCCAAAGGACAGCGCGGGCATCTGGTGTGCGAGAACCTGGTGGTGCGCGGGGCCTCACGCCGTCACCTGGACTGGCCACACTGGGCCTTGAAGAACCTCTACGGACCCGTCGGGCTGATGTTCGGCAAGTTCTGGGAGGGCGAGGAGGACACCAGCCGCCTCGGCGCAGACCTTCCCGTCCCTCCCGTGACGTTCCTGTCGATCCGGCCCGCCGTGCGCCCCCGCGACCCCCGCTTCCTGCACAACACGCCCGTACTGGCCGACACCATCCGCGAGGCCCAGGACGACGGCCGCAACGTCTTCGACGCCCTGGCCCGCGACTGGCCCACGATCCGCTCCTGGGCCGCCCACCTGCCGAAGCCTTCGAAGGAGAGCACCCCTTGAGCACTCCCTCCCCCATCCCGGCCGCCGCACAGGCCGCCACCGCCGCGCACTGCGGCCGCGACCTGGTCCTCACCGAGGTCACCGACCGGCGCGGCTCCACCGTCTGGAAGGCCGCCGGCCCCAAGGGCACCGCCGCCCTGAAGGTCGGCCGCAGCGAAGGCTTCGACACC
Organism: Streptomyces sp. NPDC048331; assembly: GCF_043201215.1. Lineage (NCBI taxonomy): Bacteria > Bacillati > Actinomycetota > Actinomycetes > Kitasatosporales > Streptomycetaceae > Streptomyces > Streptomyces sp. NPDC048331. Next base: position 2,837 of record NZ_JBICYT010000051.1, on the reverse strand, counting down.
ACCGCACGCGAGGCCGCCGTGCTCGAGGCCCTGAAGATGGACTACTTCGTGGGCGGCGGCGTCACCCACAGCGCGTCCTGGCTGCTCACCGACTGGCTCGAAGGCCCCTCCACCTGGCAGGTGTTCGCACCCGTACGGGCCGAAGGCACCGATCAGGATCAGGCCCTGGCCGCGGCCGTCGACCTGTGCTCTGCAGTCGCGGACCTCCACGCGGCCGGCTGGGCGCACGCCGACCTCCAGCCCTCCCACGGCATCCACACCCCGGCCGGTACCAGGCTCATCGACCTCGCGTGGGCCTGGCGGCCCGGCTGGAACCAGGGCAGCGAATTCAACGGCGGCATGACGCACCTGCTCTCCCCCGAGCTCGCAGCCGCCGTCACCACGGGGGACAAGCCCGTCGTCGTCACCCCGACAGCCGACGTGTACGCGCTCGCCGGGACCATCTGGACGTGCGCCACGGGCACCTGGCCTCTGGACTACCAGGCTGCCGGGATCCACCCGAAAGCCTGCACCCCCCACGAGCTCCGCCAGCACATCGCCACGGGCCGCATTCCTGTCGCGGCCGACCGGCCGTGGCCCGGACTCCAGAACGTCCTGCTGCCCGCGCTCATGGACGATCCGCTCAACCGGCCCACCTCCAACGAGCTCGCCGACGCGCTGGCCGCAACCACGGCCAGCCATCCATGACCTCTGCCCCGCGACGCACCCAGGACATCCAGCAGAGAGGCGGGGGGGGGGGGGGGGCGGCCCGCGGGGGGGGGGGGGCCCCGGGGGGGGGGGGGGCCCCCCCCCCCCCCCCCCCCCGCGCCGGCCCCCCCCCCCCCCCCCCCCCCCCCCCCCCCCCCCGCGGTGGTGGTCCACATCAGCCCAGAACACGTCACCGAGGGCTGTCACGCGAATAGCGCGGGTGATGGCGCGGAGTCTTTCCAGTGACGGGCGAGGAGTCCGAAGGTGTAGGTGTCGGTCCATTCGCCGCGGATCAGCTCGGCTTCGATGGCATGTCCTTCGAGGCGGAATCCTGTGCGCTCCAGGACGCGGATGGAGGCGGTGTTGCGGGCGTCGCAGTAGGCCGCGAAACGGTGCAGGCCCTGGGCGACGAGATGGCTTATGACGGCCTGGACGGCCTCGGTGGCGTAGCCGTGGCCGTGATGGGCCGGGGCGAGGGTGAAGCCGATGTCGGCCTGCAGCCGGTTCTCGTGGAGGTTGACTCCGAGATCACCGATCAGCCGGCCGTCGGCCTGCAGCTCGATCGCGTACTGAAACCAGCCCGGGTCATCGGGCTGCGCCTCGGCGTATCCGCGGACGGTCTCAGCGGCCTCCTCCAGGGTGAGAGGCGAGGACCAGACCTGGTAGCGGGCTATGTCCGGGTCGGACCGGTAGGCACCGAGGACCGGGGCGTCACCGGGCCGGAAACGTCGAAGCAGCAGGCGCGGAGTCTCGATCATCAAGTCAGCGTGCCACGCGGGTTGAGGGCACGGGACAGGTGCCGTGAACTGCCGCGGCCCCGGCCCCTGGTGTGACGGGGGCCGGGGCCGAAGTGCGGGGCGGGCTATGGGCGGGGCGCAGTCTGGCGGCGGCTGTCCTCGGCCTGGACAGTCAGGGCGCGGTAGTGGCGGCGGGCGACGGAGGCCGGGCTGAGGAACAGGGCGCCAGGGGTGAAGTGGGCCGGGGGGAGGTGGCGTTCGAGGGCCGGCAGGTAGTTCCAGCGCAGGCCCGGGTGCGCGGAGTGTGCGTAGTGGTGGAGGTCGCCGTAAGGGAGCCAGGTGGCGGCGGCGAGCGCGGCCAGGGCGGGGTTGTGCGGGTAGAGGCGCAGGCAGCGGCCGGCTTCGATCTCGGCGGCGGTGCCGGTGCGGTGCTCGGGGTCGAACCACGTGTGCTCCACCAGCAGGCTCCACCACGCCAGCAGGGGGTAGAGCAGCAGGCGCGGGATGAGTACCCCGGCGAGGAGGGCCGCCCATCCGCCGGTCAGGTACGCGGCGCAGAGAACGGCGATCATCGCGGGGGCCTCGGCGTACCGGCCGGACCGCGGGCGCAGGTTGGCGGCGAGGGTGACGGCCGTGGCCCGGGCGCCCCGGGCCGTGAGCGGGAAGAGCAGCGCGGCGGCGAAGCGGCGGCGTGCGACCCCCGGGCCCAGGCCGGCCTGGGCGAGCTCGGCGAGGTTGGGGTCGGAGGCCAGGGTGGCGTTGGGGTGGTGGTCGCGGACGTGGCGGCGTCGCCGTACCTCGACCGGGGCCAAGCCGAGGGGCAGGTGCGCGCCGAGCTCGGCCAGGACGTGGTTGGCGCGCCGGGTTCGGGCCAGCACCCCGTGCACGGCGTGGTGGCTGATCTCCTGAAGGTGGCGGAACTGGACGGCAACACCGGCCGCCGCGACCACGGCGCCCAGCCAGCCGTGCGCGGCGAGCAGCCAGTACCCGGCGATCTGCACCCACTGCCCGGCCAAAAGAGCCGCCGGGGTCCAGTTGTTGGCCCGGGCGCGCTGGACGGCTATGAGCTGCGCCGCGTTCGCGGTACGGGGCCGCCCCAGACCGAAGCGGACCCGGTCCGCCTGGCGCAGCAGGATTCCGGCTGTGATCAGGGATAAAGCGAGCAGCATGCGGCGATCCCATGGTGAACAGGGGCGGGCATCTCCCACCCGACGATCACCCAAAGTACATCTAGTGCACTAGTTGCGGTGGGGTGGGGGCGGAATCAGCGCCCCGGGACGCGAAAGTGGCGGCCCACCGGTCAGGTGGGCCGCCACTTTGGCGGTGGAAGGACTCCTACAAGCTGGTGTACGGTGTGGCGCTGGGGCGCGCGTGCCCGGTTCCGGCGGCGCTCATCGGCCGGGCGGCGGGCTC
>NZ_JBICYT010000050.1:0-46641 GCF_043201215.1 Streptomyces sp. NPDC048331 | reverse complement strand
CATCGCGAAGCGACGCGACCGCAGGGAGCGCCCTTGAGGGACCGGCCCGACCCGGAGGGACGATGGGACTGACGGGAAACCCCCATACCCACCCCCGATGCCGCCCGGCCGGCTCCCGCCCCCCGAAGCCCCCGCTCCCCGAAGCCACCACCCCCCTGGCCCCCGCCCCCGCCCTGCTGTTCCATGGGGCCCATGAGCAGCGAGAGCAACAGCACCGGCAGCACCGACCCGGCCGGCGAGGCCCGCCCCGACGCGTTCCACGCCACCCTCCACTCCCTGCGCGTGTGGGACTCCGCGCTCCCCGGGTTCGACCCCGCAGCCGCGCCCGACGAGCCGTTGCCGCTCTTCCGGGAGTGGTTCGTGCATGCCGCGCGGGCGGGGCAGTTGGAGCCGCACACCATGAGTCTGGCGACGGTGGACGGTCAGGGGCGGCCCGATGTGCGGACGCTGATGCTGCACGACGCCGACGCGCGCGGCTGGCACTTCGCCTCGCACGCCACCAGCGCCAAGGGCGTGCAGCTGGCCGGATGCCCGGAGGCGGCGCTCGGGTTCTACTGGCCGAGCGTGGGCCGTCAGGTCCGCGTCCGGGGTCGGGTCGCCGCCTGCGGGCCCGAGGAGAGCCGGGCGGACCTCGCGGTCCGCTCGCGCGGTGCGCTCGCCGCCGCGCTCACCGGCCGGCAGAGCGAGGTGCTCGGTTCCGTGGAGGAGCTGGCGCGGGTCTCGGCGGCGGCCTGGGAGCGGGCCGGAGCCGAGCCGGACGCGCCGGCTCCGACCTGGACGCGGTACGTTCTGGAACCCGTCGAGGTGGAGTTCTTCCAGGGGGACGCCGCGCGTCGGCACGTCCGCCTGCGGTACTCCCGTACCGCCGACGGGTCCTGGGGCCGTGAGCTGCTCTGGCCCTGAGCACGCCCGACCGTCAGTGCGGCGGCGCGGGCGCGGGCCGGAAGACCGCCACCCACACCCCGTCCGCCGCCTCGCGGAAGGTGACCGTCAGCGGCATGCCGATGCGCAGCTCCGCCGCCTCGCAGTCCACCACCTCGGTCATCATCCGCGGGCCTTCGGCGAGGTCGACGACCGCCGCCGCGTAGGGGACGCGCGTGCCGAACGGCGGGAGGTCGTTGCGGTGGATCACCGACCATGTGTAGAGGGTCGCCCGGCCGCTCGCCGTCTCCCATGTCACGCGGTCCTCGCCCGCCCAGCAGAACGGGCAGAACTCGCGCGGGTAGTGGTGGGCCCGCCCGCAGTCGGCGCAGCGTCGTAGCAGGAGTCGGCCGTCGGCCGCCGCGTCCCAGTAGGGGCGGGTGAACTCGTCGGCTTCGGGGAGGTCGTACCGCGCGGTGCCGCTCACAGGAAGAGTCCGATCGCCGCGTCGAGGGACCAGGTCTGCCAGGACATCGCGAGGAGCGCGACGAGCGAGATGAGCGCCATCATCGCGTTCTGGCCCTGCTCGGCCCAGTCGTGGATCATCAGGATGAGGTAGAGCAGGTTCAGCAGGAGTCCGCCGATCAGTGCGACGGGGGTCAGGAAGCCGAGTACGAGGCCGAGCCCGAGTGCGAGTTCCGCGTAGACGACGATGTACGCCATCGCCTTCGGCCGCGGTGCGACGACCAGCTCGAAGCCGCCCTTGACGAAGGTCCAGCGGTGTTTGCCGGCGACGTCGGCGGCCCAGGCGATGCCGGTGCCGCGCTCGAACCAGCCTTTCTTGTCCTTGTGCCGCCAGCTCTCCAGCCACCACAGGCCGAGGCCTATCCGGAGCACGGCGAGCCATTCGGCCCCGCTGAGCCAGATGGTCTGCATCGGAAGCCCCCTCCCTCTCGCGATCGGCGTCCACGCGTGCACCCGCACACGCGCGCACGCACACGGCCGCCCTATCTGACGGTACGTCAGTTGAGCCGATCCGGAGCGATCGCGCAAGGCCCCGGCCGGTACGGGCGCACGGCCGCGCGGGCGCTCCGGGCGCCCGTGATCGATCCGCAATCGATTCCCCGCCCGACCGAGACCCATGAACCCAGCGTGGCGATACGATCACACCTCATGCCCGGAGACCCCACAGCACCCGATCTGACCACCCAGCCCCGCCCCGTGTACGTGATCGGGGCCGGCCCCGGCGGCCTCGCCGCCGCCGCCGCACTGCGCGCCCGCGGGGTCCGCGCGGTGGTCGTCGAGAAGTCCGACGGGGTGGGCGCCTCCTGGCGGCGGCACTACGACCGGCTGCACCTGCACACCACGCGCCGGCTCTCCGCCCTCCCGGGTCTGGCCATACCGCGCCGCTTCGGGCGCTGGGTCTCCCGCGACGACGTCGTGCGCTATCTGGAGAAGTACGCCGAGTTCCACGAGCTGGAGCTGGTCACCGGTGTGGAGGTGACCCGGATCGAGCGCGCCACACCCGCCGAGGACGGAAGCGGTGACGGCTGGATCCTGCACGCCAGCGGCGGCCGCGAGCTGGCGGCCGCGGCCGTGGTCGTCGCCACCGGGTTCAACCACACGCCCGCGCTCCCCGACCGGCCGGGCCGGGACGCGTACGAGGGACGGCTGCTGCACGCCTGCGAGTACCGCAACCCCCAGCCGTACGCGGGCCAGGACGTCCTCGTCGTCGGCGTCGGCAACACCGGCGCCGAGATAGCCGTCGACCTCGCCGAGGGTGGCGCGGCACGGGTGCGGCTCGCCGTGCGCACCGCGCCGCACATCCTGCGCCGCTCCACCGCCGGCTGGCCGGCCCAGCGCAGCGGGATCCTCGTACGCCGGTTGCCCGCGCGGCTCGTGGACCGGCTGGGCGCGCTCGTGGCGAAGGTCTCCGTGCCGGACCTGTCGGCGTACGGGCTTCCGCGCCCGACCACCGGCCTGTACAGCAGGGTCAAGCAGGGGTCGATACCGGTTCAGGACGTCGGTCTGATCGACGCGGTCCGCGGCGGGAAGGTGGAACCGGTGGCGGCCGTCGAGGCCTTCGACGGCGCCGAGGTGGTGCTCGCGGACGGCTCGCGGATCGCTCCGGACGTGGTGATCGCGGCGACCGGCTACCGCCGGGCCCTGGAGGAGCTGGTCGGCCACCTGGGGGTGCTCGACGAGCGCGGCCGCCCCCGTACGCACGGCGCCCGCTCCCCCGAGCAGGCACGCGGCCTGTACTTCACCGGCTTCTCGAACCCCATCAGCGGCATGTTCCGGGAGATGGCGATGGACGCGGAGAAGATCGCCAAGGCGGTCGCCCGCCGCTCCGGCACGGGTGCCGCGTGAAGCTGCCCGGCAGGAGCCTTCCGGCCCGGATCCGGGAGGCCGCCCGGACGGCGTGGAGCGAGCCGCTGTCCCGCGGGTACCTGATCCTGCTCGCGGTGTTCGCGGTGTGGGCCATGACCGGCGGCGTCGGACTCGGCGAGAACGGCTACCTGGCCCGCAACATCGCCGTGGTGCTCACCCTGCCGTGGCTCCTCGTCCTGCACCTCTTCCTCGTCCTCACCCAGGTCGACACCTGGCTGCTCGGCTACAGCTTCTACTTCGAAGCCCCGCCCTGGCTGTTCGAGCCGGCCTGGGTCCTGTACTGCCTGACCGCCGGCCTGCTGAACGCCCGGCTGCTGGCCCGCGTGACGCGCTCGACGCGGGAGGCGGGCTCGGCGCCGTGGTGGGTGCCGATGTTCACCGTGACCTTCTTCGCCTGCGTGTTCGCGCTCTGGCACGTCTGAGCGCGGAGACCGCCGGTCCGGGTCGGCCGAATCGCGCCCTGGACCGGTGCCCGCGGGATCTGTCACGGTTCACTTCACCACACCACCTCCACACCTTTCCTGCGCAGCCCTGTTCCTGACGGCACGTCAGTTCAGTAATCTGACTACACGTCAGTTATTGAGTTCCATCGAGGTTCATCGAGCAGGAGTGGGCGGCAACGATGCTTGGATCTACTCACGGCACCCTCACCACCGACTTCCGCGCACGTGTCGAGGCCTGCGGGGAGTCTCCCAGGACCGCCGTCCACTCGTCCGCGGCCCCGTCCGCCGACGACGCGGCCCCCCTGGACGTCAGCGGACGACCGCTGCACGCCGACGTGCCCGATCTGGACCGGTTCTTCCGGCCCGAATCCGTGGCCGTCATCGGCGCCTCCGACGCGGAGGGCCGACCCAACACCGGCATCACCCGCCAGCTCATCGCCTGGGCGGAGCGCGTCGGTGCCCGGATCCACCCCGTGCACCCCACCCGCCCCACCGTCTTCGGGCTGACCTGCCACGCGTCCGTGGCCGACCTGCCCGAAGAGGTGGACCTCGCCGTCCTCCTCGTCGCCGACCCGCTCCCCGTCATCGAGGAACTGGCCGAGACCAAGGTCAAGTTCGCGGTCGTCTTCGCCTCCGGCTTCGCCGAGACAGGTGACGCCGGCGCCGCCGCCCAGGAACGGCTCGGCGCCGCCGTCCGGGACTCCGGCCTGCGCCTGCTGGGACCCAACACCAACCTCAACGCCTTCGAGAAGTTCCGTGACGACCTCGACGGCCCGGCGATCGCCCTGATCACCCAGTCCGGCCACCAGGGCCGCCCCGTCCACACCCTCCAGGAGCTGGGCATCCGGCTCTCCCACTGGGCGCCCACCGGCAACGAGGCGGACCTGGAGACCTCCGACTTCATCTCCTACTTCGCCGAGCAGCCCGAGGTCGGGGCCATCGCCTGCTATGTGGAGGGCCTCAAGGACGGCCGGTCCTTCCTGCTCGCCGCCGACCGGGCCGCCCACAACGGGGTCCCCGTCGTCGCCGTCAAGGTCGGCCGCACCGAGACCGGCGCCCGCATGGCTGCCTCCCACACCGGGAAGCTGACCGGCGCCGACACCGTCGTGGACGCCGCCATGCGCCAGTTCGGCGTCATCCGCGTCGACGGCCTCGACGAACTCCAGGACACCGCCACCCTGCTCGCCCGGGCCCGCAAGCCCAAGGCCGACGGGGTCGTCGTCTACTCCATCTCCGGCGGCACCGGCGCCCACTTCTCCGACCTGGCCACCGAAGCCGGTCTGACCCTGCCGACCTTGTCGCAGGCCAAACAGGACGAACTCCACCAGTGGATCCCCGGCTACCTGAACGTCGCCAACCCCGTCGACAACGGCGGCCACCCGGTCGGCGACTGGCGCGGCCGCAAGATCATCGACGCGATCCTCGCGGACCCCGAAGTGGGCGTCCTGATCTGCCCGATCACCGGCCCGTTCCCGCCCATGAGCGACAAGCTCGCCCAGGACCTCGTGGACGCCGCCGAGCAGAGCGACAAGCTGATCTGCGTGATCTGGGGCTCCCCCGTCGGCACCGAGGACGCCTACCGCACCACCCTCCTCGGCTCCTCCCGCGTGGCCACCTTCCGTACCTTCGGCAACTGCATCAGCGCCGTCCGCGCCTACCTCGGCCACCACCGCTTCACCGCCGGCTACCGCTCCCCCTTCGAGGACGCCCCGCGCACACCCTCACCCTCGTACCGCAAGGCGCAGGCCCTCATGCGGCCCTCGCAGCAGCTCAGCGAGCACGCGGCGAAGCAACTCCTGCGCGCCTACGGGATACGGGTCCCCCGCGAGCAGCTGGTGACCAGCGCGGCGGCGGCGGTCCGCGCCGCCGGACTGGTCGGCTACCCGGTGGTGATGAAGGCCTCGGGCCCGCAGCTGGGCCACAAGACGGAGCTCGGCCTCGTGAAGATCGGCCTCACCTCGGCGAGCCAGATCCGCGACGCGTACCGGGAGCTCACCGACATCGCCCGCTACGAGAACGTGCCGCTCGACGGGATCCTGGTCTGCCAGATGGTCGAGCGGGGCGTGGAGATGGTCGTCGGGGTGACCCAGGACGACCTCTTCGGCCCCACCGTCACCGTCGGACTGGGCGGGGTCCTCGTGGAGGTCCTGCACGACGCGGCGGTCCGCGTGCCGCCGTTCGGCGAGGACCAGGCGCGGGCGATGCTGCGGGAACTGCGCGGGCACGCACTGCTGGAAGGCGTCCGGGGAGCACCCCCGGCCGATGTGGACGCCCTGGTGGAGGTCGTGCTCCGGATCCAGCGGATGGCCCTGGAACTGGGCGGCGAGCTGTCCGAGCTGGACATCAACCCCCTGATGGTGCTCCCGCGGGGCCAGGGCGCGGTCGCCCTGGACGCCCTGGCCATCTGCCGCTGACCCGCCGCTTCCCGGGCTCCGCCCGGACCCGCGCCTCAAACGCCGGCGAGGCTGAAACCTCCGGCCTCGCCCGCCGAACGGGAGTTCACGTATGGACGAAGTCCTCCACCGCATCGACAACGGCGTCGCCTGGATCACCCTCAACCGCCCCGAGGCGATGAACGCCGTCACCTGGGACCAGCGCGAGCGCGTCATCGCGCTGCTCGCCGACGCCTCCGCCGATCCGGCGGTCCGCGCGGTCGTCCTCACCGCCACCGGCAAGGGCTTCTGCGCCGGCGCCGACCTGCGCGGCAGCCCCGGCGCCCCGGCGGGCGAGCGGGTCGCGGGGGACGTCGCCCGGATGATCCGGCTCGGCGCGCAGCGTCTGATCACCGCCGTGCTCGACTGCGAGAAGCCCGTCCTCGCCGCCGTCAACGGCACGGCCGCCGGTATCGGCGCGCACCTCGCCCTCGCCTGCGACCTCGTGATCGCCGCCGAACCGGCACGGTTCATCGAAGTGTTCGTCCGCCGCGGCCTGGTCCCCGACGGCGGCGGCGCGTATCTGCTGCCCCGGCTCGTCGGCCCGCAGAAGGCCAAGGAGCTGATGTTCTTCGGTGATGCCGTCCCGGCCGTCGAGGCCGAGCGCCTGGGCCTGGTCAACCGGGTGGTTCCGGTCGACGAGTTGGAGGCGACGGCCCGGGAATGGGCCGAGCGGCTCGCCCAGGGGCCCACCCGAGCACTGGCCATGACCAAGCAGTTGGTCAACGCCTCCCTGGACGGCGACCGGGCGGCCGCGCTCGCCGCCGAGGCCACCGCTCAGGAGATCAACATGACCACCGCCGACGCGAACGAGGGCGTGGCGAGCTTCGTGGAGCGCCGCACGCCCAAGTACCTCGGCCGCTGAGAACGGCGAAGGCCTGCCGCTACATCCGCGGGTCGGGCTTCAGCAGCGCGAACACCGCGCCGGCCTGGTCGGCCAGCCAGGCCATCCGACCGACCTCGGGGAGGTCGGTGGCCGGCATGATCACCGAGCCGCCGTTCGCCTTGGCCGCCGCGACGGTGGCGTCGACGTCCGCCGAAGCGAAGTAGGGCACCCAGCGCGCCTGCTCGCCCTCGCCGCCGTCCATGAGGGGGGCGACCCCGCCGAAGGAGGCGTCCTGCTGGTCTCCGTCGGCGGTGCTGACCACCCGGTACGTCATTCCCGGCGCGGGCATCTCGGCGCTGCGCCAGCCGAACAGCCCGGCGTAGAAGGCGACGGCGGCGACCGGGTCGGCCACGTGGAGTTCCGTCCACACCAGCGAGTTGTCGGCGGAGGTCAGCTGGAGTCCGCCGGTCTTCCCGGGCTGCCAGCAGGCGAACTCGGCGCCCTGCGGGTCGGTGAACTGGGCCAGCCGGCCCTCTCCCATGACGTCCATGGGCTCCATCCGGACCGTGCCGCCGGCGGCGGTGACGGCCGCCGCGGTCGCCTGGACGTCGGGGCTCATGAAGTGCTGCATCCAGGCGGACGTGGCGCCCTCCTCGGTGAGCGGCCCGAGCGCGGCGACGGTCTTGCCGTCCACCTGGAAGAACCCGTACCCGCCCGCCTCGGGCCCGGCGGACACGAACTGCCAGCCGAGGACCGCGCCGTAGAACTCGGCGGCCGCCTCGGTGTCGGGGCTGCCGAGGTCGAGCCAGTTGGGTGATCCGGTGGTGAAGTCGGTGCCGAGCATGGGGTCCTCCCGGGGTACGGCGGCGGTACGAGGTCGCTGCCACGATGCCGAGCCTCCACCCGCGCTCGGGCGTACGGACCCACGGAGGCCCGGGGTTTCACCCGTGCGGGTGTACGGAAGCGCGCACCGCCGCGGCCCGGAACTGGTCGTAGAAGGACACCTTGAGCCGCAGCGAGTGTTCCTCCGCCTCCCTGAAGCACGCGGCCGCCGCCGCCTCGTCCATGCCGGTGAGCAGCTCCCGTACTCGGGTGCCCAGGCGGTCGGAGTGGGTGGTGGACAGCAGGGAGACGCTCTCGAGGGATCGCTTCTTGGCATCGTGCACGTGGTGCGGGTAGTAGAAGCGCGAGCGGTTCTCGCCGTCCCCGGTGAGCAGCGGCGCCATGCGTTCCCAGAGCCGGCCGTACTCGACGGAGACCAGGATCTCGCCCCAGAACCGCAGGATCGTGAGGAGCCGTAGGTCAGGGTGCTCGTGGGCGCCCGCGTCGGCGATCAGGGCGAACGTGTCCTCGATGGCCCGTCTCGTCGCCTCCGTCGGCCGCGACCGGACGATGTCGTCGCGCGAGATCCCGAGCCGGCGCATGTCGTGCGTCATGTCCTCGCGGTGCGAGGGGGTGTGTCCTCGTCCGTCGGGGTACTCCTCGCGGAGGATGACGCGGGCGATCCGCAGCCCGGGCTCGTCCTGCAGCAGGTCGATCGCCAGGTCGTAGGCCGGGGTGAAGGCGAGGGAGAGGAAGCGCCGCTGGAGCAGGATCTCGGCGAAGTCCTCGTCGGGGAGCCGTGCGATGTCCGCGAGCACCGGATGACGCTCGTACTGCTCGATCAGTTCGTCCTCGAACCTGTCCAGGTCGCGCACGGCGTGTCCCGTCCCTTCTCTCCCGGTCGGTCTTGTGATCAATGGATGTCGATCGATCGCATCGGGTCGCGGAGGTCGACCTCGCTGCCGATGCCCCAGAGGGTGTCCAGTTCCTTCTGTACCTGCCGGCCCATCACGGTGTCGGATCCGTCGATCTCGGTCTGGGGCGACTCGATGGCGAGCTGTCCGTGCAGGAACGAGCTGACCAGGTAGTGCTCGTCGGCCTTGTAGACGGCGATCGACGGCAGGGAGTTGTAGACCCGGACGCTGAGCCTGGTCCGGAGCTCCGGTGCGAGGCGGTCGTGGATCGCCTTGAGGATGTCCAGGCTCGCGCCGACGTCCACGGAGCTGCGAGTGGCGCGCAGGGCCTCGTCCCGTAGGTCCGCGACGGCGGACTTCGGGTGCAGCAGCAGGATGCGCACCTGGACGTTCCGCTCGGTGACCGCTCGCTCCAGCTCTTCCTCGAGACGGCTGAGGTTGGGTATCCAGGTCTGGAGGATGGCGACCTCGTGGCGGGCCGCCCCCAGGAGCCGTTTGAACTCCTCGTCGGAGAAGACCGCGTGGACCTTGGTCACGCCGAGGTAGTGCTGCCGCCTGAGCTCGCCGGTCAGTCCGTCGAGGGTGAGGCCGGAGATCTGTGTGTTGATGTTGTCGAGCACCTTCAGGCGGTCGAATTCCATCAGGAGGAACAGCGTGACCGTGCTGAGGATGAGCAGGGTGATCTTCGGGAGGGTGCCGCCGGGGGCCATCTTGTCGAGCCAGCCGAAGAGGTCGGCGAGCAGGACCAGGATGCCTGCCGACGCCATCGCTCCGAGCGATATCCGTTCGGCCCGGTAGCGAAAGCCGTTGCCACTGCCCATGACCACCCCAGCGCCGACGCCGTTGCCGTTGGACCCGACCTTACACACGGGGTCGGGCGGCCTTGACGGTGCCTCATGTTCACTACGTCACAGGCTGGTTGGCCGAGAATCGGCGTGCGACGCGTGGTCGCGCCGCGAGCTCGCCCGGCACCCGTGGGTCCGGCATCACCGGGCGGCCCGGCGAGCGGCCGGCGCCCCACCCCTTCCTATCTGACGACTCGTCAGTTTCAATCGTGGATGTGATGGGACATGCAGGGATGGCGGCCACCGTCGTCCGATACCTCAGGTCAGTCGGCTCCCCCACCTCCGCCTCGGCGCAGCGGGAACCCGAGTCCGTCGATGCCCTGCCGCGTCCCGACCTGCGGGCCGTCGGCGAGGACGAGCGCGCGCCGGTCTCACCCGCCGAGTTCCGGTCCGTCCTCGGTAACTTCGCCAGCGGGGTCACCGTCATCACCGCACCCCCCGGCGAGGCCGAGGAGGGCCCGGCCGGTTTCGCCTGCCAGTCCTTCGCCTCGCTGTCCCTCGATCCGCCCCTGGTCACCTTCATGGTGGCCCGCACGTCGACGACCTGGCCGCGGATCGCCCGCGCCGGGGTGTTCTGCGTGAACATCCTCGGCGCCGAACAGGGCGAGCTGTGCCGCTCCTTCGCCGTCAGCGGCGCCGACAAGTTCGCCGGGGTGACCCACTCCCCCGCCCCCGTCACGGGATCACCGCAGCTCGACGCGGTACCCGCCTGGATCGACTGCCGCATCCAGGCGGTACACACCGGTGGGGACCACCTCATCGTCGTGGGCCGCGTGGTGGCCATGGGCGCGGCCGGCGAGGGCGAACCGCTCCTGTTCCACAAGGGCCGCTTCGGGCGCCTCGCCGACTGACGGGACCTCCGACGAGCAGGGCGGACGCTCGACCCACCGCCCCCGCCGGGGCACTTCGACGTCCGGGTGTCGGCTCCGCTGCGTAAGCTCCCCACGGGGGGCGGACCACTCAGGCGTTCCGACCCCGTCGGACTTCTTCTGATACGCGGGGATTCGATTTGATACTCAACCTGATGCGCCGCACGCGCGGCGCCATCGCCGTCACGGTCGCCACGGGGGCCTTCCTGGTGGCCGCCTCGCCGACCTCGTCGGCGGCCCCGGTGGCCGCGCCTCCCGTCACCGCCGCCGGCGCGATCCTGATCGACGGCACCAGCGGGGCCACGCTCACCAGCAAGGACGCCGACACCCAGCGTCAGATGGCGAGCACCACGAAGATCATGACCGCCCAGGTCGTGATGCGTACGGCCAACCTGAACTACGACCAGAAGGTCACCATCAAGCAGGAGTACGCGGACTACGTCGTCCGCGAGGGCGCCAGCTCGGCCCACCTGAAGGTGGGTTCCACCCCGACGGTCCGCCAGCTGCTCTACGGTCTGATGCTCCCGTCGGGCTGCGACGCGGCCTACGCGCTCGCCGACACCTTCGGCAAGGGCGCGACCACCCAGGCCCGCACGGCGGACTTCATCGCGCAGATGAACGCCAAGGCGAAGGCGCTGGGCATGACCAAGACCGTCTACGACTCCTTCGACGGCATCTCGCCGACCGGCAACAACCTCACCACCGCCCGCGACCTGGCGAAGCTCACCAAGTACGCGATGTCGGGCGTCGCCTTCCCGAAGATCGTGGCGGCGACGACCTACAGCACGGGCGGCACCTCGACCGACGCCACGTGGGGCAACAGCAACCTGCTGATCCGCGAGCGTCCCACCGGCTACGCGTACCCGGGTGCCACCGGGGTCAAGACCGGCACCGGCACCGCCGCGGGCAAGTGCCTCGTCTACTCCGCGACCCGTAACGGCAAGACCGTCATCGGTGTCCTGCTGAACGACGAGGAGCGCTACGCGGACGCGATGAAGCTCATGGACTGGGCGCTCGGTTCGACCGCCGGCTCCGGGGCGGCGCTGCAGCGCGGCAACACCGACCCGATCCCGGACGTCCTCGACTGATCGGCCACCCTGCTGATCGGCTGACCGACCTGCCGACCGACTGACCGACTGACCGACCCACGGTCACCCGGTCGATGTCCACGGCTCCTCCGCCGACGGTCCCCTTCCGTCGGCGGAGGAGCCGAGTCGTTTCCGGTGGGCGGGTCAGAAGGTCAGCACCCCGCGCGCCACCCGCCCGTGGTGGGCGTCGTCCACGGCCTTGGCGAAGTCCTCGACCGGGTAGACCTCCGTCACCAGCTCGTCCAGGAGCAGCCTGCCCTGCCGGTAGAGCTCTGCGTAGAGCGCTATGTCACGCTGCGGGCGCGAGGACCCGTACCGACAGCCCATGATCGTCTTGTCCAGGTACATGGAGGACACGAGGAACGAGGCCTCCTCCTTGAAGCCCGGCACGCCGAGCAGGACCGCCTGGCCGTGCCGGTCGAGGAGGTCGATCGCCTGGCGGATCAGCTTGACGTCGCCCACGCACTCGAAGGCGTGGTCGGCGCCGGTCGGCAGGATCTCGCGGACCGCCGCCGACGAGTCGGGCACGGCGGAGGCGTCGATGAAGTGGGTGGCGCCGAACTGCCGGGCCACCGCCTCCTTCGCCGGGTTCGCGTCCACCGCCACGATCGTCGAGGCGCCCGCGATCCGGGCTCCTTGCAGGACGTTCAGCCCGATGCCGCCGGTGCCGATGACGAGCACCGTCTCACCGCGGTCCACACGCGCCCGGTTCAGTACCGCCCCCACGCCCGTGAGGACCCCGCAGCCGATGAGCGCCGCCGAGGTCGGCGGGATGTCGGCCGGGATCTTCACCGCCTGCACGGCCTTGACGATCGTGCGTTCCGCGAAGGCGGAGTTGGAGGCGAACTGGAACAGCGGCTTCCCGCCCCGCGAGAACGGCTGTCCCGGCATCCCGATCGCCTTGCGGCACATCGTCGGCCGGCCCCGGTCGCAGTCCGCGCACGCCCCGCAGTTCGCGAGGGTGGACAGGGCCACGTGATCTCCGGGCACCACGTGGGTGACGCCCGGACCCACCGCCTCCACGATCCCGGCGCCCTCGTGCCCGAGCACCACCGGCGGCGGGAACGGGATCGTCCCGTCGATCACCGACAGGTCGCTGTGGCACAGCCCGGCCGCCCCGATCGCGACCAGCACCTCCCCCGGCCCAGGGTCCCGGATCTCCAGGTCGTCGACCACCTGGGCCTGCTTGCCGTCGAACACGACGCCTCTCACCTGGGCTCCTTAGGCAGGCCGAGCACGCGCTCGGCGATGATGTTCCGCTGGATCTCGTCCGAGCCGCCGTAGATGGTGTCGGCACGGGTGAACAGGAACAGGCGCTGCTCCTCGTCGAGTCCGTGTTCGTACGGGACCTCGGGCGCCCAGAGCGCCGGCCCGACCGTGGCCGCCGCGCCGCGGACCTCCACCGCCAGCTCCCCGAGCCGCCGGTGCCAACCACCCCACAGCAGCTTGGCCACGCTGGGCGCGCCCGCGTCCGCCGCACGGCCCGCACCTCCCGGGCCGCCCGCGGCTCCCGTGGCGCCGAGGGTGCGCAGCGCGTTCCACCGCATCGTGCGCAGCTCGGCCCACTGGCGGACGAGGCGTTCCCGCAGGACGGGGTCCCCGGCGCCCGAGGCGGCCCGCGCCACGTACGACGCCAGTACGCGCTCCAGTTCCGCCGCGAACCCGATCTGCTGGACCAGGGTCGAGACCCCCCGCTCCAGGGCGAGCAGCCCCATGGCCACGGTCCAGCCGTCGCCCTCGGCACCGACGACCTCCGCCGCGACCGCCCCGTCGAAGAACACCTCGTCGAACTCGCTCGTGCCCGACATCTGCCGGATCGGCCGCACCTCGATGCGGCCGGGCTGGTCCATCCGTACGAGCAGGAACGACAGCCCTCGGTGGCGGCGCGAGCCGGGCTCGGTGCGGGCCAGGACGAAGCACCAGTCGGCGTCGTGGGCGAGCGAGGTCCAGATCTTCTGGCCGGTCACCCGGTACAGCCCGTCGGCGGCGTCCCGTACCGCGGCCGTCCGGATCCCCGCGAGGTCCGACCCGGCGCCCGGCTCGCTGTACCCCTGGCACCACAGTTCCTCGCCGCGCGCGATCCCGGGCAGGAAGCGGTCCCGCTGCTCGGGCGACCCGTAGGCGATGAGGGTCGGGGCGAGGAGGTTCTCGCCGATGTGGCCGACCCGGCCGGGCGCGCGCAGGGCCGCGTACTCCTCGGCCCACACCACCTGGCCGGTCAGGGACAGCCGCCGGTTGCCCCACCCGTCGGCCTCCCAGCCCTGCCCGATCCAGCCGCCCCGGCCGAGCTCGCGCTCCCACGCCCGCCGGATCCCGGCCCCTTCGTGCTCGCTGCCCGGCCCGCCGAGACCGACGGCCTGCGCGTACGGGCCCACGAGGTGCTCCGAGAGCCACGCCCGGGCGTGCCCGCGCAGCTCCTCGTCCTCGGCCCCGAAGCTGAAGTCCACGCCGCTCCCCCTGGTCCTGTCCGGTGGGTCCTACGCGTTGGGGCGGTCCTTGGCGGCCGCCGCCTTGGCCATGGCCTCCAGTTGCGCGAGCATCGGCATGGGGTCGATGCCCACCGTGCCGGGGAGGAAGTCGGCGATCTTCTCCGGCGTCCAGGACCCCTCGGCGTATCCGGCGCGCAGCTCGCGCGGCTGCGCCCAGACGGCGATCTTCGGGCCGGCGATCGTGTAGACCTGCCCGGTGATGTCCTCGGCCTTGGCCCGGTCGCTGAGCAGGTAGGTGACCAGCGCCGCCACGTCCTCGGGTTCGCCGATCTCCTTGAGCTCCATGGGGACGTTCGCGGACATGCGGGTCCGGGCGACGGGTGCGACGGCGTTGGCCGTGACCCCGTACTTGGCCAGGCCCAGCGCGGCGGAACGGACGAGGGAGATGATCCCGCCCTTGGCGGCGCTGTAGTTGGCCTGGGCGACGGAGCCCTGGTGGTTGCCGCTGGTGAAGCCGATCAGGGTGCCCGAGCCCTGCCTGCGCATGACGGCGGAGGCGGCGCGGAAGACGGTGAAGGTGCCTTTGAGGTGGGTGGCGATGACCGGGTCCCACTCCTCCTCGGACATGTTGAACAGCATGCGTTCGCGCAGGTTGCCGGCCACGCACACGACGCCGTCGATGCTGCCGTACCGCGCGAGCGCGGTGTCGACGAGGCGCTGGCCGCCCGCCATCGTGGAGATGTCGTCGGCGACGGCGACGGCCTCCCCGCCGAGGGCGACGATCTCCTTCACCACGGCCTCGGCGATCTCACTGGTGGGCTCCGCGCCCTCGATCCCGACCCCGTAGTCGTTGACGACGACCTTGGCTCCCTCGGCGGCCGCGGCGAGTGCCACGGCCCGCCCGATGCCCCGGCCGGCGCCGGTGACGGCGACGACCTTGCCTGCCAAGAAGTTCCCCACGTCCGGCCCCTTCCCGCGATTTCTGACGGACCGTTAGATTCTATGGGTAGTCAGATGCACCTGCACAAGCCCCTGTTGCCGCCGTAACCGCCGCATCCACGCAAGGAGCTGTCGACGCCCATGACCCTGCCCGCCGAGTTCCACGACATCGCCAAGCGCGTCAACAACTGGGGACGCTGGGGCGCCGACGACGAGATCGGCACCCTGAACCTGATCACCGACGAGGTGGTCCGGGGGGCCGCGGCCGAGATCCGCACCGGCCGCCGGATCCCGCTCGCGCTCCCGCTCAAGGAGGACGGGGTCCAGGTCGGCATGATCCCCGGCCGGATCAACCCGCTGCACACGATGGTGCAGATCAACCAGGAACTCTTCGGGCCCGGCACCGTGGCGTGCAGCGACGACGCCGTGAGCATGGGACTGCAGGCGGGCACCCACTGGGACGCCCTCACCCACGTCTCGCACTCGGGGAAGATCTACAACGGCCGCCCGGCCGGCACCATCACGGCGCACGGCCGCGCCGAGTTCAGCGGCATCGACAAGGCCGGCCCCATCGTCTCGCGCGGGGTGCTCCTCGACGTCGCGCGCGCCAAGGGGCTGGACCGGCTGCCGGGCGGCCACGCGGTGACCCCCGGGGACCTCACGGAGGCCGAGGAGTTCGGCGGGGTGACCGTCCGCCCCGGCGACATCGTCCTGGTCCGCACCGGCCAGATCCAGGCCTACCTGGCGGGCGACAAGCACGGCTACGGCTTCCCCTCGCCCGGGCTGTCCGTGCGCACGCCCGAGTGGTTCCACGCGCGGGACGTGGCGGCCGTCGCCAACGACACCCTGACCTTCGAGATCTTCCCGCCGGAGATCGAGAACCTGTGGCTCCCGGTCCACGCCCTCCACCTGGTCGAGATGGGCATGCACCAAGGTCAGAACTGGGATCTCGAAAAGTTGTCCACAGCCTGTGCAGAAGAGAACCGGTACGCGTTCCTCCTCTCCGCGATGCCCGAACCCTTCGTCGGCGGCACCGGCACCCCGGTGGCCCCGGTGGCCGTCCTCTGACCCCGACGGCCGGGCGGCGCCGGCCTGCGGGACCCCGGCCACCCCCGAGCCGTCCGCGGTGGAACCATGAGGTGGACATGTCGCGTCACCGTACGCGCGTCACGCCCCGTCCCCACCCCCTTCCCCGCAGGAGAAGCTCGCATGGCCAACCCGTACCAGGTAACGCCTCCCCCTGCCCCCAGGCGCCGCTCGGGCAGCAACGTCGTCGCCGTCATCGTCCTCGTCGTGGTCATCATCGGCGGCTACTTCGTCATGCGGTCCCAGCAGAAGGACGACAGCAAGCCGACGGCGTCCCCCACCGCCTCCCCGTCCACCAAGCCCACCGCCAAGGACCCCGGATCCCCCGAGTCCTCCTCCGACACCTCCAGTTCCTGGAAGGTCGGCGACTGCGGCGGCCCCGACCCGTCCAAGGCGCCCGACGGATACAAGCCGACGGGCTGCTCCGACTCCGGGGCCACCTTCAAGGCCATCGACATCAAGGAGGCCAGCATCCTGCCGAACGCGGTCCAGTGCCCGCCCGGCACGGACCTGATGATCGACGTGAGCATCTCCTACGGCGGCAAGGGCAGCGGCATCCCCACCAACACCGTCTGCGGCCGCAACCTGTCGGCCGACCACCCCGGCGACGCCGGCGCGGGTGGCGGCCAGCTGGTCAAGGGTGACTGCGTGACCTCCCAGGCCAAGGAGGTCGCCTGCGGCGGCTCGGGCGCCCAGAAGGTCCTCGGCCTCGTCAAGACGAAGTCCGAGTGCCCCTCCGGCACCACCGACCCGATCGAGCTGACCATGGCGATCGGCCGCCCGTACGACGTGATCTGCACCGACGGCTAGACGGCCCTCGACCCTGGCGGCGGTGGCGTGCGTTGCGACGCCACCGCCGTGGGACGTCTCCGCCCCCGGCTCGGTCCGTACTTCCCCCGCCGCTCGCGGCACTGCTGCCGCCGATGGAAAAGACCTCATGCCGACACGGCGGTTCGGCGACCGATCCACCCTGACCGCCGGCTCAGGAGCCGGCCCCGGCGGAAAATTCCGCGCCCCCGGCATCCACGAAGGCGCAGACTCACCCCATGGCGGACATGCGGGCATTCCGGGAAGCGGTCGACGACTGGGCGAGCGGCGGTACCGGCGAGGCCGCACGCGAGCTGGCCGCCCGCCTCGGCGTACGGACGGCGGTGCTGCTGGAAGGGCCCAGCGACCACGCGGCCGTCGAGGCGCTCGCCGAGCGGCGCGGCCGCGACCTGGCCGCCGAGGGCGTGTGCGTCGTACCGATGGGCGGCGCGATGAGCGTGGCCCGCTACACCGGGCTCCTCGGCCCGCCGGGCCTCGGCCTGCGCCTGACGGGCCTGAGCGACGAACGCGAACAACCCTTCTACGACCGCGCACTGGAGCGGGCCGGCGCACCGCGTGAGGGCTTCTTCGTGTGCGTGGCGGACCTGGAGGACGAACTCATCCGTGCACTGGGCACCACGCGGATCGAGGAGATCCTGCGGGCCGAGGGCGAGCTCCGCTCCTGGGAGACCTTCGTACGCCAGCCCGCCCAGCGCGGTCGGCCCGCGGAGCAGCAGCTGCGGCGCTTCCTCGGCACGACGAAGGGCCGCAAGATCCGCTACGGCCGCCTCCTCGTCGAGGCCCTCGACCTCGCACGGGTACCGGCCGCGCTGGACGACCTCCTCGCGAGCCTGTGAACGGCCCGCCTGCGAACCGCCCGCCCGTGAACCCCGGTCCGGCCTCCTCCCTCAGGGAGGAGGCCGTGCAGGTGTTGCGGGTGGCGGCGGCGCGCGTGCACGCCCCGAGCGCGGCACGGCAGCCGCCACCCCACGACCCGCACTCGTCAAGGCCTGCCTTGGCGTCCCCTCGCGTCGAATCGCTCCACACCAGGGTGATCAAGATGTGACGAACCGTCAACACCTCGTTAGAGGTACACGCGCGGTTCCCGGGGCGGGGTATGAAATTCCGACGGGCCGTCCGAGGGCCGCTCGGAGGCGCAGTCCGACGTCGATTTCTGCGCGCGGTCGATCTCGCACCAGATCCGTTTGCCCGCACCCTCGCGCTGCCAGCCCCAGCGGTCCGCCAGGCCGTCGACCAGCTCCAGGCCACGCCCGCCGGTGTCCTCGCCGCACGCCTGCCGGCGGTTCGGCGCCCGGTCGCTCGCGTCGGCCACCTCGACCCGCACCCCCGGCCCCCCGAACAGCATCCGCAGCACGGCCGGACAGCCCGTGTGCACGACCGCGTTCGTGACCAGCTCGGAGATCAGCAGGATCAGCGTCTCGGCGAGCGGCTCGTCGTCCCCTATGCCCGACCCGGCCAACCGGGAACGTGCCCACCGGCGGGCCCGGCCGACCTCGGCGGGATCCGCTCCGACCTCCAGCTGAACCTGAAGCACCTGCACCGCTCACACCATCCGAACCGGCGGACACTTCGCCTCGCGACAGGACGGGATCACCGACTGTGACCCCCTTCCGTAGCAGCATGGTTGACATACAGTCACCACGACAAGCGCTTCGGGCATATTCCTGCGCGAAGGAGTGGGCGTGGTGCATACTGTGCGACGCCTGCGCCGCTCAACCGCTCGCATTCGTGGGAGCGTACCGGAGCGGTCCCCCGCTTCCGGGTCGCAAGGGGTTGGGCGAAGGACACAAACCGATATCAACTCTCTGTAATCGGACATGCGTCCCGCGTCGTCCTTCCCGTGCCTCCGCATCACGGTGAGCTACGCCCACCGAGGGCGCCCGGCCGACCCCCTGCCTTGATCACATACCCCGCCCGGCCCGGCCTATCCCGTCGAGTCCAACAACTCCCGCGCCAGCACCTCCTCCCCCTGCGCCGCCGTCCGCCACTGCTCGGCCCGCACCCAGGCCCGCTTCAGGTGCAGGTGCACGTCCGCCTCCCAGGTGAAGCCCATCCCGCCGTGCACCTGAAGGCAGTCCCGGGCACCGCGCACCGCCGCCTCGTCGGCGAGGAGCTTGGCCGCGGCCACCTCGCCCGCCTCCCCCGTCACCGCCGCCGCGTAGACCGCCGTACGGGCCACCTCCGCCCGTACCAGCATCCGCGCGCACAGGTGCTTGACCGCCTGGAACGCCCCGATCGGCTGCCCGAACTGCTCGCGCTCACCCGCGTACCGCACCGCCAGCTCCACCGTCCGCAGCGCGCTCCCGACCTGCAGCGCGGCCGTCAGCAGCGCCCCCGCCTCCCGGTACGCCGAGGAGTCGCCCGCCACCGCCACCCGGTGCAGCGGAGTCAGCGGGTCCACCGAGCGCACCGGCTCGCCCGCCGGCACCTCGGACGCCCCCAGCACCGCGTCCGCGTCCCCCAGGTGGGCCACCAGCGGCCCGCCCAGGTCGAAGGCGCTCACCACCGCCGTCCCCGCCGCCGCCCCCGGGACCACCCCGGCGGCCAGGTGCGTGGCCACCAGCGGGCCCGGCACCAGCGCCCGCCCGGCCTCCTCGAAGACCAGCACCGCCTCCGGCAGCCCCAGCCCCACACCGCCCTCCGATTCCGGCAGGCGGAGCGCGAAGAAGCCCGCCTCGCCGAGCTCCCGCCACAGCGCGCGGTCCACGCCCACGCCCGAGTCCACCGACGCCCGTAGCGCGTCGCGTCCGTACCGGCCCGCCAGCAGGCCCCGTACGCCCGCCCGCAGAGCCTTCTGGTCCTCGGTCGGCTGGAAGTCCATGCCCCTCACCGGCCCTTCGGGAGGCCGAGGATCCGCTCGGCGACGATGTTCCGCTGGATCTGCGAGGTGCCCGCCGCGATCGTGTACGAGAGGGACGAGAGCCGGTCCAGGACCCATTCCTGCTCCAGGTCCAACGACTGGGCCCCGAGGACCTCGGCCGCCGTGTCGTACAGCTCCTGGCGGGCGTGCGAGTAGGCGAGCTTGAAGACCGAGCCGCCGATGCCGGGGACCCCGCCCGCCGATCGCTCGGCCTCGCTCACGTTCCACTGGGTGAGCCGCCACAGCGCGCCGAACTCCCCGTACAGCCGTCCCAGCCGGCGCCGCAGCACCGGATCGTCCCAGCGGCCGTTCGCCTTCGCCGTCCGGGCCAGTTCCCCCAGGGTCCGGCGGCAGGCGACCACCTCGCCGACGAAGGCGGTACCGCGCTCGAAGGACAGCGTGACCATGGTGACGCGCCAGCCGTCGTTCTCCGCGCCCACCCGGTTCCCCACCGGGACCCGGACCTCGTCGAGGAACATCTCCGCGAACTCCGTCGACCCGGCGAGCGTGCGCAGCGGTCGTACCGTCACCCCCGGCGCGTCCATCGGCATGGCCAGCCAGGAGATCCCCCGGTGCTTGGGCGCCGCGGGATCGGTGCGGACCAGCAGCTCGCACCAGTCGGCGACCTCCGCGTGCGAGGTCCAGATCTTCGACCCGGTGATCACGTAGTCGTCGCCGTCGCGCACGGCTCGCGTCCGCAGGGAGGCCAGGTCGGAGCCCGCGTCCGGCTCGCTGAACCCCTGGCACCACACCTCGTCACCGCGCAGGACGGGCGGCAGCCAGCGCGCCCGCTGCGCCGCCGTGCCCTCGGCGGCGATCGTCGGGCCGGCGTGCAGCAGCCCGACGAAGTTCGCGCCGACGTAGGGGGCTCCGGCGCGCTCGGTCTCCTCCAGGAAGATCAGGTGCTGGGTCGGGGTGGCGCCGGGGCCGCCCGCGTCCACCGGCCAGTGCAGGCCCGCGTACCCGGCCTCGTACAGCCTGCGCTGCCAGCCGGCGTCGTAGGCGCGTCGGCCCGGCCAGTCGTCGGGGGACGGCCTGGCGGGCAGCTCGGGGAGCACCTTGGCGAGCCATTCGCGCAGCCGGGCCCGGAAGTCCCGCTCCTGCTCGGTGTAGGTCAGGTCCATCAGCGGCGGCTCCTGTCCAGGTCGAGGCCGAGCATGCGGATGGCGTTGCCGCGCATGAGCTTGTAGATCGTCTCGTCGTCGAGGCCCTTCACGTGGTCGAGGGCGACCTCCTTGGTGTGCGGGAAGGTCGAGTCCACGTGCGGGTAGTCGGTCTCGAAGGTGGCGTTGTCGCGGCCGACGACGTCGAGGGAGGCGATGCCGTGCTTGTCGCGGAAGAAGCAGCAGAACATCTGCCGGTAGTAGTACGTGGACGGCGGCTCGGGGATCAGGTCGCGGACCCCGCCCCAGGCGCGGTGCTCCTCCCAGACGTCGTCGGCCCGCTCCAGGGCGTAGGGGATCCAGCCCATCTGGCCCTCGCTGTAGGCGAGCTTGAGCGTCGGGAACTTCACCAGGACGCCGCTGAAGAGGAAGTCCATCATCGAGGCCATGGCGTTGTTGAAGCTGAGCGAGGCCTGGACGGCGGGGGGTGCGTCGGGGGAGGCCGCGGGCATCTGGGAACTGGACCCGATGTGCATGTTGACCACCGTGCCCGTCTCCTGGCAGACGGCGAAGAAGGGGTCCCAGTAACCGCTGTGGATGGAGGGGAGCCCGAGGTAGGTGGGGATCTCGGAGAAGGTGACGGCCTTCACCCCCCGGGCCGCGTTGCGCCGGATCTCCGCCACCGCCAGGTCGATGTCCCACAGCGGGATGATGCACAGCGGGATCAGCCGGCCGCCGCTGTCGCCGCACCACTCCTCGACCATCCAGTCGTTGTAGGCGCGGACGCAGGCGAGGGCGACCTCCTTGTCGTGGGCCTCGGCGAAGGTCTGGCCGCAGAAGCGCGGGAAGGTCGGGAAGCACAGCGAGGCCTCGACGTGGTTGAGGTCCATGTCGGCGAGGCGCGCCTTGGGGTCCCAGCAGCCGCGGCGCATCTCCTCGCGGGTGATGCCCTCCAGGGTCATGTCGTCGCGGTCGAAGCCGACGGCGGCGATGTTGCGCTTGTACGGGAACTTCAGGTCCTCGTAGATCCACCAGTCGGTCGGCGGGCCGTCGGGGTCCATGGTGATGACGTACTTGCCGCCGGTGTAGGCGAGCTCGCCGATGCCGGCGGTGAGGGCCTTGGGGCCACGATCGCGGTATTTGGCGGGCAGCCAGACGTCGAAGAGGTGCGCGGGCTCGATCACGTGGTCGTCGACGCTGATGATCCGAGGCAGTCCCGGTTCCATGACAGTCTCCCCAATGCATCGATCTGATGGATCGTCAGAAACAAGCTAGCCCCGCCACCCCTGGACCGACAAGCGTCGGCGCTCTACGCTCTGCGCCAGATCTGACTATCCGTCAGCTCAACCTTCGGCCAAAGGGAGATCTGGGATGACGGACACCACGACCGCGACAGAACTGAGCCGGTCCCGCACCCTGTGGGAACTGATCTCCCGCCGGGCCGCACTGACCCCGGACACCACCGCCCTCGTCGAAGCCACGGACGACCCGACGGCCGACCCCGCACACGACCGCCGGCTCACCTTCGGCGAACTGCGCGACCGCTCCGAACGCGTCGCCGCCGGCCTGCACGACATGGGCGTACGCCCCGGCACCGTCGTCGCCTGGCAGCTCCCCACCCGCATCGAGACCGTGCTGCTCTCCGCCGCCCTCGCCCGCATCGGCGCCGTCCAGACCCCCGTCATCCCCTTCTACCGGGACCGCGAGGTCGGCTTCGCCCTCCGCGAATCCAAGGCCGAGTACTTCGCCGTCCCCGGCGCTTGGCGCGGCTTCGACCACACCGCCATGGCCGCCCGCCTCGGCGCGCGCGGCACCTTCGAGGCCTACGCCACCCTCCCCGACGGCGACCCCACCATCCTGCCCCCGCCCCCCACGGACGGCACCTCCGTCCGCTGGATCTACTGGACCTCCGGCACCACCTCCGACCCCAAAGGCGTCCTGCACACCGACCGCTCCCTGATCGCCGGCGGCTCCTGCCTCGCCCACGCCCTACGCCTACGCCCGTCCGACGTCGGCTCCATCGCCTTCCCGTACGCGCACATAGGCGGACCGGACTACCTGGTGATGCTGCTCCTCTACGGCTTCCCCGCCGTCCTCTTCGAGAAGTTCGCCATGCCGGACGCCCTCGACGGCTACCGCCGCCACGGCGTCACCGTGGCCGGTGGATCGACCGCCTTCTACTCCCTGTTCCTCACCGAACAGCGCAAGGCCCCGGACATCCCGCTGATCCCCACCCTGCGCCTCCTGGCGGGCGGCGGCGCCCCCAAGCCGCCCGAGATCTACCACGCCGTCGTACGGGAGCTGCGCTGCCAGCTGACCCACGGCTACGGCATGACCGAGGTCCCGATGATCACCATGGGCGCCCCGGACGACACCCCCGAGAACCTCGCCACCACCGAGGGCCGCCCCCCGGCGGGCATGTCCATCCGCATCACCGCCCCGGACGGCACCGAGCTGCCCCCGAACACCGACGGCGAGGTCCGGCTCCGGGGCGAGGCCGTCTGCCAGGGCTACCTGAACGGGCCCGGGTCGAAGGACGTCTTCGACCCCGACGGCTACCTCGTCACGGGCGACCTCGGCCACCTGACCGAGGACGGCTACCTGGTGCTCACCGGCCGCAGCAAGGACGTCATCATCCGCAAGGGCGAGAACATCTCGGCGAAGGAGATCGAGGACCTCCTCCACCAACTCCCGGGCATCACGGACGTGGCGGTCATCGGCCTCCCGGACCCGACCCGCGGCGAACGCGTCTGCGCGGTCGTCGAACAACCCGACGGAGCAGCCCCCCTCACCCTCCCCCAACTGACGGCCTACCTCCGCACCCAAGGCCTGGCAACCCACAAACTCCCGGAACAACTGGAACTCCTGGAATCCCTCCCCCGCAACGAGGCCCTGCGCAAGGTCCTGAAATACAAGCTGCGAGAGCGGTTCGCGTGACGCGGCGGGGGCTCCGGGGAGCGGGAGCCGGGCGGCGGCTTCGGGCAGCGGGAGCTGCTGGGGCGGCATCAGGCAGACGCGACGGGGCGGGGACGGCAGGGTCCTCTCGACCGGCATCAGGGATGTGTATGGGGGTTTCCCGTCAGTCCCATCGTCCCTCCGGGTCGGGTCGGTCCCTCAAGGGCGCTCCTTCGTCGCGTCGCTTCGCGATGGCCTGCGGCCACCCTTGACCGACCGTCCCGCCCCGGAGAAACGAAAGACTGCCGAGAAGCCCCCAAAAGAACGAGCCGGTCCAAGGCCTGAGGGGCGGGGACATCACAGCCCCCCGACCCTGCTCCGGTGAGGGCGATCCCGAGACGAGGCCCATCCAGTTCCTGCCCTGGGTCGGGTGGGGCGCGCCCGATCGCTACCCGCTCCCCACCTCTCAGCGTCCGACGACCGTCTGTGGCTGGACATAGGCCGCCCACGACCCGCAGGCGCGTCCGATGGGAGGCGGCTGAAGGCTGACCGGGGCCGGACATAGGCCGCCATCCCCCTTGGGTGCTTCTCGGTGACCGCGACCGGCGGCCGTCAGGGGCTGACGAGAGGCGATGAGAGGGGCGGACGGCCGACAGCTCGGCTATTCCGTGGTGGATCCGGGTCAGCGCGAGCCCGGCACCACCAACCCACCCTCAAAGTGGGGCAATAAGGGCAATCTTTCGGTCTTCCGGACCGCCCACGCGCGCTGACCCGCATCCACCACGGAACAGCCGTGCTTCCACGCCCGTGTACCCCGGACGGTCGTCGGACGCCCCGCATGGGGAGCACCCCAGGGGCGTGGGCGGCCTATGTCCAACCCAAGACGGTCGTCGGACGCAGGTCGGGCAACGGACCGAGCTCGTGGGCGGCCTATGTCCAGCCCAAGACGGTCGGCGGACGCCGAGAGGTGAGGAGCGCGTAGCGATCGGACGCGCTTCCCCCGACACCGCGCGCTGCTCCCATGGGCCCCGTCTCGGGAACGCCCCCACGCCCGACCGGGTCGGACATCTCTGATCGCCCCGTCCCTATGACCTTGGACCGGCTCGTTCTTTTGGGGGCTTCTCGGCAGGCTTTCGTTTCTCCGGGGCGGGACGGTCGGTCAAGGGTGGCCGTAGGCCATCGCGAAGCGACGCGACGACGAAGGAGGAGCGCCCTTGAGGGACCGGCCCGACCCGGAGGGACGATGGGACTGACGGGAAACCCCCATACCCACCCCTGATGCCGCCCGGCCGGCTTCCGCACACCACACCCCCGCCCGGCTTCACGGTCCCGCCCGAGCGGCCCCCGCCGCCCCGGACCCATCCCGCACCCGGGGGTGAAGGCCCCGTCCCGCGCAAGGCCCCGTACCCCCGACCCCCTACAGCCTGCTCAGCGACGCCGCCGCGAACAGGACGTCGCGGATCGCCTCGCGGTCGCCGTGTTGGCCCACCGCCGCTTCCTCCGGGGAGATGTGCCCGGCGGCCAGCTGGCAGAACTCGATGCCGTCCAGGGCGATCTCCGCCACCGTGCGTTCCGGCGACGGTTTCGCTCCCGGTGAGTCCAGCGCGATGTCCCAACCTCCGCCGCCCGAGCCCTCGATCTCCAGGTGCAGGGTCCGCCCCGGCGCGCCCGCCGCGACCAGGCCCCGGACCGGGGCCGCCAGACCCGCGCGCCGACGCTGCGCCAGCGCGCCCGGCAGGAGCCGCGCCGCCAGGTCGATCATCCCGTGCAGGTGCGGCCCGGACGGCGGTTCGTACGGGTAGTCCACCGCCTCCGCGATGTCCCACGCGTGTACCCAGCACTCGAAGGCGCGTTCCAGGAACGCGTCGCCGAGCGGCAGGGCGAAGCCGCCGTAGTCCACGGCCAGCTCGGCGACTCCCCGGCCGGCGAAGGAGACGGTACGGACCAGCGTGTGGCCCTGTTCCCGCCACGGGTCGCGGACCTGCCGCGTGATCGGGTTCACCGACGCGCCCCAGAAGTGCTCCGTGCGCACGGTCGGACCGCCCTTCGGCGCGTCCGGCCCCAGCGGGTCGTCGAGCCCGAGCGCCGAGGCGATCAACCCGTCGACCGTGAGCAGGTGGCCGATCACCCCCGCCACCGTGGTCCGCTGCGACCGGCGCCGTTCCTCCTCGAACCACTTGAGCCGTACCGGGGTGTGCCATTCCGAGTCCCCGAAGTCCTGGAGCAGCGCGTCGAGCCGCGCGGTCTCGGTGTCGTACGGACTCGCCCACACCGGCACCGGAATGCGGGCCGGCCGCTTGCCCAGGCAGTCCTCGAGGACGCGCGAGCGCAGCAGCGGTTTCAGGTCGAGGTTCTCCTCCGGGTGCAGCAGCCCCACCGCGTCGCGCAGCCGCAGGGCCTCCTCCGCGCAGGGCGCGCACTCGGTGAGGTGGTCCTCCACCGCCTGGGTCTCCTCGGCCGAGCAGGCCGCCAGGGCCCACGCCCCGAGCAGGGACTTCAGCACGGCGTGGGAGGGCGGAGGCGGCGCGACCGGCGGCAGCTCGGCCGGCGTCGGCGGAGGCGTCGGCGGCATCGGAGCCGACGGCATCGGGGGCAGCGGCGGCACCGACCTCGGCGCGCGTCCCGGGTCGAGGTCGTCGGCGGCCCCGCGCGGACCAGGTATCCGCGCCTGCCCGCCGAGACGCTCGTATCCGTCATCGGGCGACTGGGGAGGGCCGTTCATCGAGGCGTTCCATATCCGGACCGGGCGGTTTCCTCCTGCGGGAGGGCGTTGGCCGTCGACAGCAGCTGCAGTCCGAGCCGCAGCCTGCGCCGCGCCTCGTCCTCACTGATCTGCAGGTCGGCGGCGGCCTGCCGGTAGTCGCGCCGCTTGAAGTACGCGAGTTCCAGCGCGGCGCGCAGGGGCGCGGGCATCGAGGTGACGATGTAGTCGGCGCGGGCGGCCGCGTTGGCGCTGCGCACCTTCTGCTCCAGCTCCTCGCGGGAGCCCCGGCCCAGTTCGGCCTGGCGCAGCCGGGCCACCGCCTGGCCCTGGGTGATCCGGGCGACCCAGGAGCGCATGGAGCCCTGCTTGGGGTCGTAGGCGTCCGGGTTCTCCCAGATGTACCCGAAGACCTCTCGGGTGATCCGGTCCGCCGCCTTCTCGTCGCCCAGTACCCGGTGCGCCAGGCTGTGCACGAGCGAGGCGAAGCGGTCGTACAGCTCCCCGAGCGCGGCGGCCTCGCCACGGGCGAGTCGCTGCTGCATGCGGCGGTCCCAGCGCGGTGGTGCGTCCTTCGGCATGAATGCCCCCAGCCGTGTGTCGACGCATCGAATGTAGTGGGCACATGGCGTATCGCGCCTGTTTTGGAAGAACCTCACCCTGGAAGTGCGCCCTGCGTGATAGGTGCGTGGCAGGGCGTGAACGGTGGTACGGGTGACGGCACATGGGGACAGGTGTACGCGCCCCACCGCGCTCCCCGTGCGCGGGTTCGATGCGGCCGCCTCCTTGACCACTTCGCTTAACGCACAGGCCACGTAGGCCTTACGCTCCTGCCTTGTCTTGATCTGAACCCCACTGCACATGTGAAGGCGGAACGCCGAAATGGACAGCGCAGAATACGAGCGCAAGATCGCCGCCCGATTCGCCACCTTCGACCAGGACGGGTCCGGCTATATCGACCGGGAGGACTTCAGCGCTGCCGCGAAGGCCGTCCTGGCCGAATTCGGTACCACCGCCCGGTCGGACAAGGGCCAGGCCGTCTTCGCGGGCGCCGAGGCCTTCTGGCAGGGCATGGCCGGCATCGCGGACGTCGACGGGGACCAGCGGGTGTCCCGCGAGGAGTTCATCACCGGGGCCGCGAAGCGGCTGCGCGACAACCCGGAGCGGTTCGCGGAGATCGCGCGGCCGTTCCTGCGGGCCGTGATCGCGGTGGCGGACGAGGACGGCGGCGGCGCGACCCCACCGAACGCGGCCCGGGTGCTGCGCGTGCTGGGCACCGCCCCGGAGCTGGCCACCGAGGTGGCGGCCGCCCTGGACGCGGACAGCGACGGCCGCATCTCGGAGGACGAGATCCTGGCGGCCTTCGCGGGCTATTGCGGTGTGGAGGCCCCCGACGCGTGACGCCTGCGGCGCGCTCGGCGGAGGACGGCGGGGCCTCGGCCCCGCCGACCCGGGCGGACCGTCCGGACCTGCCCCGACCCGCCCGGACCCGCTGGTGCGAGGCTCGGTGGATCTGTGCGGCCCGGCCTTCCGGGGCGCCGCCCCGGACCCCGCGCCTCGAACGCCGGCGGGGCTGAATTGCCCGGCGTGGTGCGGCCGGGCTGGGCTCGCTACGCGAAGACGACCGTGCGGGCGCCGTTCAGGAGGACGCGGTGTTCGCTGTGCCACTTCACCGCGCGCGCGAGCGCCTGGCACTCCACGTCGCGGCCGATCGCCACCAGCTGGTCCGGCGTCACCTCGTGGCCCACCCGCTCGACCTCCTGCTCGATGATCGGCCCCTCGTCGAGGTTCGCCGTCACGTAGTGCGCGGTCGCGCCGATCAGCTTCACACCTCGCGCGTGCGCCTGGTGGTACGGCTTCGCGCCCTTGAAGCTCGGCAGGAACGAGTGGTGGATGTTGATGATCCGCCCGCTCAGTTCGGTGCACAGCTTGTCGGAGAGCACCTGCATGTAACGCGCCAGGACGACCAGGTCGACGTTCTCGGCGCGCACCAGCTCCAGCAGTTGTGCCTCCGCCTCCGCCTTCGTGTCCTTGGTGACGGGGATGTGCACGAACGGGATGTCGTAGGAGGAGACCAGTTCGGCGAAATCGGTGTGGTTGGAGACCACGGCCGCGATCTCGACCGGCAGGGCGCCGATGCTCGAACGGAACAGCAGGTCGTTCAGGCAGTGCCCGAACTTGGACACCATGAGGATGATCCGCATGCGCTCCTCGGAGCGGTGGATCTGCCAGTCCATCTTGAAGGAGTCGCCGATCGCGGCGAAGCTGGCGCGCAGCTTCTCGACCGTCACCGGGGGCTCGGCCTCGAAGTGCACCCGCATGAAGAAGAGCCCGGTCTCCCGGTCTCCGAACTGCTGGCTGTCCACGATGTTGCATCCGGTCATGAAGAGGTAACTCGACACGGCATGCACGATGCCCTGCTTGTCGGGGCAGGACATGGTCAGGACGTACTGGGGCTGGGCCTGGGCCTCGGTGTGCGGGTCGCTCATGACCGCACAGCCTTTCACACCGCGCGGGTGAGGATCTTCAACGCATCCAGCGAGGTGGGCCGCACATCGGGGTCGTCCCCGTCGGCTTCCGCCAACCGTACGTGGGCCTCGCGCGCGGCACGTACCGCCTCGGGCCACGCGTGGTGTTCCAGGTAGGCGGAGACGGGGGCGTCGGGCCCGACCTGGTGGAGGATGCGGAGCACCCGCAGCACGGCGAGGTCGACGACGGCCGCCTCCTGCGAGTCGCGGAAGATCGTGCCGACGTACTTCTCGGCGGACCAGCTGTCGAGCCAGGTGTCCTCGACGAGCCGGTACACGGCGTCGGTGATGTCGCCGTACGCCTCGTCGCCGGTCAGCCAGGTGTCCTCGTGGAAGACCGGGTCGGAGAGCATGTGCAGCGCCGAGCGCACGTTGCTGCGCCAGCGCCACCAGGGCATGTCGTTGAGGGGCATGCCGCCCATGGTGGAGGAGCGGCCACCGCGTCGGGAAGGGTTCGTCGAACCTTGGGCGAATGTCACGCTTTCGATCGTACGTTCCTGGTCAGCGCGATCTTGAAGCGCCCACGGGGAGCGGGGACGTGCCCCCGTAATTCACCTGGACGTCACCCGATGTTGTGTCCATCTCACTCGACAGTTACCGGTGGGGCGGAATGGTGCATGGACATGACCAACTCGCGACGCGCCGTGTCCCTCTCCCGCACCTTCGTGGCCACGGCGTTGGGTATGTGTCTCATAGGCGGGTGCGGGGCGCTCCCCGGGGGCTCGGGGGGCTCCGGGGCCACCGTCACCGTCCTGACCTTCGCGCCGGAGGACACCAAGGCGACCAACATGCCGGGAATGACCGGCATGGCCAAGGCGTACGAGCGCTGGGTCAACTCCAAGGGCGGGATCAACGGCCGCAAACTTCGCGTACTGACCTGCAACGAGAAGAACTCCGCCTCCGGCGCCGCCGACTGCGCCCGCAAAGCCGTCGCCGAGAAGGCCGTCGCCGTCGTCGGCTCCTACAGTCAGCACGGCCGGGCCTTCATGGCACCGCTGGAGGCGGAGGGCATCCCCTTCATCGGGGGCTACGGAGTCTCCTCCGAGGAGTTCCAGTCCCCCCTGTCCTACCCGATCAACGGCGGCCAGCCCGTCCTGATCGCCGGGGCCGGCCACCAGCTGGGGCGCGCCTGCAACCAGGTCGCCCTGGTCCGTCCCGACACCCTCGCGGGCGACACCCTCCCGGTCCTGCTCAACGCCGGGCTGCGGGCCAACAAGATGGCGGACGCCTACGACATCCGGGCCGCCGAGGACTCGGCCGACTTCGGCCCCGAGGCCCGCGAGGCCCTCGCGCACACCAGCGGCACCGGCAAGGAGAAGGAAAAGGAGAAGGGCTGCGTGACCGCCGTCCTCGGCGAGCGCACCGAGACCTTCTTCGACGCCTTCCGCCGGACCGACGCCCAGCGCAAGAAGCCGCAGATCTCCTCCGTCCTGGGCAGCGTCAGCCAGGCCCTGGTGGACCGCACGGGCGGCAAGGAGAGCCCCTTCGAGGGCGCGTACCTGACCAGCTGGTACCCGGTGGCCGCCGATCCGCTCTGGGAGCCCATGCGGAAGGTGGTCTCCGAGTTCGCCTTCGGCGACGACACGGTCGACCCCGACGACAGCGGGGCGCAGACCACCTGGATCGCGTACACCGTGCTCAGCGAGGTCCTCAAGCGGTTCGAGGAGGGCGAGCAGCTCACCGGCCACAAGGTCAAGCGCGCCCTGAACGAGTCGCAGCCGGTCGACACCGGCGGTCTCACCCCGAAGCTGAGCTGGCGCTACCAGGACATGCGCGCCGTCGCCGGCTTCCCCCGCATCGTCAACGGCCAGGTCACCTTCCAGATCGTGCAGGCCGGGCGGCTCGTGGCGCAGCCCGGCGAGCGGTCCCTGGACATGACCCCGACCCTGGTGACGGCCCCGCCCACGGCCTGACGCGAGCCCGGCCCCGACCCGGGACCCGCCCCCGGGACCCGGGTCGACCCGTGACCCGTCTCAGAGCTGGGACTTGTCCCGCTTGGTGAGCCCGTACTTGCCCGCGATCGCGTTCCACATGGTCGCGGCGGACTCCTTGGCCTTCGTCGCCTCGCCGCTCGACCGGTTGCCGTCGTTGGCGTTCTTGGTGGCCTTGGCCTTGCCGTCCTTGCACTTGTCGTCGTCCACGTCGTCCGCCCAGGCCGCGTAGCTGTCGTCGGCGTCCGCCGACGACTGCCAGGCCTTGGTCAGGGACGCGGACAGCTTCGCGTGGTCCGGGAGCTGGTCCAGCTTCAGCTCCTGGAGGCGGGTGACCAGCTCCTCGCGCTGGCGGGCCGCGTCGCGCAGGTCGGCTGCCGCCTGGTCGAGGTTGTTGCAGCCCTTGATGTCCTCCACGGCCTTGATCACCGCGGCTCGGCTGTCGTTGCTGTCCGCGAGGAGCTTGTCCAGCTGGACGGCCTGCGGGCGGGCCGGGTCGACCGGAGCCTCGCCACCGGGGGCCGCGGAACCGCCGCTCGCCGTCGGAGCGGCGGCGACCGCGCCCGGATCGTTGTTCTGCGGCTTGTCGTCGGCGAGCAGCGAACCGACGCCGAGCCCGACGACGGCCAGGCCGATGACCACCGCGGCGATGATCGCGGGCGAGACCTTGCGCCCCGCCTCCGAGGGCGGCGGGGGCGGGGCGTACTGCTGCTGCGGGTGTGACTGCTGGTACTGCGGCTGTTGCGGATGCGGCTGCTGGTACTGGGGCTGCTGCGGGCGCTGCGGGCGCTGCGGGTGGGGGCGCGGCGGCGGTTGGCGCAGCACCGGCTCCTGCACGGGCGGCAGGTGCTGGGTGTGCCCGGCGGAGTCGTCGCCCCGGAAGAGTCCGTCGAACCCGTCGGCAGGAGCGGCGGGGACCGGCGGGATGTACTGGGTCGCCGCCTCCTCGTGCGCGGGAGCCGCCGGAACCGGCGCGATGTACTGCGTCGCCGCCTCCTCGTGCGCGGGAGCCGCCGGAACCGGCGCGATGTACTGCGTCGCCGCCTCCTCATGGGCGGGAGCCGCCGGGACCGGCGGGATGTACTGGGTCGCGGCCTCGGGCAGCGGGGGGTAGCCGTAGCCGTGCGGCTCCCCCGGCCCCTCGTAGCCCGGCCCGAGCACATGACCGGGCGTGGCCTCCGGGCCGGGATGGGCCGGCGGATATCCGTACGCGGCCCCGGTCGGCGACTGCTGCTGGTACGCCTGCTGCTGCTCCGGATACTGCGGCTGCGCCTGCTGGGGCGTCTGCTGCTCCGGGTACGCCGGATACCCGGACGCCGGGTCCGGACCCCACGGGCCACCCGGCTGGGGGGCGCCCCCTTGTCCGTTCTGCGTCACCGGGACTCCTTCTCCGACTCGCCCGACCCTACGGAACCGTCGGTCACGCTACCCGGTCACGCACCGCCACCGGGAGAGCACCCCGAACCCCGTCCGGCCGGGGTCCGGGTCGAGAGCTCCGGCGGTCGCCGCTACGCCGTCACCTCCAGCCGCGCCGCGAACTCCCGCACCGCCGCCTCCTCCCGGTACGGCTCCAGCCGCGTCCGGAAGTCGTCCAGGTACTCCACGCCCCGGTTCGAGCGGAGCCCCTCCAGCAGTTCCGCCGCCCGCGTCGCCGTCAGACAGGCCTGCTCCACCTCCCGCTGCTGCACCTGCGCCGCCGCCAGCAGCAGCAGCCCGATGGCCCGGCGGCGCGCCTTGCCGGCCGGGAGGCCCCGCAGGGCCTCCTCCGCCCGCCGGGCCGCCGCGTCCGCCTGCCCCAGGTCGCGGTGGCAGTGCGCCAGCTCGTCCGCGAGGTAGGCCGCGTCGAAGTGGCGGATCCACACCGGGTCGTCCCCCGACTCCGGCTCCGCCCGCTCCAGCGCGCTCACCGCCCGCCCCGACAGCACCGCCGTCGCCCGGGTGTCCCCGAGCAGGGCGTGCCCGCGCGCCTCGGCCGCGTAGAACATGGCCTCGACCCGCGGGGTGACCTGCCCGCGCGTCCCTTCCTGGGCGGCCCGGGCCAGCTGCGCGATCTCCCGCGGATTGCCCAGTTCGGCGGCGAGGTGGCTCATGGACGCCGCGAGCACGTAGCCCCCGTACGCCCGGTCCCCCGCCGCCTGGGCGAGGCGTAGCGCCTGGATGTAGTAGCGCTGGGCCAGACCCGGCTGGCCCGTGTCCACCGCCATGTAGCCGGCCAGCTCGGTCAGCCGGGCGACCGCCGCGAACAGGGCCCGCCCGACGGGCTCCCGGTACGAGCCGCCGATCAGCCCGGACACCACCGAGTTGAGGTAGTGCACGACCACCGGCCGGACGTGCCCGCTGCCGAAGCGGTGGTCGAGGTCCTTGAGGGCCTCGGTGGTCGCACGGACCGCCTCCACGTCCGGCATGCCGACGCGCGAGCCGCCGCTGCGGGCCACCTGGGTGTCGGCCCCGGTGATCAGCCAGTCCCGGCTCGGCTCCACGAGCGCGGAGGCGGCCACGCTGGAGCCGGCGAGGAAGTCGCGCCGGCCGACGTCGCTGCGCCACAGCTCGCAGACCTGCTCGATGGCGCCGATGACGGTCGGGGAGAACTGCAGGCCGACGCCGGAGGCGAGGTTCTTCCCGTTGGCCATGCCGATCTCGTCGATGGTGACGGTCCGGCCCAGTTTGCGCCCGAGCGCCTCGGCGATGATTCCGGGAGCCCGACCGCGTGGCTGCTGGCCGCGCAGCCACCGGGCCACGGAGGTCTTGTCGTAGCGGAGATCGAGGCCGTGCTCGGCCCCGCACATGTTCACGCGCCGGGCGAGCCCGGCGTTGGAGCACCCGGCTTCCTGGATGAGCGCCTGCAGCCGTTCGTTCGGCTGGCGGGCGACGAGAGGCCTGGCTGCCATGAAAACCCCCTGCTGACCGCGGGTGATCCGTTGGAATGATCACTTCCCGCCTGATGTGCGGAGAATCTTCCGCTCTGCGTCGTGTCGCTACCCAACTCCGGCGCCCCGGCCTCCTACGCGCCCCCACGCGTGCATCAGTGCGCCCCGTATGCAGGATCGATGCTCCGGCCGCCCCTCGGTTTACGCCCGTAACCCCGGGTGACCCGAGGAGTTGTGATGGGCGTGGAAGAGACCATCGGAGTCACGGAGACCGCACCCATCCCCAAGCAGCGCGGCGAGCAGCTGCTGGACCATGCCGTGCGGTACGCGGAAGAACGGCACTGGGATGTCTTCGCCGGCACCTGGTTGGAACCCGCGGACGGCCGCGAGCTGTGCTCCTGCGGGGCCGCGGACTGCCCGACGCCCGGCGCCCACCCGGCGGTGAAGGACTGGGCGGCGCAGGCCACCGGCAGCGCGGTGCAGGTCCGACGGATCTGGGCGAAGCACCCGCAGGCCTCGATCCTGCTGCCCACGGGCCGGACGTTCGACGCGCTGGACGTGCCCGAGTCGGCCGGATTCCTCGCGCTGGCCCGGCTGGAGCGGATGGAACGCACCCTCGGGCCGGTCACCCTCACCCCCGACCACCGGATGCTGTTCTTCGTCCTGCCGGGCGCCGGCGTCAAGGTGCCCGACCTGGTGCGCAAGCTGGGCTGGCCGGCCGCCACGATCGACCTCGTCGCGCGGGGCGAGGGCGAGTACGTGGCGGCGCCGCCCACCCGCTTCGGCGGCCGGGGCTCCGTCCAGTGGGCGCGCCGGCCCACGCCGGCCAACCGGTGGCTGCCGGACACGGAGGAGCTGATCGACGCGCTGGCGTACGCGTGCGGCAGCGAGGCCGCGGCGGACCGCAAGCGCCGCCAGGGCTGAGCGATCCACGACACGCGCCCGCCGGAACCGGCCTCTGAACCGACCTCTGAACCGGCCTCCTGAACCGCCCGCCGGACATGCGAAATCAGGGCGGAAACTGATGACATAAGTAACTGCTCAAGCCTCTCCCCCTCCTCCTATGGTGAAGAAGGAACGACCAACGGGGACGTAATGAGAGGCAGGCGCATGCCGGACCAGGGCGATGCGACGGGTGGGACGTACGGCACGGGTGGCGCGCGATCCGCGCCGCCCGCCGTGCGGGTGGAAGGTCTGTGGAAGCGGTTCGGCGAGCAGGTGGCCGTCGCCGGGATCGACCTGGAGCTGCCCGCCGGGCAGTTCATCGGACTCGTGGGCCCGAACGGGGCGGGCAAGACGACCACGCTGTCGATGGTGACCGGCCTGCTGCGCCCCGACATGGGGCGGGTCCACGTCGCGGGGCACGACGTGTGGGCGGACCCGACCGAGGTGAAGGCGCGGATCGGCGTACTGCCCGAGGGGCTGCGGCTCTTCGAGCGGCTGTCGGGCCGCGAACTGCTCGGCTACATGGGCCGGCTGCGCGGGCTGCCGGGCGAGGAGACCGACAAGCGGGCGACGCAACTGCTGGAGGTCCTCGACCTCGCGGGCTCGCAGCACAAGCTGGTCGTGGACTACTCGACCGGTATGCGCAAGAAGATCGGCCTGGCGGCCGCCCTGCTGCACAACCCCGAAGTTCTCTTCCTGGACGAGCCGTTCGAGGGCGTCGACCCGGTGTCGGCGCAGACCATCCGCGGGGTGCTGGAGCGCTACACCGCCTCCGGTGCCACCGTCATCTTCTCCTCCCACGTGATGGAGCTCGTCGAGTCGCTGTGCGACTGGGTGGCCGTGATGGCCGCCGGCCGGATCCGCGCCGCGGGCCCGCTGGCCGACGTACGGGGCTCCGCGCCCTCGCTACAGGCCGCCTTCCTCGAACTGGTCGGCGCGCACGGGCGCGACGCGGCCGGGGAATCGCTGGAGTGGCTCGGCGGCTCCGGGGCGGGATCGCGATGACCTCGCCCGCCGACCCCGCCGCCGGCCCGGCCGGCACCGTGACCGCCTCCGCCACCGGAGCCAAGGGACCCGCCGGGTCCAGCGGGCCCACCGGTACCGTCGGAGCCGCCTCGTCCGGCGCGTCGATCCCGCTGACCCCGGTCTTCGTCCGCCTCAAGCTGTCGCTGCTGCGCAACGGCCTGAAGGGCTCCTCGAAGCGCAAGGCCGCCTACTTCTCGACGCTCGCCCTGGCCCTGGTCGTCGGCTTCTTCGTGACGCTCGGCCTGGCCCTGCTGCACGGGAACGCCCACGCGGGCACCGTCGTCGTCGTACTGGCCGCCGTCCTGGCCCTCGGCTGGACCTTCATGCCGCTGTTCTTCCCCACCGGGGACGAGACCCTCGACCCGAGCCGGCTGGTGATGCTGCCGCTGCGCCCGCGTCCGCTCGTACGGGCCCTCCTCGTCTCCTCGCTGATCGGCATCGGGCCGCTGTTCACGCTGTGCCTGGCCGTCGGCTCCGTACTGGCCGTCGCGCGGGGCGTCGCCGGCGCGGTGGCGGGCGTGGTGGCCGCGCCCCTGCTGGTGCTCGGCTGCGTGGCCCTCGCGCGGGCCGTGGCCACGGCCAACGTGCGGCTGCTGACCAGCCGCAAGGGGCGCGACCTGGCCGTGCTCAGCGGGCTGCTGATCGCCGTGGGCGGGCAGCTCGCCAACTTCGCCAGCCAGAGCCTGTTCGAGGCGGGCGGCCTGGCTGCCCTGGAACCCGCCGAGGCCGTGCTGCGCTGGCTGCCGCCGGCGACCGCCGTCGGCATGGTGGACTCGGCGAGCGAGGGCGCGTACGGGGTGGCGGCCGCCCAACTGGCCCTGACCCTGGCCGCCGTGGCCGGCCTCCTGTGGTTCTGGGAGCGGACCCTGACCAAGCTGATGGTCACCCCGGACGGATCGACCATCGCGGCGGCCCGGCCGATGAAGGACCGCGGGGCGGGCGGCCTGGGGTCCCTGCTGCCCGCCGGCCGGACGGGCGCGACCATGCAGCGCACGCTGCGCTACGCCGTCCGCGACCCGAAGACCAAGGCGTCCTGGGTGACCGCGCTGGCGATCGGCCTGATCGTCCCGGTCTTCAACGCCCTCCAGGGCACGGGATCCGTCTACCTCGGCTGCTTCGGCGCGGGCATGCTCGGCATGCAGATGTACAACCAGTTCGGCCAGGACACCTCCGCGTTCTGGATGGTCGCGCAGACCATCTCGTCCACGCGCGACGCGTACGTGGAACTGCGGGCGCGGGCCGCCGCGCTGGCCCTGGTCACCGTCCCGTACACGATCCTGGTCACCGCGATCACGGCCGCGATCATCGGTGACTGGTCCGCCCTACCGGCGGCCACCGGCCTGGCCCTGGCCCTGCTGGGCTCGATGCTCTGCACGGGGGCACTGGCCTCGGCCCGCTTCCCCTACTCGATCCCGTCGGACGGCGCCTTCAAGAACGTCGCCCCGGGGCAGGGCGGGCTCGCCTGGGGCGGCATCTTCTCCGGAATGCTGGTCTCGGCGGTGATCGCCACCCCGGTGATCGCCCTGACGATCTGGGTCAAGGCGGGTGACCACCAGGACCTCTCCTGGATCGTGCTCCCGCTGGGGGTGGCCTGGGGCACCCTGGCCACCTGGGCGGGCCTGCGGCTCGCGGCCCCGACGGTGGCGCGCAAGCTCCCGGAGATCCTGTGGGCGGTCAGCAAGGGCTGACCGCTGACCACCGTCGGCCGACCGCCTGCCGAAGCCGACGACGCCGGAACGGGCCGGCCTCCCTCCCCTCGCGGGGGTGGAGGCCGGCCCGTTCCCGTGGGTCCGGGGTCAGTGGGCGACGAGCAGGACGAGTACGGCGATCGAGCCCGCGAAGACGACGACGTGCCGGAGGTTCTGGAGGTAGGGCATCACCCAGTCGGGGAAGCCGTCCTCGGCGGCGCGGAGCATGGCCCGGACGTCGATGCGCCGCAGTTCGGCGTCCTCGGACCGGGCGAAGGCGGCGGTCACGGACGGCACCGCGGTGAGGTTCGAGTAGAGGATCACGCAGTTCACGAGGATGACGAGCGGCTGGACCACCCAGGAGAGCGTCCCGCTCCACGCGTTCCCGGCGAGCGCGAGCACGGCGGGCAGGACCAGGGCCACCGCGATCCCGACAGGGGCCCAGGTCTCGTGCCCACCCGCGTCGAGCCGCATGCCGTTCTCGGCCATGACGCTCGTGCGCACCCCCTGGCGCCCCAGCTCGGCCTCGACGGCGGCCTGGGCGCCGGCGCCGTAGCGGCTGCGGACGACGGGAATGCTCAGGAAGGCGAGGGCGATCAGGAGCTGCAGGGCGGCGACGGCGTTCATCGGGGGTTCCTCGTTTCTCGGTGCTTGCCTGGCGACGCCGTCACCATGAGGCCGCCCCCTGACAGCACCCGAACACCCCGCTGACAGATCGCTGACAGCCGGGCCGCGGACCGTTGCGCACGGTTCCGCCCCCTGCCGGTGCGAGAGGGGGCGGAACCGTCGACGTGGTCAGGGGGCTTCGGCCTTGATGCCGTCGAGGAAGGGTTCCAGGACTTCGCGCCAGGCCGTCGGCTGGTCGTAGTGGAGGTAGTGGCCCGCGTCGGGGAT
Organism: Streptomyces sp. NPDC048331; assembly: GCF_043201215.1. Taxonomy (NCBI): domain Bacteria; kingdom Bacillati; phylum Actinomycetota; class Actinomycetes; order Kitasatosporales; family Streptomycetaceae; genus Streptomyces; species Streptomyces sp. NPDC048331. The sequence continues at coordinate 8,430 of NZ_JBICYT010000050.1, read as the reverse complement.
CTCCGCGTACTGGCCGGCCGGAAGCACGCGGACCATTTCCTGGGCCTCGGCCCGGCCCAGCTCGCCGTCCAGGCCTCGGACCACCAGCGTCGGGCAGCGGACCTGTGCGAGCTCCTCCCAGTGGGCGTCGTGGACCCAGGTCTCGCGGGCCGTCAGCATCTGGCGGCGGGAGAAGACCGGACGCCAACCGTCCGAGGCCTCGTGCATGACCTCGGCGAAGAAGGCGCCACGGCCTGGATCGGGGCGTTCCACCCGGGGGTCGTCCTCGCCGAACCAGCGGCGGGCCGCGTCCTGGGTGGGGAAGGGCAGGGGCCAGTGGTGGAACCAGTCCTCCCATTCCTGCTGGGAGGCCGCGCCCAGGGCGGAGGCGCGCATGTCGCAGATGACCACGGCTTCCACCAGCTCCGGGCGGCGGGCCGCGAGCTGCCAGGTGGTGAGGGCGCCCATGGAGTGGCCGATGAGGGTCACGGGGGCGAGGCCGAGCTGCTCGACGGCCGCTTCGGCGTCGGCCACGAAGGCGTCGCGGCCCAGGGAGGTGGGGGTGCCGTCGGGGGCGGCGGGCGGGCGGGCGCTCTGGCCGTGTCCGCGCTGGTCCAGGGCCACGACGCGGCGGCGCTCGCGGAGCCAGCGGGCGGTGCCGGCCCAGTGGAAGGCACGCCCCATCAGGCCGTGCAGTAACAGCACCCCGGGGCGGGTGTCGGGCTCGGCCGCCGCTTCGCGGAACTCCCAGGCGGCCAGGCGGACTCCGTCGGCCCCTGTCACATCGACGCGCTGTACCACCGCAGATGCACCCCCTTCGCTCCCCGCCAGACTATCGAACCCGTATTCGAAAACGGGTTTCTCGCCCACAACACCGCTCTTTCGAGTGACCTTGCTCAAGGATTGGCCGCCGCTGCCGATGGAGATCCTTTCAACAGGGAGGCGGGCCGCTCGGGGAAGACGGTCCGAAGGGGACGACCTTGAGAGCTCGGGGCTCCAGGTCACAAGGGGAGGACCGGTCCCGGCGCCGAAAGGCGCCGGGACCGCCCACACCAAGGGCTGGTCATCCGTACGGGTCACGACCCGTGGGGCAGGACCCCTGGATCACGGCCCGTACGGAACCGTCCATCGGACACATCCGCTCCACGCCGACGCGAACGCCGACGCGCCGGGGGTCAGCGCTTCGCCACGAACACGTGCGAGGCGACCTCGACGTCCAGCTCGGCAGCCTCACCGCCACTGCCGACCAGCACACCACCCGGGGACTCCGTCACGCTCACCACCGAGCCGGGCTGCACGCCCGCCCGCCGGAGCGTATACATCAGCTGGGCGTCCGTCTGGATCGGCTCGCCGATCCGCCGGACGACCACCGTCTTGCCCTCGGTGCCCGGGGCGAGCTCGGACAGCGAGACCATGCCGTCCTCGAGGAACGGGTCCGCCTCGGCCTTCTCACCCAGCTCCTCCAGCCCCGGGATCGGGTTCCCGTACGGCGACTCGGTCGGGTGACGCAGCAGCTCCAGCACCCGCCGCTCCACCGCCTCGCTCATCACGTGCTCCCACCGGCAGGCCTCCGCGTGCACCTGCTCCCACTCCAGGCCGATGACGTCGACGAGCAGACACTCCGCGAGCCGGTGCTTGCGCATGACACGCGTGGCCAGTCGGCGGCCCTCCTCCGTCAGCTCCAGGTGACGGTCGCTGGCGACGGCCACCAGGCCGTCGCGCTCCATGCGCGCCACCGTCTGGCTCACCGTCGGACCGCTCTGGTCGAGCCGCTCGGCGATCCGGGCGCGCATAGGGACCACGCCTTCCTCTTCCAGCTCGAGGATGGTGCGGAGATACATCTCCGTGGTATCGATCAGTCCGGACATTCGTGCCCCTCGGATTGCGTGCGCTGGCCCTGCCCCCAATTCTGACGCATCGGGCCGACAACCGTCCCGTGCCGTGGGTCAAGACCGCTCCCGGACATCTCCCGGACATCCCCGGGAAGATCGTCCGGGGTTGTCCGGGGCGTGCGACCAGAGCATTCGGCGCGGGATTGACGTTCGTATTGACACGCCCTTGGTCCAGACCGCACGGTGAGCGGCGGACACGGACGCTCCCCCACCCCTGGAAGGGCCATCGGCGTATGAGCGAGAGCAAGCTGGCCGGTCAGTTCTTCGATGCCGCCATCGGTCTGCTGGAGCGGGTACGGGACGAGGAGGCCCCGCACATCGCCGAGGCCGGCTCCCTCATCGCCGACGCGGTCGCGGCCGGCAACAGGCTCTTCGCCTTCGGCGCCGGACATTCCTCGCTGCCCGCCCAGGACGTCGTCTACCGGGCCGGCGGCCTCGCCCTGATGAACTTCCTCGCCGTCCCGGGCACCGCCGGTATCGACGTCATGCCCGCGACCCTGGGCAGCGCCCTGGAACGGGTCGACGGCCTGGCCGGCGCCGTCCTCGACAGCAGTCCCGCCTCCGACGGCGACGTCCTCGTGATCATCTCCCTCTCCGGGCGCAACGCCCTGCCCGTCGAGATGGCGATGAACGCCCGCGCCATCGGCCTCAAGGTCATCGGCGTGACCTCGGTGGCGTACGCGACCGAGACCAAGTCCCGACACCTCTCCGGCACCTTCCTCAAGGACCACTGCGACGTCGTCCTCGACAGCAAGATCGCGGTCGGTGACGCCGAGCTGAGCATCGACGGCATCGACGCACCCTTCGCCCCCGCCTCCACCGTCGTGACCAGCGCGATCATGCAGGCGGTCATGGCGACGGCGGCCGGCGAGCTCGCCGCCCGCGGGGTGGAACCCCCGCTGCTGCGCTCGGGCAACGTCGACGGCGGCCACGAGTGGAACGGCCGCGTGATGCAGGAGTACGGCGACCGGATCTTCTTCCGGCACTGAGCCGCCCTCGCCCGTCCCTCAGTCCGTCCCCTCCGGGCGGCGGCCGTCCGGAGGCGCCGCCAGGTCCAGATCGGCCGCGACCCGGGCCGCGACCTCCTCCGCGTACTCCGCGTCGGGGCGCTCGAAGGCCACCCGCGAGGGCCCGCGCACGAACGTCAGCACCCCCAGGGTCCGCCCCCGGCTGCGCAGCACCGTGCACAGCACGTGCGCGGCGCCCTCGGGCCACCGGCGGACCCGCGCCCACTCCGCGTCCGCCTCCCCCCGCGGGGCACTGGTGCGCACCGAACCGATCCGGTCCAGGGCCTGCAACGCCGGGTGCCCGGCCACGTACCGGACCGGGATCGATCCGGGCCCCGGCAGCCCCGGAGGCGACGCCGCGGACCGTACGAGCCTGCGCCGCTCCGGGTCGGCCGTGGGATCCAGTACGTCCAGCAGCGCGTACTCGGCGAAGCCGGCGAGGGCGAAGTCCAGGCGTACGGCAGCCGCCTCGGCCGGGTCCTCGCACTCGGCGGCGGCCCGCCCCGCGCGATGGAGCTGGTGCGAACGGAACCGTAGCTGCGCGGTGTCCAGTTGCTCCTGACGGGCCTCGGTGACGTCCTGGAACAGCCAGCCCACACCCAGTGGTACCGGCTCCTCCGCGAGCGGCGACGCCAGCCTCAGGAACCCGCACCGCCAGCACCTGCGCCGCACCCCCTCCGGCGTGCGCACCGACACCCACATCTCGACCGGCGCGGGCGGGGCCCCCTCGGCGAGCACGTGCTGCAGCGCGCCCTCCAGCTCCTCGACGCCCTGGGTGAGCAGTTCCCCCAGGGGCCGTCCGAGCAGTGCGGTGCGGCCGCTCCCGAAGGCGCGGGCGGCGTGCGCGTTGACCACGGCGGGCCGCAGGTCTACGTCGACCAGGACGACGCCCCACGAGGCGTCCTCCATCAGGGCCTCGCTCAGCGCGATGGAGCGTTCCAGGTCGATCTGGGCGTGCACCTCGCTGAAGGCGCAGTACACCCCGGCGGGTTTCCCGTCCGCGCCCGGCACCCCGGCGGACTGGGTCCGTACGAGGACGCGCCCGCCGTCCTTGGTCAGCAGCGCGAACTCGTGCACCTGGCGGCCGGGCACGTGCTGGGCGGACATCAGCCGGTCCTGGACGTCGTGCGCGTCGGCGGCCCGCACTGCCCAGCCCTCGAAGCCCTTGCGCCCCACGGCCTCGGCGGAGGTCCAGCCGAGGATCCGCTCGGCCTCCCGGTTCCAGTGGGTGATCACCCCGTCGGAGTCGAACGCGCACAAGGCGGCGTCCATCCCGTCCAACAGCGCGGCGAGCAGATCGTCGGCGGTCTCGTCACGTCCGTAAGCACTCACCTGGGACCCCCTGCAGGTGTTCGCGTGTGCGGCACGTCAGATCATTGAACTGGAACGTGACGCACCCCACACCGCTTTCGGCGGATTAGGTGCGGGAAATCCGCTCAGGCGACGTAGGAGCGGGTCCTCCCGCCGGAGAAATAAAACGGTTGTGGCGACCGCGGTGCCTGCCTAGGCTCGGACGTACACGAGAAGGGAGGTGGTTGCCGCAATGCACGGAAACCGGACGCGTGAGGTGGCTGCGGGCTAGGGCCCGTCGTCAGTAGCGCACCCAGTGCGGTGCCCGGCGGATCGCCCGGCGCCAATCCCAAGCAGTCACCCGACCCGCGGGCTCGCCGGTACGTCCGGCCGGCTTCTCTCACTGCAGGAGAGAAACCCGAGCCCGCGGGTCGTCTGCGTTCTCCGGGCCGATCGGCCCTACGGGCAGAGCCTCTCCATGCGCCACGTGTCGCCGTCCAGGACGTAGCGCAGGCGGTCGTGCAGGCGGTTCTCGTGGCCCTGCCAGAACTCCACCGCCTCCGGGACCACGCGCAGGCCGCCCCACTCCGGCGGGACCGGCACCTGCTCGCCCTCCGGGTAGCGGGCCTCCAGCTCGGCGTAGCGCCGGTCCAGCTCCGCGCGGGATTCGATCACACTGGACTGCTCGCTGGCCCAGGCGCCCAGCTGGGAGCCGTGCGGGCGGGAGCGGAAGTACGCCGCCGTCTCGTCGCGGCCGATCCGGGCCGCCGTACCGGTGACGATCACCTGGCGGGCGATCGGATGCCAGGGGAAGAGCAGGGCGACGTGCGGGTTCTCGGCCAGCTCGCGGCCCTTGCGGGAGGCGTAGTTGGTGAAGAAGACGAAGCCCCGGCCGTCGAACTGCTTCATCAGCACCGTCCGCGAACTCGGTCGCCCGTCGGGGGTGGCCGTCGAGACCACCATCGCGTTCGGTTCGAAGAGGTGCGAGTCGGCGGCCTGCTGGAACCAGAGGGCGAACTGGTCCATCGGATTCTCGGCGAGGCTCCCCTCGTCGACGATCTCCGAGCGGTACTGCTTGCGCATCATGGCGGGGTCAATGTCCTGATCGGTCACGCTCGCCATCCTGCCGCAGCCGGACCGGCGACGGTGTGCCGTATGTCACGCTTCCGCAGTCGGGGCGGAACGGCCAAAATCTTGGGGCCGGTCCGAAGGTCCCCGAGTGGGTGACCGACGGCCGTGCCGGGCATCAACGGGGATGACCGCGCCGGACCGCGAGTCACGCCGGGAGCCGCGCGTGTTCGCACTATCTGAGGAGCCGCCTGATGTCCGACTTCGTACCCGGGCTCGAAGGGGTCGTCGCGTTCGAGACGGAGATCGCCGAGCCCGACAAGGAAGGCGGGTCGCTCCGCTACCGGGGGGTCGACATCGAAGACCTCGTCGGCCACGTCTCCTTCGGGAACGTCTGGGGCCTGCTGGTCGACGGTGCTTTCAACCCGGGCCTGCCGGCCGCCGAGCCCTTCCCCATCCCGGTCCACTCCGGTGACATCCGTGTCGACGTGCAGTCCGCACTCGCGATGCTCGCCCCCGTGTGGGGTCTGAAACCGCTGCTGGACATCGACGTGCAGACCGCCCGGGACGACCTCGCGCGCGCGGCCGTGATGGCCCTGTCGTACGTCGCCCAGTCCGCCCGCGGCCAGGGCCTGCCCATGGTGCCGCAGCGGGAGATCGACAAGGCCGAGTCCGTCGTCGAACGGTTCATGATCCGCTGGCGGGGCGAGCCGGACCCGCGGCACGTCAAGGCCGTCGACGCGTACTGGACCTCGGCCGCCGAGCACGGCATGAACGCCTCCACCTTCACCGCGCGGGTGATCGCGTCCACCGGCGCGGACGTCGCCGCCGCGCTGTCCGGCGCGGTCGGCGCCATGTCGGGGCCGCTGCACGGCGGGGCGCCCTCCCGCGTACTCGGCATGATCGAGGAGATCGAGCGCACCGGCGACGCCGTGGCGTACGTGAAGAAGGCCCTCGACAAGGGCGAGCGGCTGATGGGCTTCGGGCACCGCGTCTACCGCGCCGAGGACCCGCGCGCCCGCGTCCTGCGGCGCACGGCCAAGGAGCTCGACGCGCCGCGCTACGAGGTTGCCGCCGCGCTGGAGAAGGCCGCGCTGGAGGAGCTGCACGCGCGCCGTCCCGACCGGGTGCTCGCCACGAACGTCGAGTTCTGGGCCGCGATCATGCTGGACTTCGCCGAGGTTCCGGCGCACATGTTCACGTCGATGTTCAGCTGCGCCCGGACCGCCGGCTGGTCGGCGCACATCCTGGAGCAGAAGCGCACGGGCCGCCTCGTGCGGCCCTCGGCCCGCTACATCGGACCGGGCCGGCGCAACCCGCAGGAGATCGAGGGTTACGCGGACATCGCCGACACCGCCTGACAGGTGCACGAGCAGGGCGCCGTATCCCGCGTGCGGGGTGCGGCGCCCTGCGCGTTCCCGCCGCTTCAGCCCAGGACCGCGTCCAGGATCCGCGACCATTGGGCGACCACCCGGGCCCGGCGGGCCGTGTCGTCGGTGAGCACGTTGGCCAGGCCGAGGCCCCGCGCCATGTCCAGCAGGCCCTGCACGGTCTCCCGTACGCCCGGCACCGACTCGTCGGCGCCCAGCAGCTCGACGGCGATGCGGTGGGTCTCGCGGCCGACCCGGGCCTCCAGTTCGGTGACCCGGGGGCGCAGCTGCTCCTCGTTGGAGGCGGCCACCCACAACTGGAGCGCGGCCCGGAACAGGGCGCCGGTGTACAGGTCGACCAGTGCCTCCACCACGACGGGGCGGGCGGCCGGGCCGGCGTGGAACAGGTCGCGCAGGGCGGTGGACCGCTCCTCGGCGACGTACTCGACGGCCGCGGTGAACAGGTCCTCGCGGGTCGGGAAATGGTGCTGGGCGGCGCCACGGGAGACCCCGGCCCGCTCGGCGACGACGGAGACGGTGGATCCGGCCCAGCCGTGCTCCGCCAGGCAGGACACGGCCGCCTCCAGGAGGTGGCGGCGGGTGACGCGGCTACGCGCCTGCTTGGGGCCCGTCACAGCGACCATGACGGTTCCCGGCGCTCGAAGCGGGCGGTGATGCCCTCGCGGGCCTCGGCGGAGGCGAAGAGTCCGGCGGACAGCTCGGTGAGTCGGGCGCCGTCGCGGGCGAGGGCCTCGCGCACGGCCGCGGAGGTCAGCGCCTTGGTGGCGGCCAGTCCCTGCGGGGAGGCCTTGCGCAGGCCGGCGAGTACGGGCTCCAGAGCCGCGTCCACGTCCTCGCCCTCGGCGGCGTGCAGGGTGAGCAGGCCGATCCGGGCGGCCTCGGCGGCGTCGAAGGCCTCGGCGGTGAGGAAGTAGCGGGAGGCGGCACGCGGGTCGAGGCGCGGCAGCAGCGGCATGGAGATCACCGCGGGGGCCAGGCCCAGATGGGTCTCGGTGAAGGCGTACGAGGACCGCGGCCCGGCGGCGGCGATGTCGCAGACGCCGAGCAGCCCGAGGCCGCCGGCCCGGACGTGTCCGGTGACCCGGGCGACCACGGGCTCGGGCAGCTCGGCGATCTCGCGGAGCAGAGCGAGGAAGTCGGCCGGATCGCAGGGGGACTTGAGGTCGGCGCCCGCGCAGAAGGTGTTGCCGGTGTGGGTGAGGACGACGGCCCGGACGCCGGGGTCCGCGGAGGCGGTGGCGAGGGCGGTACGGAGTTCTGCGACGAGGTCGGCGGAGAGGGCGTTGCGGTTGCCCGGGGAGTCCAGGGTGAGGGTGGCGATGCCGGTCGCCCGGGCGGCGTGCACGAGTGAGGCCATGTCTCCTCCGGAGTGGTCTGCGGATGGGGGTACTTCGCCCCTCCGGGGAGGGTACGTGTCCCCTGCGGGGTCCCCTGCGGGGTGCTCGGCGGTGTGCGGTACGACTTGGGCTGCCGTGCCCCTGCGGGGTGCTCGGCGGTATGCGGTACGGCTCGGGCTGCCGTGCCCCTGCGGGGTGCTCGGCGGTGCGCGGTACGGCTCGGGCTGCGCCGTGCCCCTGCGGGGTGCTCGGCGGTGTGCGGTACGACTTGGGCTGCGCCCGGGGCTGCGCCTCAAACGCCGGCGGGGCTGGTGGTGTGGGCCGGGGCCCCGCAGGAGGGTCTCCTCGGCTCGGCGCGTGCTGGCCTGTCCCGGCAAGACGGCCCAGGTCGCGCCTCGTCCTGCGGGGACCCTCCTCCGTGTCCCCGCCCCACGGGCGACTTCGACCGCCACGGGCCGAAGGGGCG
>NZ_JBICYT010000049.1:0-47694 GCF_043201215.1 Streptomyces sp. NPDC048331 | reverse complement strand
GGGCGGGGCCCCCCGGGGGGGGGGGCCCCGCCCCCCCCCCCCCGGGGGGGCGGGGGCGCCCCCCGCGCCCCCCCCCCCCCCCCCGGGGGGGGGGGCCCCCCCCCCCCCGCCGTGTGCGTGCGGTGCGTGTGCGGTGCGTGTGCGGGTCCGTGCCCCGCTCAGCAGGTCGAGTGGAAGAGCCCGCCCACCCGCCCGCCCGGGGCCAGCCGGTTGTAGATCTCCACGGCCTCGGGCGTCCGTGCCACGTGCACCTCCACCCCGGCCGCCGCGAGCACCTCCAGGGTGCTCGGCGCCACCCCGAGGCGGCTCTCCATGCCCTGGCTGAGCACCACCGCCGTCACCCCGAGGTCGAGCAGCTCGCGTACCTCCTGCGGCTGGATGCCGGGATCGTGCCGCGTACCGTGCTCGGACCAGTCCCAGGGGCGGCCACCGCCCGGGTAGAGCCTCAAGTCCTTCCCGGCGGGCAGCCCTTCGGCCTCGATCCGGCCCCACGACAGGTGCGTGACGCGCGGGGAACGCTCGGCGGCCGGGGCGGGCGCCGGGGGAGTCCACAGCATCAAGTTGCTCATCAGCTCGGCCTGTTCGATCGCGTCGTCCAGGGCGTGGTGCGTGTGACGGCGCCGCGACAGCAGTTCGCGCGGCATCCGGCCCTTCACGGCGGCCCGGAGCGGCACCCGCGCCTTCGTCGCGTAAAGGGTCTTCATGTCCAGGCAGCCGGAATGGCCGAAGGGGCTGTCCCCGCCGAACCGGATCAGGTACCAGTACAGGAAGGTCCAGTCGAAGGAGGCCGGGTAGCCGCACATCACCGGCTGCGCCCCCGCCGACACCTCCCGCACCCAGGCGCGGAACTCGGCCATGGCCACCGCCGGATCGGCGCCCTCCCGCACCAGACGGTCGCGGTCCAGCCCGCTGACGGCCAGCGCCTCGGGCACGAACTCCTCACTGATGGGCCGCAACTCCCGGTAGAAGGTCAGCTGTTCGGGATCGGCGGCCGTATACGAAGGGCCGTCCTGGCGGCCCGCGACCGAGGCCCCGAAGCTGATCATCGAATACGGTCCGGGAATGGGTCCGTCGGCCTCGATGTCGACGGAGATGTAGAGGCTGGGACGTGCGTTACGGGCTGCCATGCGCCCGAGCATGCCGGCCGGCCACCCGCCGATCACCCCCTTTTCCGGGGGCGTCCGACGCTGCCCGGACTGCGGAATCGACGCCCGGCGGTCCAGGAGGGACCATGGGAAGCGGGGTGCCTCGGACCGAAGGAACGACCATGTTCGCAAACAGCAGGGCATTCAGCGGATTCGCCGTCGACGACCTGGACAGGGCCAGGGAGTTCTACGGAACGACGCTCGGCCTGAACGTCTCGCGGGACGAGGAGATGGGCCTGCTCCGCCTGGACCTCGCGGGCGGCGCCACGGTCATGGTGTACCCGAAGGAGGACTTCCGCCCCGCGACCTACACGATCTTGAACTTCCCGGTGGAGGACGTGGAGCGGGCCGTCGACGAGCTCACCGCGCGCGGTGTCGCGTTCGAGCGCTACGAGGGCTTCGAGGCGGACGCCAAGGGCATCGTGCACGGCGAGGACGGCATGCCCACCATCGCCTGGTTCAAGGATCCGGCGGGCAACATCCTGTCCGTGCTGACGGGCCCCGGCCCCGACACCCCGTGAAGAACGTCGGTCAGTACACCCGTGCGTCGGTGTGCTCGCGTACCGCGATCCTGGCCAGCTTCGTCAGCATCATGCCGTTGCGGATGGCGACGATGTAGTCCACCGGAAGTCCGTGCATCCGGGTGCCTGGTCCCCGCAGGGGGTGCCAGTCGAGGGTGAAGAGGGTGTTCTCGCCCCAGGGGTCCAGCCGCATGGCGATGCGCGCCGCACCGAAGGGCTCCGCCCGCGCTTCCAGCTCCAACCGGCGCTCCGGTTCGCACCTGCGGACGACGCACGTGTCGTCGAGGGTGAGGGGGCCGGAGCCGACCCGGACCTTCAGCCGGGCCCCCACCTGCGGCCAGTGCGGATCCGCGGCGAGGACCGCTCGGGTTCCCGTGACCCACTCGCCGTAGCGGTGGCCGTCGGCCAGCAGGCGCCAGACCTCGGACGGCGTGCTCAGGATGAGGCGGCGGTTCCGGGCCACGCCGATCACGCTCCTTCCGGATCCGGCGCGCCGCGTCGGGCCCGCGGTCCGTCACCCTGTCCGTCACCCCAGACTCGCGCCGAAGGTCCGCTCGCGCAGTCCCACTGACCCGAACGGGCAACGGAGCCGGCACCCGAACCGGCACCCGGGTGGGCTCCACCGGGCGCCGCCGCGCCCGGTGGAGCCCGCACAGGGGGCCTGCTAGGGGGCCGGGGTCAGGAACATGCCCGTCTGGTCCCCGCCCGCGGTGTTCTTGCAGCTGAAGTCGGAGCTCGCGGGCTGGGCCACGACCAGAGCCAGGCAGCGTCCCGCGGCCAGCTGGCCGAAGTAGTTCGGGTGCATGGACTCCTGGATCAGCCCCTGCGTCTCGTTGTTGTCGATCCAGCGCGCCCACTCGCTCGTCTTCGCCGAGGCCGGCACCGCGGAGGTCACCTGCTTGCTCGCCTTCGCGCACACCTCGCGGCCCTGCATCATGTCCCGCAGGTCCAGGAACTGCGCGTTCTTGGCCGCCGCGACGCCCTTGATCCGGTTCGCCAGCTGCGGCACGAGCGAGTCCCGCGCCCAGTCGGAGTCCCGGTTCCAGAAGGGGCAACCGCCGGTGTTGAGACGGCTCCAGTCGCTCTGCGTGTACCGGTTCTCCGCGCCGCGCGGGATCGGCGACGGGTAGGACTGCAGCACGATCCGGTACGAGGAGTCGGCGTACCCGGCCGCGCGCATCACGGCCCGGATCTCGTCCACGGACTTGCCGACCTTGCCCATGACCGCGTCGATCTTCTGGTCGACCCCGTACTGCTGGTCGTCGTAGCAGTACGAGTTCCACAGGACGAAGTCGAGCGCGCAGTCCGTGATGATGTCGGCGAAACCGAGGTCGTTGCCACCGATGGACAGGGCGATGACCTTCACGTCGTGGCTCGCGGCCACCGCGGCGAGCTGATCGGCCTGGGGGGCCTCGCCCTTGTAGGAGACGCCGCCGTTGGAGGAGCGGAACACGTTGTCCGAGACCGCCCCGGAGCACGCGAGGTTCACGGCGACGTCGGCGATCGCCCCGGCGCTGCGCACCTCGGCGGAGTCGGAGCGGTGGCATCCGCCCGCGGTGGTCCCGTACACCTTGGCGGGGTCGTAGGTGCTGCCGCTGACCCAGCCCCGGTCGGTGCCGTTGCGGCTGCCGCTGTTGGTCAGGCTGTTGCCCTTCCAGCGGCCGGCCTCGCCGGAGATGTAGCTGTCGCCCATGGACACCACGGCGGTGGGGCCGGTTCCCGGGCTGGCGGCGGAGGTTCCGGCTCCGCCGGCCAGCAGTGCGCCGGCGGCGAGTGGCACGGCCATTGCGGCGCCGGCCAGCCGTCGCACCCGACTGCGGTCCCGGTCCTTGCTGACGTTGCGGAATCCGATCACTGCGGAACTCCTGCGTTCGGCCACGCCGAAGTCGGCGACGACTGCGTCGCGTGGCTGGGAAGTGGGGGTACCGCCGGCCGGTGGCATCGGAAAGGTGACACGGGCCCACTTGTTACCGCTAGGTACAGTCATGTTACGAACGAGTAACGACCGACCGGTCGTTCGGGAGCCGACCCCTCCTGTTGTGGTACGCAAACGACTCCGCCCCCGCGCCGTGAGGCGACGGGGGCGGAGCCGACAGGCTTCGACCGCTGTGCGTGTCAGTCGAATTCGGGGGTCAGCCGACCAGCTGGTCGTAGGCGGGGAGGGTGAGGAAGTCCGCGTAGTCCGCGTCCAGGGAGACCTGGAGGAGGAGGTCGTGGGCCTGCTTCCACTTGCCGGCCGTGAAGGCTTCCTCGCCGACCTCGGCGCGGATGGCGGCCAGTTCCTCGGCGGCGATCTTGCGGGTCAGTTCGGCCGTGGCCGTCTCGCCGTTCTCGAAGACGACGCCCGCGTTGATCCACTGCCAGATCTGCGAGCGCGAGATCTCGGCGGTGGCCGCGTCCTCCATCAGGCCGAAGATGCCGACGGCGCCGAGGCCGCGCAGCCACGCCTCGATGTAACGGATGCCGACCTGGACCGCGTTGCGCAGGCCCTCGTACGTCGGCCGGGCGTCCAGGGAGTCGATCGCGATGAGCTCGCCCGGGGCCACCGAGACGTCCTCGCGCAGCCGGTCCTTCTGGTTCGGCTTCTCGCCGAGCACCGCGTCGAAGGAGGCCATCGCGATCGGGACCAGGTCGGGGTGGGCCACCCAGGAACCGTCGAAGCCGTCGCCGGCCTCGCGGTCCTTGTCGGCCTTGACCTTCTCGAAGGCGACCTTGTTGACCTCGGCGTCCTTGCGGGACGGGATGAAGGCCGCCATGCCGCCGATGGCGTGCGCGCCGCGCTTGTGGCAGGTGCGGACCAGCAGTTCGGTGTACGCCCGCATGAACGGGGCGGTCATCGTCACCGCGTTGCGGTCCGGCAGGACGAACTTCTCGCCGCCGTCACGGAAGTTCTTGACGATGGAGAAGAGGTAGTCCCAACGGCCCGCGTTCAGGCCGGCCGCGTGGTCGCGCAGCTCGTAGAGGATCTCCTCCATCTCGTACGCGGCGGTGATGGTCTCGATGAGGACGGTCGCGCGGACGGTGCCCTGGGGGATGCCGACGTAGTCCTGGGCGAAGACGAAGATCTCGTTCCAGAGGCGGGCCTCCAGGTGCGACTCCGTCTTCGGCAGGTAGAAGTACGGACCCTTGCCGAGGTCGATCAGGCGCTTCGCGTTGTGGAAGAAGTACAGGCCGAAGTCCACGAGCGAGCCGGAGGCCGGGCCGCCCTCGAACCGCAGGTGACGCTCCTCCAGGTGCCAGCCGCGCGGCCGCATCACGACGGTGGCGAGCTGGTCGGCGGGCTTCAGGGCGTACGCCTTGCCGGTGCGGGGGTCGGTGAAGTCGATGCGCCGCTCGTAGGCGTCGATCAGGTTGAGCTGGCCGAGGACGACGTTCTCCCAGGTGGGAGCGGAGGCGTCCTCGAAGTCGGCGAGCCAGACCTTGGCGCCCGAGTTCAGGGCGTTGATGGTCATCTTGCGGTCCGTCGGACCGGTGATCTCCACACGACGGTCGTTCAGCGCGGCCGGGGCCGGCGCCACCTTCCAGTCGCCCTCGCGGACCTGTGCGGTGTCCGGGAGGAAGTCGAGGGTGGAGGTCCGGGCGATCTCGGCACGGCGCTCACCGCGACGGGCGAGGAGCTCGGCGCGGCGGGGGGCGAACCGCCGGTGGAGCTCGGCCACGAAGGCGAGGGCCGCTTCGGTGAGGACTTCGTCCTGCCGGGGCAGGGGCTCGGCGTCGACGATGGCCAGCGGGGACGGCGCTGGTGCGGACATAACTGTCACTCCTTCAGCGGCGGTGCCTGGCGGCCGCGGGGAATGCTCGCGCGAGACGGCACGCAGTGCCGTCGGGTGTGGAGAGTTCCGAAATACGGTCGCGGGCGCCGTCTGTGGGTTCAGGGCGCTTCTGACCAGTGGATAGTAATTTCCTCATGGTGGAAGTTCAATGGTTTGTTGATGTCGAGATTCTCCGAGTCGACAGATTCCGCTTGTCGGTGGCCCTCAGTGCCATTGTCGTCACGCGGTGCTCAGAGAAGTCGCGCCAGGTCGGGCGGCGTGTCGATGTCGAACGCCTCCGCGACGTCCGAGCACTCCACCAGCATGAGCTCTCCGGCGTGGCGCGCCAGATGGCCCCGGGCCCCCTGGTCGCCCGTCGCCGTCGCCGCGATGTCCGCCCAGCGGTCCGCGCCGAACAGCACGGGATGCCCGCGCTCCCCGTCGTACGCAGCCGCCACCAGGCTCGTGGGGGAGCGGTACGCCGCCCGCACCCGGGCCACCGCCGCCGGGCCGATGCCGGGCTGGTCCACCAGCGAGACCAGGGCCGCGCCGGCGCCCGTACCGGCCAAGGAGGTGAGGCCGACCCGCAGCGAGGAGCCCATCCCCTGCGCCCAGTCCGGGTTGTCCACGATCACGCAGCCGGTCAGGTCCGCGCGCTCGCGGACCTCGGCCGCCGAGGCGCCGAGCACCACGTGCACCGGGCCGCAGCCCGCCTCGCGCAGCACCCGTACCGCGTTCTCGACCAGCGGACGGCCGCGATAGGGGAGCAGCGCCTTGGGTCGCCCACCGAGCCGGCGGCCACCGCCGGCGGCGAGGAGCAGGCCCGCGATCACGGGCGGATCGGAGTGCGTGTGGGATGACATGCCCCCGATTCTCGCTCCTGCGCGCGACCTCGTGGCCGTCGTTCCAGAGTGCGCCGTACGGCGGCGAGCGCGGCCCCGATCCGCAGCGGACGGGCGATGCGGTTCTCGGTGGCGGCCAGCAGGGCGCGCTCGTCACGGTCGGTCAGCATCTGGGCATCTCCTTGCCAATCGAGGGCCAATACGGCGAGTCTGGTCCTCGATTGGCCTGGCCGTCAGAGCCAATCAGGGGAGGTTGGCATGGCAAACGGGCGAGTGGTCCAGACAGCGGACAGAACGATCGGCAGCCGTCAGCTCGCGGCCCTGCTGCCCGCCGACGTCCTGGCCCGCCCCGGCTACCGGGCGCTCGCCGACGCCGTCCGCACGCTGATCCTCGACGGCCGCATCGCCCTGCACGTGCGGCTGCCCGCCGAACGCGAGCTCGCCGAGGCGGTCGGCGCGAGCCGGGCCACCGTCACGGGTGCCTACGACCTGCTGCGCGAGAGCGGCTACGTCCGCAGCCGGCGCGGCTCCGGCACCTGGACCGAGCTCCCGGACGGCCACCGCCCGGTCGGCGCCCACGCCCTCCTCGGCGCCGGCGGCTACAGCGCCGACGGCGAACCCGGCGTCGACCTGGCCATCGCCGCGATGGGCGCCCCGGAGGGCAGCCTCGCCGCCGCCTTCGCCTGGGCGGCGCCCCGGCTCCCGCGGCTCGCCCAGGACCCCGGCTACCACCCCTTCGGTCTGCCCGACCTCCGCGGCGCCGTCGCCGACCGGTTCACCCGGCGCGGGCTCCCCACCCGCCCCGAGCAGATCCTGGTGACGGCCGGCGCCCAGCAGGCCTTCTCGCTGGTCGTCAGCCTGCTCTGCCGGCCCGGGGACCGGGTCGTGACCGAGAACCCGACCTACGCCAACGCCCTCGACGCCCTGCGACACGCGCGGCTGCGCACCGGATCCATCGCCGTCTCCGAAGCGGGCTGGGACCTGGAGATAGCCGAGTCCACCCTGCGCCAGACCGTGCCCAGGCTGGCGTACGTGATCCCCGACTTCCACAACCCGACGGGCGCGCTCATGCCACCGGAGCAGCGGCTGCGCCTGCTCGCGGCGACCCGTGCCACCGGGACCTGGCTGGTCGTCGACGAGACGATCGCCGACATCGCGCTGGACGTGCCCGCCCCCGCGCCGTCGGCCTCCCTCGCCCCGCGCGGCGGCGCGGACCACGTGATCACCATCGGCTCGCTCAGCAAGACGCACTGGGGCGGGCTGCGGGTGGGGTGGATCCGGGCCTCCGCGAAGATGATCACGGAGCTGACGGCCGTGCGGGTCTCCGCCGACATGACCGGCTCGGTGCTCGACCAGCTCGTCGCGCTCCCGCTGCTGGACGACATGGACCGGGAACTGCCCGCCCGGCTGGCGCAGCTGCGGATCCGGCGCGAGGCCCTGGTGCGGGCGCTCCAGCGGCACACCCCGGAATGGTCCTGGCAGGTCCCGCCGGGCGGCCTCTCGCTCTGGGTCGACCTGGGCGAGCCCGTCAGCTCCGCCCTGTCCGAGCGGGCCGCCGCGGCCGGGGTGTACATCGGTCGCGGCGCCCGCTTCGGCGTGGACCCGGGCACCTTCGAACACCGGCTCCGGATCCCGTACACGCTGCCCGAGGACCGCCTGGACGAAGGCGTCCGCCGCCTCGCGAGCGCCTTCCACGACGGGGTCCCGCTGCCGCCGGCGGTGGAGCGCCCGCACTGGGTCGCCTAGGCCGTCTCTTCGGATCAGGCCTACGAGGGCCGTTCGCGGAAGTACGCGTTCGCGGCCGGGCGGAACATCAGGGCCACCGCCGTCAGGACGGCCGGCAGGTGGACCGTCCGGCTCGCCCCGAAGACCAGGTCGAGGGCGTCCGCCCGGGACACGGCGTCGGCGAGCGACCCCCCGTCGAGGAGGTACCCGAGGGGTTCGACGACCAGCGAGGCGCTGCCGGCCACGCCGAGGCCGACGGCCAGGGTGATCCGGGCCCAGCGCGCACCCGAGCGCATGCGGAAGGCGACCAGCACGGCCGCGGTGAAGACGGTCAGGCGGATCACCAGGCCGACGGCCACCTGGTCGGCCGGCACCCGGCCGAGCATGAGCGCGGTCTCGAACGCCCCGGCGGCCACCGCCGTGAGCCAGAGCGCGAAGGCGGTGCGGACCTCGGTGGGGGGCGCCGGTCGGCGCACCAGGACGGCGGTGTGCATCGGGGGGGCTCGCTCTCCGGTCGGGGATCGGACCGTCTCGGCAGTGACGGCCCGGGGGACACCCCGATGCTCCCAACGGTCCGAGCCGCGCACCCTCCTGCGGCCCGGTGTGTCCGTAGGGGGGGCCGGCCCCCCTACGGGGTGCGGATCAGCCGGCGTACGGCGGCCGCCGCGACCGCCGAGGTGCGCGAGTCGACACCGAGCTTGGCGTAGACGTGCACCAGATGGGACTTGACGGTGGCCTGGCTGAGGAAGAGCCTCTTGGAGATCTGCTGGTTCGACAGGCCGTCCGCGACCAACTGGAGCACCTCCAGCTCCCGCTTCGTCAGCGCCTCCGCCGGGGTCCGCATCCGGTCCATCAGGCGCAGCGCCACCGCCGGCGCCAGCGCCGACTGGCCCGCCGCGGCCGTCCGGACCGCCGCGGCGAGCTCCTCCGGCGGGGCGTCCTTGAGCAGGTAGCCGGAAGCGCCCGCCTCCACCGCCGCCAGGATGTCGGCGTCCGTGTCGTACGTGGTCAGCACCAGCACCCGGGGCGCGCCCGGCCGGGCGGTGATCAGGGCCGTCGCCTCGGAGCCGTGCATACCGGGACCGGGACCGAACTGCAGGTCCATCAGGACCACGTCCACCGGTTCACCCGCGGCCAGCTCCACCGCCCGCTCGGCGGTCGCGGCCTCGGCCACCACCGCGAAGTCCGGCTCGGTGTCCAGTACCGCGCGCAGCCCGGCCCGGACCACCGGGTGGTCGTCGGCGAGCAGGAGACGGATGCTCACAGGGCCTCCACGGTGTCCGGACGTTCCGCGTGTCCGAGGTGTTCGAGGTGTTCGAGGGGGAGCGGCAGGGTGACGGCCACGGCGGTGCCCTGGCCGGGGTCGGACTCCACCGTGAACAGCCCGCCCAGGGTCTCGGCGCGCGAGCGCATCGCGGGCAGCCCGAAGCCGCCGTCTCCGGAGCCCGCCGAGCCCGGTGACACCGACGCCGGGTCGAAGCCGTCCCCGTCGTCGACGATGTCCAGCGTGACCGAGGCGTCCATGAACGTCAGGGTGATCTCGGCGCGCCCGGCCCGCGCGTGCCGCACCACATTGGCCAGCGCCGACTGCGCGATCCGCAGCAGGGCCACCTCGTACGGGGTGGGCAGCACCCGCGGGGTGCCGCTCAGCGAGAACCGCACGCGCGGTCCCGGGACCCCCGCGCACAGCCGTTCCAGCGCGGCCGCCAGCGACCCGTGCTCCAGGTCCGGCGGAGTGAGGGCCCGTACGAAACGGCGCGCCTCGGCGAGGTTCTCCTGGGCCGCCTCGCGTGCCCGGGCGATGTGCTCCAGGGCCGGTGCCCGCGCCGGCAGCGCCCGCTCGGCCGCCCGCAGCAGCAACTGGATGGAGGACAGGCCCTGCGCGAGGGTGTCGTGGATCTCCCGGGCGAGGCGCTCGCGCTCGGCCAGGATCCCGGCGCCCCGCTCGGCCGCGGCCAGCTCGGCCCGGGTGGTGATCAGCTCCTCGATCAGCTCCCGGCGGCGTTCGCTCTCACGGTAGAGCGCCTGGTAGCCCAGTACGGTCGCCACCGCCACCGCGCCGCCCAGCAGGGGTCCGAGGAAGGCCCCGGGGGTCGCCGCGTCGCTGTGCGCGACGAAGCCGCCGATGGCGGCGCAGGCGGTCACCGCGACGGCCGTGATCCCCCAGCGCAGCCGCAGCAGGTGCAGCTCCAGGAAGTACAGCGGGAAGGCGATCCACAGCCCGTCGGGGGAGACCACGAGCAGGCCCGTCCAGGTCGCGCAGAGCCCGGCCAGCCACAGCGCCCCGGCACGCGGCGAGCTGTGCACGGCGGGGGCCCGTACGCCGCCCGCGTAGACGAGGGCGAGCACCGCGCAGGCGGCGATCACCCACCCGGCCCGGGGCGCGGAGTCGGTGACGGCCCGCCCGGCGGCGAGCGCGAGCAGGCCGAGGAGCAGCGCGTGCAGGCACAGCCGCAGCACCTTGGAGACGGGCGTCAGGGCACGGGTGGCGGGGGAGAGGGAGGAAACCGGTGCAGTCATGTCCGGACCAGCGTAAGTGGGGGCGGGCCGGCCCCGGTCAACCAAAAGTTCGATGTCCGGACGCACCCTTCGATACGAGGATCACTACTGTGGCGCGATGCCTTGTGTCCACGCGGATGACCAAGGTGGGGAACATGTTCGTCGCATGGAGAGATCTACGGTTCGCCAAGGGCCGATTCGCCCTCATGGGCTCGGTCGTGCTGCTCATCACGCTGCTGGTGGGACTGCTGTCCGGGCTCACCTCCGGCCTGGCCCGGGAGAACATCTCGGCCATCACCGGTCTGCCCGCCACCCACCTGGCCTTCGCCGCGCCCACCGGGGACCAGAAGGTGTCCTTCACCAACTCCCAGGTGGCCGAGCCCGCCTGGCTGGCCTGGCGGGCGCGGCCCGGGGTCAAGGCGGCCGAGCCGCTCGGCATCCGCACCACCAACGCCGTCTCGGGTGAGCGCACCGCCGCGATCTCGGTCTTCGGTGTGGCCTCCGCCGGGGGGCTCGCACCGCGGAACGCCGGCCTCACCCAGGGCCAGGTGGTCCTCACCGAGAAGGCCGCGAAGGAGCTGGGCGGCCTGACCGCCGGGGCCAAGCTCAAGATCGGCCCGCTGGAACTGACCGTGGCGGGCGTGTCCGGGACCGCCGCGTACAGCCACACCCCGGTCGTCTGGATGGACCTCAACGACTGGCAGCGCGTCGGGAACCCCGGCACCTCCATCGACACCCTCGCGACCGTCGTCGCCCTCTCCGTCGGCGACGGTGCGGACCTCGCCGCCGCGGACCGGGCCGCCACCACCGAGGTGCGGACCGTGGACGAGGCCTTGGGCGCCATCGGCTCGTACCAGGCCGAGAACGGCTCGCTGCAACTGATGCGCGGCTTCCTCTTCGCCATCTCCGCCCTGGTGACAGGCGCCTTCTTCACGGTGTGGACGATCCAGCGCAGCGGGGACATCGCCGTCCTGAAGGCGCTGGGCGCCTCCACCCCGTACCTCCTGAAGGACGCCCTCGGCCAGGCCGTCGTGATGCTCGCCATCGGTACCGGGCTGGGCACCGCGCTCGCCGCCGGCTTCGGCGCGCTGATCGACGGCGGCCCCGTGCCCTTCGTCCTCGACGCCGCCACGGTGCTCCTCCCCGCCGCGATCATGATCCTGCTCGGCGCGCTGGGCGCCGCCCTGTCCATCCGGCGGATCACCGCCGTCGACCCGCTGACCGCCCTCGGGAGCGCCCGATGACCCTCCTCGTCCACGACGTCACGCTGACCTACCCCGACGGCGAGAGCCGGCTCACCGCCCTCGACGCCGTCGGCCTGGAGGTGCCCGCCGGCACGCTGACGGCGGTCATCGGCCCCTCCGGCTCCGGCAAGTCCAGCCTGCTCGCGGTGGCCGCCACCCTGGTGACCCCGGACTCCGGTCGGGTCGTCGTCGCGGGCCAGGACACCACGGAGCTCGGCCCCGCCGAGAAGTCGGCCCTGCGGCGGGAGAAGATCGGCATCGTCTTCCAGCAGCCGAACCTGCTCGCCGCGCTGACCGCCGCCGAACAGCTCCAGGTCATGGCGCACCTCTCCGGCCGCCCCGCGCGCGCGGTACGCCGGCGGGCCCTGGAGCTGCTCGACGCGGTGGGCTTGGCGGACAAGGCCGACAAGCGCCCCCACCAGCTCTCCGGTGGTCAGCGCCAGCGGATCAACATAGCCCGCGCCCTGATGAACGAGCCGGCGGTGCTGCTGGTCGACGAGCCCACCAGCGCGCTCGACCACGAGCGGGGCGCGGCCGTGCTGGACCTGCTGGTCACCCTGACCCGGGAGCGCGCCACGGCCACGGTGCTGGTCACGCACGACCACGCCCACCTGGAGCGGATGGACCGTACGGCGACGATGACGGACGGCAGCCTGACGCTCGGCCCGGCCCCGGCCCCGGTGCGTTGAGCGGCACGGGCGAAGGCGGTACGCGAAGGCCCCGGCCGCCCCTCGTGTCGAGGGGCGGCCGGGGCCTTCGTGTAGGACCGCGTGAACCTACGCGGGGCTCTGGTTGGCCAGGGCCACCGAGAGCTCGGCGGCCACGCCCTGCAGGATCGGCACGAAGGACTCGGCCACGGCCTCCGTGACCCGGCCCGCCGGACCCGAGATGGAGATCGCGGCGGCGGTCGGCGAGTTCGGCACCGACACGGCGAGGCAGCGGACTCCTATCTCCTGCTCGTTGTCGTCGACCGCGTAGCCCGACTTGCGGACCTGCTCCAGCGCGTCGAGGAAGCCCTCGGGCGTGGTGATGGTCTTCTCGGTCGCCGCCGGCATCCCGGTGCGGGCCAGCAGGGCCCGTACCTCGTCGGCCGGGGTGTGGGCGAGGAGCGCCTTGCCCACACCGGTGGAGTGCGGCAGCACCCGGCGGCCGACCTCGGTGAACATGCGCATGGAGTGCTTGGAGGGCACCTGGGCGACGTAGACGATCTCGTCGCCGTCGAGGAGGGCCATGTTCGCGGTCTCCCCGGTCTCCTCGACCAGGCGGGCGAGGTAGGGGCGGGCCCAGGTACCCAGCAGGCGCGACGCGGACTCGCCGAGGCGGATCAGACGGGGGCCGAGGGAGTACCGTCGATTGGGCTGCTGGCGTACGTAGCCGCACGCCACCAGCGTGCGCATCAGCCGGTGGATCGTGGGCAGCGGCAGGCCGCTGGCGGCGGAGAGCTCGCTGAGGCCGACCTCACCCCCGGCATCGGCCATGCGTTCGAGCAGGTCGAAGGCGCGCTCGAGGGACTGGACGCCACCGCCGGCGGCGGGGGTCTTCGAGGAAGCGTCGGTGGTGCTGGCGCTGGACGTCGGCACGGCGCGGTCCTTTCGGTGCTGGCAGGCAAGGGAGCAGCCTACCCGGCGGTCGGCGTCCGTCCCAGTGCTGGGGTCGAGGTCGTCGTCGCCGGTCAGAGAGGGTTTGTCCTGGTGGCGGACGTCCTCCGGAAGGTATTCGCCCGGTTGCCGGTGGTGATAGCTACATTCTGTATAGCGAAATCTTAATTCCATCCTGTGGAAACATCCAATTGCGGCCCTGGTGTGTCAGTGGTCCGTCCGGACGCTCTTGACGGGGTACCGATCGCGGGGAAGACTCCGTCAACAGAACGTTGAATTTCGCTCTGTGGAAGTAGATGGGGAGGTTCCGGTGGCCGACGTGGCTGTGGAACTGGTACTGCGCTCGACGCGCGTCATCACCCCCGAGGGGACGCGCGCCGCCTCGGTCGCCGTCGCCGGCGGGAAGATCACGGCCGTGCTGGCACACGACGCCGAGGTTCCGGCCGGGGCCCGGCTGGAGGACTTCGGCGACGACGTCCTGCTCCCCGGCCTCGTCGACACCCACGTCCACGTCAACGACCCGGGTCGCACGGAGTGGGAGGGCTTCTGGACGGCCACCCGCGCCGCGGCCGCCGGTGGCATCACCACGATCCTCGACATGCCGCTGAACTCCCTGCCGCCGACCACCACGGTCGACAACCTGCGCGTCAAGCAGGAGGTCGCCCGCGCCAAGGCGCACGTGGATGTCGGCTTCTGGGGCGGTGCCCTGCCGGACAACGTCAAGGACCTGGCCCCGCTGCACGACGCCGGCGTCTACGGCTTCAAGTGCTTCCTGTCGCCCTCGGGCGTGGACGAGTTCCCCGAGCTCGACCAGGAGCAGCTGGCCACCTCCCTCGCCGAGATCACCGGCTTCGGCGGCCTGCTCATCGTGCACGCCGAGGACCCGCACCACCTGGACGCCGCTCCCGTCGTCCCGGGCCCCAAGTACGCCGACTTCCTCGCCTCCCGGCCGCGCGACGCCGAGAACACCGCGATCGGCAACCTGATCGCCCAGGCCAAGCGGCTGAACGCCCGCGTGCACGTGCTGCACCTGTCCTCCTCCGACGCGCTGCCGCTGATCGCCGCCGCCAAGGCCGAGGGCGTACGGATCACCGTCGAGTCCTGCCCGCACTACCTCACCCTCACGGCCGAGGAAGTGCCCGACGGCGCCAGCGAGTTCAAGTGCTGCCCGCCGATCCGCGAGGCCGCCAACCAGGACCTCCTGTGGGACGCGCTCGCCGACGGCACCATCGACTGCATCGTCTCCGACCACTCGCCCTCCACCGCGGACCTGAAGACCAGCGACTTCTCCACCGCGTGGGGCGGCATCTCCTCCCTCCAGCTGGGCCTTCCCGCCATCTGGACCGAGGCGCGCCGCCGCGGCCGGACCCTGGAGGACGTCGTCCGCTGGATGTCCGCCGCCCCGGCCGCCCTCGCCGGGCTGGCGCAGAAGGGCGCGATCGAGGCCGGCCGCGACGCCGACTTCGCCGTGCTCGCCCCCGAAGAAACGTTCACCGTGGATCCGGCCGAACTCCACCACCGCAACCAGGTCACGGCGTACGCGGGCAAGACCCTGCACGGCGTCGTGAAGTCCACCTGGCTGCGCGGCACGCGGATCGCCGACCACGGCACCCCGACCGAGCCCACGGGCCTCCTCCTCGAAAGGCAGAACTGACCAGTGGCGATTGAATCCTTCACCGGCAACGCGAACCCGTACGGAGGCGGCGACCCGTACGCGGACTACCGCACCGCGGAGTTCCCCTTCACCCAGTACGCGAACCTCGCCGCCCGTGAGCTGGGCGCCGGTGTCATCGCCGCCAACGACGAGTTCTTCGCCCAGCGCGAGAACCTGCTGATCTCCGAGGCCGCGCACTTCGACCCCGAGGACTTCGGCCACAAGGGCAAGGTCATGGACGGCTGGGAGACCCGCCGCCGGCGTGGCGTCTCCGCCACCCAGCCCTGGCCGACCCCCGAGGACCACGACTGGGCGCTCGTACGCCTGGGCGCCCCCGGCGTGATCCGCGGCATCGTCGTCGACACCGCCCACTTCCGCGGCAACATGCCGCAGGCCGTCTCCGTCGAGGCCACCAACTGGGCGGGCGCCCTCGCGCCGACCCCGGAGGAGCTCCAGGGCGACGACGTCAAGTGGACGACCATCGTGCCCCGCACGGCGGTCGGCGGCCACGCGGCCAACGGCTTCGAGGTGGACGCCGAGCAGCGCTTCACCCACCTGCGCGTCAACCAGCACCCCGACGGCGGCATCGCCCGCCTGCGCGTCTACGGCGAGGTCCTGCCCGACCCGAAGTGGCTCGACGCGCTCGGCTCCTTCGACGTGGTGGCCCTGGAGAACGGCGGCTCCGTGCAGGACGCCTCCAACCGCTTCTACTCCCCGCCGACCAACACCATCAACCCGGGCCGCTCCCGCAAGATGGACGACGGCTGGGAGACCGCGCGCCGCCGCGACAACGGCAACGACTGGATCCGCTACCAGCTCGTCGCCGAGTCCGAGATCCGCGCCGTCGAGATCGACACCGCCTACCTGAAGGGCAACTCGGCCGGCTGGGCCTCGCTGTCGGTGAAGACGGGCGAGGAGGGCGAGTGGCAGGAGTTCCTGCCGCGCACCCGCCTGCAGCCCGACACCAACCACCGCTTCGTCCTGGACGCCCCGGCGGTCGGCACGCACGTCCGGATCGACATCTTCCCGGACGGCGGCTTCTCCCGCCTGCGCCTGTACGGCTCCCTGACGGAGTCCGGCGCGACCGCGCTGACGGCCCGCCACCAGGAACTGGGCGGCTAGTCCGGCCGCTGCGTGCAGCCCGCCCCGGGGGCCGACACCCCAGGGGCGGGCTGCTGCTCGTTCCGGGCTGTTTCGGCCTCGGCCCGAACTGTCCACCCCCGGTCCGGGCACACTTCAGCCCCGCCGGCGTTCGAGGCGCGGGGTCCGGGGCGGAGCCCCGTGCGGGCGGTCCGCACCCGCCCGCCGACAGGTCCGGCTCCGGAACCCGCCCGCACGCCCGGCCCGCCCGCCCGGCGAGGCTACGCGGCGTGCCCCCCGTCCACCGCGAACTCCGCCCCCGTCACGTACGAGGCGTCCGGACCCGCGAGGAACGACACCACCGCCGCCACCTCCCGCGGCGCACCGAACCGCCCGAGCGCCGTCAGCGCCGCCTGCGAAGCCGCGTAGGGTCCGTCCGCCGGGTTCATGTCCGTGTCCACCGGCCCCGGGTGCACGATGTTCGCGGTGATCCCGCGCCCGCCCAACTCCCGGGCGAGCGCTCTGTTGAAGCCGATCAGCGCCGACTTGCTCATCGTGTAGAGCGTCCCGCCCGGCCCCGGCACCCGCTGGGCCATGCAACTGCCGATGGTGATGACCCGCCCGCCGGAGCCCAGGTGCGCGGCCGCGGCCCGCGTGGTGTCGAACACCCCGCGCACGTTGACCGCGAGCACCCGCTCCACGTCGGCCGGGGCCAGCGCCTCCAGCGGCCCGAGCACCCCCACCCCGGCGTTGTTCACCAGTACGTCGAGCCGCCCGAACTCCGCCACGACCCGCTCCACCACCACGCCGGCGGCCGCGGGATCCGCGGCGTCGGCCCGCACGGCCAAAGCCCGCCGCCCGAGCGCCTCGACCTTCCCGACGACCTCGGCCGCGGCCTCCGCGTCGTTGACGTAGGTGATCGCGACGTCGACCCCGTCCTCGGCGAGCCGCAGGGCGACCGCCGCCCCGATGCCCCTGCTCCCACCGGTCACCAGAGCCACGCTGTTGTCGCTGTCCACGCTGTTCCTCCCGCATCGGTTGGTTGCGAGTTCAATCAAACTGCGTGGCAGGTGAACGATGCCGGCAGGAATCCGACCCGGCGTTCCTCCGCGTCACCGGAAGAAAACGACGGGCGCCTCGCCGGGAGTCATCTCCCGGCGAGGCGCCCGTGGTTACCGATGCCCGACCCGGCTAGCCGATGGTCAGGAAGGTGTTCCAGCCGTCCTCGTCGCGGCCGATGGCGCCACCGACGGCGCTGATGCCACCCTGGATGAGCCATTGGTTCTCGTTGGTCCCGACGGCCCAGATGTCGGGGATGCCGTCACCGTTGGCGTCGGGGGTGCCGAGGACCTTGGGGTAGGTGGTCCTGCCCCAGCCGGTGGTGGCGTAGGTGTAGTCCTCAGCACCTTCGGAGTTCGCCTTGGACTCCAGGGACGTGAGGTCGACGCCGCCGTTGACGCCGGGCTTGCCCTTGCGCAGGGCCAGGCCCCGGTTGGCGTTGGTGTTGTCCCGGAAGATCAGGTCCGGGACCTTGTCCCCGGAGACGTCGCGGACGCCGACGATGTCGCGGCCGGCCCAGCCGGTGGCCATCTTCTTGTAGGAGGTGAGGCTGGATCCGGTGTAGCCGGAGAACGCCCAGAAGCCGTCGGCGTCCAGGGCGAACAGGTCACCCAGGCCGTCGCCGTCGATGTCCTCGGTCACGACCAACTGTCGGAAGACGGACGGGTCCGGGGCGCTCAGCGGGAGCTGCATCTGCATGCGGCGGCCGACGTCGAACTGGCCGGTGCCGGTGCCGGGGTAGATGTAGAGCTTGCCGTCGGGCATCCGTGCGATCAGGTCTGTGAGGCCGTCGCCGGGGTACCAGTCGGTGGCGTGCCCGATGAGCGCGGACTGGCCGGTGGTCGGGTCCTTCCAGTACCCGGGGGCGACGGGCTGCCCGTTCTCGACCGCGCCGGGGATGTAGGCGTCGGTGTCGCCGACCGCGTCTCCCGCGTAGGTGCGCAGGTTGCCGTCCTTGTCGATCGCCAGGAGGTCGGGGTGGCCGTCTCCGGTGACATCGCCGGGCGTGTCCTGGCCGGGTCTCGGCCTGACGAGGAACCCGTAGGCGCTTTGGGCGGAGACGTTGCCGGACTTGGTGACGGTGCGGACGTAGAGGACGTTCGGACCGGAGGTGTCCACCTGGAGCGGGACGGAGACCGTGTCGCTGCCGACGCCGGGTACGGCCTTCTGGTCGAAGAGGGGCCGGTTCAGGCTCCACTGGTACTCGCGGATGTCCTCAGCCTTGGCGCCGTTGCCCTTGATGGTGAAGCTCTGGCCCGGGGTACTGGCGGGCTCCGTGCTCCACTCGTTGAAGTTGTCGCCCTGCGGCGGGAAGGCGGTGGAGGAGACGGCGGGGTTGGGCGGGACGGTGTGGCTGACGGTGAAGGTGCACCAAGCCCCGCTACCGGAGTCGTGCGGCCCGCTGCCGTTCGACCATGCGCCGTCCTTGTCCTTGGTGCGGGAGAGCCAGTAGTACGTCTGCCCGTCGGTGAAGGTGTTCCAGGGCACCTCGGCGGTGACGACGCCATCGCTGTTGGGTGAAAGCCACTGGTCGAAGGCCGTCCCACTGTTGCCCCACACCGCGATCTGGACCTGGTCGAGGTTCTGCTGATCCGGCCGGTCGTTGCGGTCGGTGCCCTTGACCTGGAAGGTCACATTGGTCTTGCCGATGGCGGTCCCGGGCCAACTGGTCTGGCACGGGCCGCCGGGGAAGGTCTGCCAAGTCGACCTTCACCTACAACAACCTCGACCAGCAGGTCTCGACGACCAACGTCTACAACGTCACCCAGTACACCTCCTACGACGTACTCGGCCGCAAAACCGCACTGCGCGACGACTCCGAAACCGCCGACCCCATCGCCACCTGGACCTACGACACCCTCCCGGGAGGCAAGGGCCAGCCCGTCGCTTCCACCCGCAAGTGGGGCGCCGGGTCGTACAAAACCGAGGTCACCGGCTACGACAGCGAGTACCGGCCGACCGGTTCGAGGATCACCATCCCGGACCTGCCCGCTACGAAGGGCCTGGCCGGCAGTTACGCCTACAGCACCACGTACACCCCCACCGGAAAGGTCCAATCGACGACCTTCCCGGCCACGATCGGCGGTCTCGCCGCCGAGAAGCTGATCACCCGATACAACGCCGACGGCATGGTGCAGACCATGTCGGGCCTGTCCTGGTACACCGCGGAAACCGTCTACAGCCCCTACGGCGAGATCCTGCGCACCGCCTCCGGCAACGCACCCAACCGCGTGTGGACCACGAACACCTACGACCCCCACACCGGACGAGTCGCCTCGGCGACTGCCCACAAGGAGACGCGCGACTCCGCGTCCGGCTCGAATCTCCTCTCCTCCCTCAGCTACACGTACGACGCGGTCGGCAACCCGACCGCTATCAAGGACACCTACCCCGGTACCACCCCGCAGTCTCCGCCCCTCGTCGACCGTCAGTGCTACAGCTACGACGCCATGGGCCAGCTCGTGCGTGCCTGGACGGGCAAGACGGAAGGCTGCCCCACCGGTCCCACGGGCCCTGCACGCACGGAGGTGGGATCGGGTACGCCCGGGGATGCCTACTGGCAGGACTACCAGTTCGACGCCATCGGCAACCGCACCAAGCTCACCGATCGCGACCCCACCAACAGCGCCCTCGACGACGAGACGACGTACTCCTACGGCGTGGAGATCACGGGCGGCGCCCTCCCCCATCCCAAGAAGCAGCCCCACGCCCTGACCAAGGTCAACAAGACCACCAGGACGCCCGGCTCCACGGTCGACTCCCTGTCCACCTACACCTACAGCGCGGCGGGCAGCACCAAGACCCGCACCATCGACGGTGACACCCAGACCCTGAACTGGGATCGCCGCAGCAAGCTCCTCTCGGCCACCAGCCCCGGCATCGGGTCCGTCGCGGTCACCGGTCTCTCCGGCAAGTGCCTCGACGTCCAGGACGGCAACACTGCCGACGGAACTCCCGTCCAGCTGCTGTCCTGCAACGAGAGCAAGCCCCAGCAGTGGCGTATCACCGGCGACACCGTTCAGGCTCTCGGCAAGTGCCTGACCTCCGAGAACGGCAAGGCAGTCCTGAAGGCCTGCAAGCCGGGCGAGCCGAGCCAGAAGTTCACCTACCGGGGGACGGACAAGGCCCTCATCACCGGCACCAACCAGTGCCTCACCGTTCCCAACGACAATGACGCCGACGGCAACGACCTGCACACCTTCACGTGCGCGAGTCCGGCCGCCACGCCAGCCCAGCAGTGGAGCTTCGGCAACGTCACCAGCTACCTCTACGACGCGTCCGGTAACCGGGTCATTCAGGAAACCGGCAGCGCCCGCACCCTCTACCTCGGTGAAACCGAGATCACCGTCGACAAGGCCGGCAAGGCCATGGACGCCGTCCGCTACTACAGCGGCCCCGGCGCCCCGACCACGGTCCGCCGCACCAACGGCAAGACCACCGGCCACACCCTGTCGCACCTGCTCACCGACCACCACAACACCGCGACCATCAGCGTCGAACAGAAGGCCGGACAGCCGACCACCCGCCGCAAGTCCGACCCGTACGGCAACCCCCGCGGAAGCCAACCCTCCGACTGGCCCGGAGACCGCTCCTTCCTGGGCACGGGCACGGACGACAACACCACGGGCCTGACCCACATCGGAGCCCGCGAATACGAAGCCGGCACCGGCCGATTCATCACCGTCGACCCGGTCATCGACATCACCGACCCGCTCCAGATGAACGGGTACACCTACGCCAACGGCAACCCCATCACCAACCTGGACCCGGACGGCCTCAAGTACTTCGAGGGCGACAGCGACGGCGGCTTCCAGGCCGAGGCCAGCAAGGTGGTGGAGGTCGCGCAGCGGCGCATCACGCAGCGTGCGGCCCGGGAATCCAACTATCGCCTCTGCTCACGCGACCCCGAATGCCGGGGCGGCAGTGGCAGGGGTGGTGTGACCACGCTGACGGCGAAGAAGAAGCCCTCGACGTGGACCAACATCTGGACGGGTGCGGTCCGGGGCTACGCAAGTACCGACCAGATGCTACCCACAGGTCGGTTGATGTCCCTCTTCGGTATATCCGGACGCGAACAGGCCAACTGGCTGTTCAAGAAACTCGGTGTTGAATCCGACGAGAACGCCTTGGAATCGATCATCGCTGAAGTGCTCGCGCCAATGCCTCCAGTAGCGAAGGTGGCGGCTGGGGCTACATTGGTAAGGAGATCTGAAAGCCTCGTTACGAGGTTGTTCAGCAAGGGAGATGGTGCAGAAGCGGCGCTCCAGAGTAGGAATGTGTCGGGCTCTGGTCCAAAGCTGCCAATGAATATGGATTGTGTTTGCCGCGTCGCGGAAAAGTATGGTATCGACATCTCGGGCATCACTGTGAGGATCGATAAGGCTCGAGCGGGAATTGCTGGAATAACCTCGCCTACGGGTGTCATTACTTTGGCGCGGAACGCTTTTCAAAACGAGGAGCAGTTGGCGCGGACTCTGGCGCATGAGCGGTTTCATGTTGATCAGATCAGGTCTGGGATGGGCTATCCTAGCGCCTACGATGCCGCGAACGCGTGGGAGACTGCTGCTCAAAAGTTCGAGGACCATTGGTGGGAGAAAGTCGGGAGCGCGTTGCAATGACTATAGAGTCGGATTCGTCTCGATGGGTTCGGGTGTACGAGCACCTATACGCGAATCCCGACGGGGTTGCCTGTGAGGGCTGCCCGAGTTGCGGCGCGAAGAAGCTGCAGTTGATCTTCGTGGTCGATGACCTCGCGTCCATGTCGGGCATGTCGGTGTTCTGGTGCGATTCTTGCCTGAATGGCCTGATGCCGAATCGCGCATTCGTGCCTCCTCTTGGGGTTAAGGTTCTGAAGGGGGTCGAGAAAGTCCCCAATTTTCGACTGGTGGTAGAGTCTTCCGAAAGTTGAATCAGTCGCTATTGAAGGTGCTGGAAGCTGCTTGACGGGGCTCCTTCAGTCCGGCCGGTAGCTCTTTTGAGGCCTCCTCCGTAGAATATTGCGGAGGGGGCCTCTCGGTGTTTGTGAATTTAATGTGCCGCTTCCTTGGTGGGTCGTTTTCTGGCGGTAATGGGGGAGAGCGTATTCTGGCGGCGTTCAGGATAGGGGGTGGGTGGGGCGGGATGAGGTTGCTCGTCCGTAGCAGTGGGACGGATGTGGGTTTCATCGGTCGTGAGGTGAGAATGGCGAACTGGTCGAGCAGCTGAGATTCCCCGCGCTCGAGTATCGCTTCTGATTCTGGCCAAGAGGGGATAATGATGTTGGGCGAGCGGTGATCCTTCGGGGTTCGTGTCTGTTAGACCAGCGAGCGAGGAGCGCAGAGATATGGGGAAGTTGAGTCTCACCACC
Source organism: Streptomyces sp. NPDC048331 (assembly GCF_043201215.1). Classification (NCBI taxonomy): domain Bacteria; kingdom Bacillati; phylum Actinomycetota; class Actinomycetes; order Kitasatosporales; family Streptomycetaceae; genus Streptomyces; species Streptomyces sp. NPDC048331. The sequence goes on along the minus strand of NZ_JBICYT010000049.1, from coordinate 25,228 downwards.
TTTCTGACGTTGGACGGCGTGATGCAGGCGCCCGGGGGGCCCGAGGAGGATGCGAGTGGGGGATTCGCGTACGGGGGGTGGGTCGCGCCGTTCGCCGATGAGGGGATGGGGGAGTTCATCACCGAGGTGTTCGGGCGGGCCGAGGCGTTTCTGCTCGGGCGGCGGACGTACCAGATCTTCGCCGCGTACTGGCCCGCGCACGAGGACCCCGCCGACCCCATCGCGGGCAAGCTGAACCGGCTGCACAAGTACGTCGCCTCCGCCACCCTAGAGAATCCGGCCTGGGGGCCGGCCAGCGTGCTCGACGGGGAGCACCTGCAGAGCGAGATCGTGCGGGCGAAGGACACGATGGACGGGGAGTTGCAGGTGCACGGAAGCGGTGTGCTCGCGCAGTGGCTGCTGGCCCGCGACCTCGTCGACGAGCTGAACCTGCTGGTCTTCCCCGTGGTACTCGGCGCCGGGCAGCGACTGTTCCCCACCGGCGGGCTGCCGACCGCGTACGGGCTGACGGGCTCCCGTACAACGTCGGCCGGGACGGCGATCCAGACCTACCGGCCCACGGGGCGGGCTGCCTTCGGCACCGTCGGCTGACACGCCGGGCGCGCTGGCGCCGCACCCCTCCCCGCCGCCGGCCGATGCGCGGCAAGCAGCCGCGTCGGCTCCGCCTGGCGAGGGCCCCTCGCTCGCGCTCAGGCCCCACTCCGACCCCGGGCGTGGCGGTGGTCGTGGCCGCCCGGGCGCTGCGGTCCCTCGGCGAGGCAGCCGCGGCTCCGGTCCCGCTGCGGCTCGGCGTGGCGGCAGCCGAAGCTCCGCCCCCTGCTGCGGCCCCCTCCCCGTGGCGCGGCAGGGGCTTCGGAGGCGGCGCGGGCTGCCGTTCGGGACGGGTCGGCCAGTGCCGGGGAGCGTGGCGGCCCGTCGCTCCGGGGCCAGCCCGGCCAGGCGGCTCCCGGACTCCGTACGGTGGGTCCGGGCCGCCGGCTTCTCCGGCAGGGGCCCGAAGACGCCCCCTACCGCCGGTCCAGCGCCAGCTGGACCACCCGGCCCTCGCGCAGGACCAGGAGGTCCGGGGCCTCGTTCTCGTAGTGGCGCAGCCGGCCGAGCGGGCCCGGCGGGCGGACGTGGGGGGCCAGGACGAGCAGGAGGTCCTCCACCTCGGGGAGCTGTTCCTCGTGGACCTCCTGGCGGACGGTCAGGGCCCAACCGCCGCGCTCCGCCGGTCCGAACTCGCCCACGAGCATGCCGCCGACCCGCCAGGCCGGGCCTCGGGACGCCAGGAGGCCGTCCGGCGACGACAGCTGCCGCCGCACCTCCGCGAGCACATGGTCGGGTGTGCCGTCGAGCAGGTCGAACGCCAGGTCCAGGGCGTAGAGATCAGCCATGTCGCCGATGCTACGGGTCCGGCGGGGGCCGCCGACAAAGGGGTCGCCCCGCATGATCGGCTCCGGTAGTGTGCGCCCACCGTGCGAGCCGCCGCCGTCTCCACCCGCCGAAGACCCGTTGGAGACATCCGGTGACCGTCGCCGCACCCGCCCTCGAAGCCGCCCCCGGCCGTTCCCCCCGCGCCTGGCTCGCCGATCTGCCCGTGCTGGCCGTCGCCGTCGTCTGGGGCGGCAGCTACCTCGCGGCCAAGGGCATCACCACCACCCACACCGTCATCGCGGTGCTCGTGCTGCGGTTCGCGCTCGTCCTGCCCGTGCTCGTCGTCGCCGGCTGGACGCGGTTGCGCGCCCTGCGCCCCGCCCAGCTGCGCGGCGCCGGGGTGCTGGGCCTCGTACTCGGCGGGATCTTCCTGCTGGAGACCTACGGGGTCGTCCACACCTCCGCCACCAACGCCGGGCTGATCATCAGCCTGACGATGATCTTCACCCCGCTCGCCGAAGCGGCCGTCAGGAAGCAGGCGCCGTCCCTCGGGTTCCTCGGCGCCGCCGCCGTGTCCGTCGCCGGGGTCGTGCTGCTCACCCAGGGCGCCGGATTCACCGCGCCCAGCCTCGGCGACCTGCTCATCCTCGGTGCCGCCCTCGCCCGGACCCTGCACGTCCTGCTCATGGCCCGCATCGAGGCCGTCCAGGACGCCGACTCGCTGTCCCTGACCACCGTGCAGCTCGGGGCCGCGGTCCTCGTCTTCGCCCTGCTGGCGGCCGTCCCCGGCACCGGCGACAGCCCCTGGGCGGCCGCCGCCGACTTCGGGCCCGCCGAGTGGGCCGGGCTCGCCTTCCTCTCCGTCTTCTGCACCCTGTTCGCCTTCTTCGTGCAGATGTGGGCCGTACGCCGCACCTCGCCGTCCCGCGTCAGCCTGCTGCTGGGTACCGAGCCGCTGTGGGCCGCCCTCGCCGGTATCGCCATCGGCGGCGACCACCTCGGCTCCCTGGGCCTGGCCGGTGCGCTCCTGGTCCTCGTGGGCACCGCCTGGGGGCGACGGGCCGTGACCCCCGCCGCCGGCACCTCCTGAGGGTGTCCGGAAAGCGCCGCAGCCGACATTGATCACCCGTCGTACTGTGGCCCCGTGCCCCCCTTACAGAGCCGGCAGGTCCGGGAGCTCCTCCAGCCGCACCCGGCGCCGCTCCCGCCGCGAGAGTTCACAGGCCTCCGCGATCCGGAAGGCCGCCAGCGCCTCCCGGCCGTCGCAGTGATTGGGTCCTTCGCCTCGCACCAGCTGGACGAAGGCCGCCAGCTCGGCCTCGTAGGCGGGGGCGAACCGCTCCAGGAAACCCGCCCACGGCTTGCTCGCCGCGGGCGGGCCGTACGGTTCGGTGGAGGCGATCGGCGTCCGGTCGTCCAGCCCGACGGAGACCTGGTCCCGCTCCCCGGCCAGCTCCATGCGCACGTCGTACCCGGCACCGTTGCACCGCGTGCCGGTGGCCGTGACCAGGGTGCCGTCGTCCAGCGTCAGCACGGCGGCCGCGGTGTCGATGTCGCCCGTCTCACGGAACAGCGCCGGACCGGCGTCCGACCCGGCCGCGTACACCTCGACCACCTCGTGCCCGGTCACCCAGCGGACCATGTCGAAATCGTGCACCAGGCAGTCCCGGTACAGCCCGCCCGAGGTCGCCAGGTACGCGGCTTCCGGCGGCGCCGGATCGCCCGTCGTGGTCCGGACGGTGTGCAGCCGCCCCAGGGCGCCCGACCGGACCCGCTCCCGGGCCGTGCCGTAGCCCGCGTCGAAGCGCCGCATGAAGCCCACCTGGAGCAGTCCGCCCAGGGCCGCGACCTCCCGCAGCGCCGCGAGGGTCCGGTTCAGGTCAGGGGCCAGCGGCTTCTCGCAGAACACCGGCAGCCCGCCACGGATCGCCCGTACGACGAGATCCGCGTGCGCCTCGGTCGCCGACGCCACCACCACCGCGTCCACGCCCCAGGTGAAGACCTGCTCCACGGAGGGCGCGGCGGTGGCCCCGAGCCGGTCGGCGAGGCGCGCCGCCCGCGCGGGTTCGGCGTCCGCGAGCAGGAGCGAGCCCGCCTCCGGGTGGCGTGCCAGTGCCGCCGCGTGGAAGGACCCGATCCGGCCCGTTCCGATCAAGCCGATGCGCATGCACTCAACCTGACCCTGTCGGCGGAACCTGTCAATCCGCCCACGCATGTCAACCTGACCGCGCGTGCCCCGATGCCCCTTCATGGTCGACTGTGGCGGATACTGAGCGGCTGGACCGGAATGGAGCCGGAATGACCGGATTGGTGACCGGCTCGACGACGGACCGAATTGGTGACGAGGGAAGGGCGCGGCGACGTGGCTAGGGTTCGGACAGGGGTACGCGTCGTGGGCGCCGTGCTCGCGGCGGTACTGGGGGCCTCGCTCGCGGGCTGCAGCAGTACGGGCGGCAAGCGCGCCGAGGAGCGCGCGAGGGCCGCCGAGGCGGGCCGACCCGCCGTCTCCACGCCGCGCTGGACCTTCGCGATGGTCACGCACGCGGGCGACGGGGACACCTTCTGGGACATCGTGCAGAAGGGCGCCAAGGAGGCCGCGGCGAAGGACAACATCAACTTCGTCTACGCCCACGACGACCAGGCCCAGCAGCAGGCACAGTTCGTGCAGAACGCCATCGACCAGAAGGTCGACGGGATCGTCGTCAGCCTGGCCAAGCCCGAGGCCCTCAAGGACGTCCTCGCCAAGGCCGTCAAGGCCGGCATCCCCGTGATCACGGTCAACTCCGGCTCCGCCCAGTCGGCCGAGTACGGGGCGCTGACCCACATCGGCCAGGACGAGGAGATCGCCGGCGAGGCCGTCGGCACCGAGCTGAACAAGCGCGGGAAGAAGCGGGCCGTCTGCGTCCTGCACGAGCAGGGCAACGTCGGCCACGAGCAGCGCTGCGCCGGGGCGAAGAAGACCTTCTCCGGCACCATGGAGAACCTGTACGTCGAGGGCACCAACATGCCCTCCGTCCAGGCGTCCGTGCAGGCGAAGCTGCAGGCCGACCCGTCCGTGGACGCGATCGTCACCCTCGGTGCCCCCTTCGCCCCGACCGCGATCAAGGCGAAGGAAGCGGCCGGCAGCAAGGCCGAGGTCGACACCTTCGACCTCAACGCCTCGGTCGCCCGCGACCTCAAGTCCGGCGCCCTCGGCTTCGCCGTCGACCAGCAGCCCTACCTCCAGGGCTACGAGGCCATCGACCTGCTGTGGCTCTACCGCTACAACGCGAACGTGCTCGGCGGCGGCCGCCCGGTGCTCACCGGCCCGCAGATCGTCACCGCCGACGAGGCCGCCGAGCTGGAGAAGTACATCCAGCGGGGCAGCCGATGAGCACCCCCGCCGCCGTCGACGAACGGCTCGCGCCGACCTCCACCCTGCGCAAGCTGCTCGCCCGCCCGGAGCTCGGCTCGGTGGTCGGCGCCGTCGCCGTCTTCGTCTTCTTCTCGATCGCCGCCCCGAGCTTCCTGCAGGCCTCCAGCCTCAGCACGGTCCTGTACTCGGCCTCCACCATCGGGATCATGGCCGCGCCGGTGGCCCTGCTGATGATCGGTGGCGAGTTCGACCTCTCCGCCGGTGTCATGGTCACGACCTCGGCGCTGGTCAGCTCGATGTTCAGCTACCAGATGACCGCGAACGTCTGGGTCGGCGTCGGCGTGTCCCTGCTGGTCACCCTGGCCATCGGCTTCTTCAACGGGTTCATGCTGACCCGCACGAAGCTGCCCAGCTTCATCATCACGCTCGGCACCTTCCTGATGCTGACCGGCCTGAACCTCGGCTTCACCAAGCTGATCACCGGCACGGTCTCCACCAAGACCATCGCCGACATGGAGGGCTTCTCCTCCGCCCGCGCGCTCTTCGCCTCGCAGTGGAACATCGGCTCGGTCACCCTCAAGGTCACCATCCTGTGGTGGTTCGCCATCGTCGCCGTCGCCACCTGGATCCTGCTGCGCACCCGCGCCGGGAACTGGATCTTCGCCGTGGGCGGTGGGGCCGACGCGGCCCGCGCCACCGGCGTGCCCGTCGTGAAGACCCGGATCGGGCTCTACATGGGCGTCGCCCTGTGTGCCTGGATCTCCGGACAGCACATCCTCTTCTCGTTCGACGTGGTCCAGTCGGGCGAGGGCGTCGGCAACGAGTTCCTCTACATCATCGCGGCCGTCATCGGTGGCTGTCTGATGACCGGCGGCTACGGCTCCGCCATCGGCTCGGCGGTCGGCGCCTTCATCTTCGGCATGACCAGCAACGGCATCGTGTACGCCCAGTGGAACCCGGACTGGTTCAAGTTCTTCCTCGGCGCGATGCTGCTGCTGGCCACGCTGCTCAACGCATGGGTCCGCAAGCGGGCGGAGGCACGGGCATGACCGGCGACGCACTCGTGAAGCTGACGGACGTCAGCAAGTACTACGGCAACATCCGCGCCCTCCAAGGGGTCTCCCTGGAGGTGTCGGCGGGCGAGATCACCTGTGTCCTCGGCGACAACGGCGCCGGGAAGTCCACCCTCATCAAAATCATCGCGGGGCTGCACCGGCACGACGCCGGCACCTTCGAGATCGAGGGGGAGGAGACCGTCCTCGCCAACCCCCGCGCGGCCCTCGACCACGGCATCGCCACCGTCTACCAGGACCTCGCCGTCGTCCCGCTCATGCCCGTCTGGCGGAACTTCTTCCTCGGCTCCGAGCCCACCAAGGGCCGCGGCCCCCTCCGCCGCCTCGACGTGGAGCTCATGCGCGAGACCACCCGCGCCGAGCTCCTGCGCATGGGCATCGACCTGCGCGACGTGGACCAGCCCATCGGCACCCTGTCCGGCGGTGAACGCCAGTGCGTGGCCATCGCCCGCGCCGTGTACTTCGGCGCCAAGGTCCTCGTCCTCGACGAGCCCACCGCCGCCCTCGGCGTCAAGCAGTCCGGAGTGGTCCTCAAGTACGTCGCCGCCGCCCGGGACGCGGGCCTCGGCGTGGTCCTGATCACGCACAACCCGCATCACGCGTACCTGGTGGGGGACCGTTTCGTGCTCCTCAAGCGCGGCGCCATGGCGGGCAGTCACACCCGCGAGTCGATCACGCTCGACGAACTCACCCGGCAGATGGCGGGCGGCTCCGAGCTGGACGAACTGAGCCACGAACTGGAGCGAGTGGCAGAATCAGGGGCAGGCGCCCCACACGCCACGGCCGCGAAGGACCGCGCAGCCGGTCGGAGCGGCCCGGCGGACGACGCCGACCGGCCCCCCCGAACCACCGCACCCAAGAGGGACGACACGACTCGATGAGCACGTACCGGGATTTCGCGCTCACCCACCGGGGGTCGGCGCGAGGCACCGTCCTGCGGACCATCGGGACCCGGGAACGCCGGTCGCACCTGACCGCCCCGCGCGTCCCCACGGTCGGCATCGACATCGGCGGCACCAAGGTGATGGCCGGCGTCGTCGACGCCGACGGGATCATCCTGGAGAAGATCCGCACCGAGACCCCGGACAAGTCCAAGAGCCCCAAGGTCGTCGAGGACACCATCGTCGAGCTGGTGCTGGACCTGTCCGACCGGCACGACGTGCACGCGGTCGGCATCGGGGCGGCCGGCTGGGTCGACGCCGACCGCTCCCGGGTGCTGTTCGCACCCCACCTGGCCTGGCGCGACGAGCCCCTGCGCGACGCGCTCCAGTCCCGGCTCGCGGTCCCGGTCATGGTCGACAACGATGCCAACACCGCCGCCTGGGCGGAATGGCGCTTCGGCGCCGGCCGCGGCGAGGACCACCTCGTCATGATCACGCTCGGCACCGGCATCGGCGGGGCCATCCTCGAAGGCGGCCAGGTCAAGCGCGGCCGGTACGGGGTCGCCGGCGAGTTCGGCCATATGCAGGTCGTCCCCGGCGGCCACCGCTGCCCCTGCGGCAACCGCGGCTGCTGGGAGCAGTACAGCTCCGGCAACGCCCTGGTCCGCGAGGCCCGCGAGCTGGCCGCCGCCGACTCGCCGGTCGCGTACAACATCATCGCCAAGGTCGGCGGCAACGTCCACGAGATCACCGGACCGCTGATCACCGAGCTGGCCCGCGAGGGCGACGCCATGTGCGTCGAGCTGCTCCAGGACATCGGCCAGTGGCTGGGCGTCGGCATCGCCAACCTCGCCGCCGCGCTCGACCCCTCCTGCTTCGTCATCGGCGGCGGCGTCAGCGCCGCCGACGACCTGCTGATCGGCCCGGCCCGGGACGCCTTCCGCCGCCACCTCACCGGCCGCGGCTACCGCCCCGAGGCCCGGATCGCCAAGGCCCAGCTCGGCCCCGAGGCGGGCATGGTCGGCGCCGCCGACCTCGCCCGGCTCGTCGCCCGCCGCTTCCGCCGCGCCACCCGCCGCCGGGTCGAGCGCTACGAGCGGTACGAGCGCTACGCGCAGCAGCTGGGCCGGCGCGACCCCGCCGCCCCCGACGACCAGGACGCACAGTGAACCCGCCCACCCTGCCCCACCAGGCCTCCGCCCCCGACGCCGAAGGCACCCCGACGCCCACCGCCGAGGACCGCAGGCACGTCGTCAAGCGCCGCTGGATCACCGCGATCATCATCCTGCTGCTGGTCGGCGTACCTGCCGGCTACCTGGCGATCTCCACCCAGCAGAGCCGTGAGAGCGGCCGCGACAAGGCCGCCAAGGTCGGCGCGTCCCAGGTCCGCCCGGGCTGGCCCTCCAAGGTGCAGCGCAGCATCTACGAGGTCCCGGTACCGGACCAGGCGTGGCGCGTCGGGTTCCTGGAGACCAACAACTGGCGCACCAGCCGGCTGTACGTCCAGTTCGCGGTCACCCCGCCGGAACTGGACCGCTTCCTGTCCTCCCTCGGCATCGGCCGGAAGGACCTGACCCCCGGCGTCTCGATCTCCGCGCACGACACCTCGATCGCCGGCTGGCACTGGAAGCCGCAGACCCCGTGGCAGGGCACCACCCTGGAACAGGACGACCCGCGGCCCACCCGGGACATCACCGTCGACCTCACCGACCCCAAGGTCTCCAAGGTCTACGTGGTCTCCTCCACCACCCCCTGACCGGGCCCCGGACCGGTCCCCTTCCCCGCTAGCCTGGGATCATGAAGCTCACCAAGCGGCTGCATTCCTGCGTCCAGTTGGAGAAGGACGGGCGTACGCTCGTCATCGACCCGGGCGCTTTCAGCGAACCGGACGCGGGCCTGGGGGCGGACGCCCTGCTGGTCACGCACGAACACCCCGACCACTTCGAGGAGGGCCGGCTGCGGGCCGCCCTCGACGCCGATCCGGCGGTGGAACTGTGGACCCTGCGCAGCGTCGCCGAGAAGCTCGCCGCCGCCTATCCGGGCCGGGTGCACACCGTCGGTCACGGTGACACCTTCACCGCGGCCGGGTTCGAGGTCCAGGTGCACGGGGAGCTGCACGCGGTGATCCACCCGGACATCCCGCGCGTCACGAACGTCGGCTACCTCGTGGAAGGTTCCCTCTTCCACCCCGGGGACGCGCTGACCGTGCCCGGAGTCCCCGTCGACACGCTGATGGTCCCGGTGCACGCCCCCTGGAACAAGGTCTCCGAGGTGATCGACTACCTGCGCGAGGTCAAGCCGCGCCGGGCCCTCGACATCCACGACGCCTACCTCTCCGACATCGCCCGGCCGATCTACGACGGCGCCCTGGCCGCCCTCGGAGGCACCGACCACGGGCGACTCACCGCGGGGGACTCCGCCGAACTGTGACTGTCGGTGCCGGGCGGTAGGTTGGCACGTATGCGTATCGCCACCTACAACGTCAACTCCATCACCGCCCGGCTGCCGCGCCTGCTGGCCTGGCTGGAGAGTTCCGGCACGGATGTCCTGTGCGTCCAGGAGACCAAGTGCTCGGCGGAGCAGTTCCCGCACGACGCGCTGCGCGAGCTGGGCTACGAATCGGCGGTCAACGCCACCGGCCGCTGGAACGGCGTGGCCCTGCTCTCCAAGGTCGGCCTGGACGACGTGGTCCTCGGACTGCCCGGCGGGCCCGACTACGAGGGCGTCCAGGAGCCCCGCGCGATCTCCGCCACCTGCGGCGGGGTCCGGGTCTGGTCCGTGTACGTGCCGAACGGGCGCGAGGTCGAGCACGACCACTACGGCTACAAGCTGGACTGGTTCCGCTCCCTGGCCACGGCCGTCGCCGAGGACGCGGCCGGTCCGCGCCCCTTCGCCGTCCTCGGCGACTTCAATGTGGCCCCGACCGACGAGGACGTCTACGACCCGGCCGTCTTCGCGGGCCTCACCCACGTCACCCCCGCCGAGCGGGCCGCCCTGGAGGCGCTGCGCGCCGCCGGCCTCTCGGACGTGTTCCCGCGCGCGCTGAAGTACGACCGTCCCTACACCTTCTGGGACTACCGGATGCTCGCCTTCCCCAAGAACAAGGGCATGCGCATCGACCTGGTCTACGGGAACGAGCCCTTCACCAAGGCCGTCACCGACTCCTACGTCGACCGCGAGGAGCGCAAGGGCAAGGGCGCCTCCGACCACGCGCCCGTCGTCGTGGACCTGGACCTCGGCGTCTGAGGATGTGTGGACCGACGGATCCAGGCGCGCCCTGTGGTCAGCGGCGGATCCTGGTGCGACGCTGGGCGGTATGAACATCCCTTTCCTGGGCAACTGGCTCAGCCGACGCGAGACGGAACAGGGTGCGGGACTCGCCGTCGCCCTCGCGGACGACCCCGAGGGCGTCGCCGAGTTGTTCTCGGAGTGCGAGATGCTGCGGGTCCAGGCGCGGGCGGCCGGGCTCGAACTCGATGAGAGCCAGGCCTCGTTGGAGGCCCTGGACCAGCTGATGCCGCGCTGGCGACGGGACCCCGAGGCGGTGCCCTGGCTCGGCAACGACGCCGGCTTCTACCTCGGGACCGTGATCATCCGGACCGTTCCGGGAGCGGCCTGGCTGGTGTGGCCCAACGGCCAGCCGGTGATCCGGCTGGCCTCGGGCCGGGAGCTGAACGTGATCGAGTCGGGCGTGTCCTGGGCGATGACCGGATCGCCCGAGCTCAGCCAGGCGTACGCGGAGGCCTCCGAGGGTTGACGTTCCGGCGTGTCGTGTTCCCCTTACCGTGCGAAGTGCCCTTCCGCGCCTGGATAGTTTGCGCTGACCTCGGCACACCGGGGCCGACTCCGACAAGTGGGCAGGGCAGCACATGGCCGTCGAACCGTTGATCGAGCTGCGGGACGTCAACAAGCACTTCGGTGCCCTGCACGTACTGCGGGACATCAACCTCACCGTCGGCCGCGGGGAGGTGGTGGTGGTCATCGGCCCCTCCGGCTCCGGGAAGTCCACCCTGTGTCGGGCGATCAACCGGCTGGAGACCGTGGAGTCCGGCACGATCCTGATCGACGGGGAGGCGCTGCCCGCCGAGGGCAAGGAGCTGGCCCGGCTGCGCGCCGAGGTGGGGATGGTCTTCCAGTCCTTCAACCTGTTCGCGCACAAGACGGTCCTCGCCAATGTCTCGCTCGCCCAGGTCAAGGTCCGCGGCCGAAAGCGCGGCGAGGCGGACCGGCGCTCCCGGGAGCTCCTGGAGCGGGTGGGCCTGGCCGACCAGGCCGAGAAGTTCCCGGCCCAGCTCTCCGGCGGTCAGCAGCAGCGCGTGGCCATCGCCCGCGCCCTCGCCATGAGCCCCAAGGCCCTGCTCTTCGACGAGCCCACCTCGGCGCTCGACCCGGAGATGATCAACGAGGTGCTGGAGGTCATGCGGCAGCTCGCCCGCGAGGGCATGACCATGGTCGTGGTCACCCACGAGATGGGCTTCGCCCGCTCCGCCGCGAACCGCGTGGTCTTCATGGCCGACGGGCGGATCATCGAGGACCGCACCCCGGAGCAGTTCTTCACCGCCCCGGAGAGCGACCGGGCCAAGGACTTCCTCTCCAAGATCCTCAAGCACTGACGGCGCCGGGCGCCGCGGCGGTCGCTGCCGGGCGGCCCGGGCCCGGCAGCGGCGTGGATCACCGCTCGCGCAGCGGCACCGACACGTAGCTGGGATCGGTGCGCGGGGAGGAGAAGGTCAACTGCGCGCCGAGGGGGTTGTGTTCGATGTAGAGCGGGTCGACGGTGTCGACGAGGAGGGCGAGCCGGTGGCCCGCGGGGACGTCGTAGGCGGTGGAGAACAGCTCCAGGTCCACGCCGAAGGCCTGGCCGGGGGCCTTGCCGTGGAAGGTGTACGGGGCGTTGCTGACGAGCTTGCCGATGCCGAGCGGGCCGACGTCGTAGAGGTACGCGACGAAGGTGCCGTCGCCCTTGGTGGGGGTGACGGTGGTGTGCAGCTTCGCGGTGCCGCGGATCCGGCGCGCCCGGTCGTAGCGCTCCGACTGCCAGACGGCCGCGAAGGCCCGGGGGAGGAGCGGGATCGAGGCGATCGGCGGCGCCTTCACGAACTGGTCGAGGGCGCTGGACAACAGGAGGATGCCGCCGTTGGCGCCGGAGTCGACATTGGCGAAGAGGTGCTCGTTGTCGGACAGGGCGAGTTTCTCGGTGCCCCCGGCGCCGACCGACTTCCAGTCGGCGTAGCCCTCGTACCCGTCGTCGCTACGGGACTTGATCTGCACCGGGGCCTCGGTGTCGACGCCGTTGCGCTCGCCCTTGAGGTAGCGGTCGAACCAGCGGTGCGCGTTGGTCCAGGTGTCGTTGGGCAACCCGAGCAGGCCGGTGCCCTCGGCGGTGGCGTGGTCCCCGGGCCGGAACTCCAGACGCTTGGGGCCGGTCAGCCGCTCGTAGAACTTCGCGTACTGGTTGGGCGGGAAGATGGTGTCGCCCCAGGCGTTGCCGAGCATGATCGCGGCGCCGTTGGCGTTGATCCGGTCCACCTGCTCGGAGGGCGAACGCCGCCTGCCCCACTCGATCATCTCCTGCTCCCGGTCCAGCCGGGAGCCGAGGAAGTTGCCGAGCAGCGTCTTCAGTTCGGGTCCGGGACGGCCGGTGAGGTATCCGGCGGCGCCGAGCATCGCGGCGGCCTGGACGTGCTGGGTGCGACCGGAGTAGATGGACTCGATCAGGTCGGCCCAGCCGCTCATCGCGACCACGGCCTTGACGCGCGGGTCGTGGGCGGCGGCCAGCAGGGTGATGCCGGCGGCGTACGAGACCCCGCCGAGGCCGATGCGGTCCGCGTCGGCGGGGGAGTTGGCGAGGGCCCAGTCGATGACGGCGCTGACGTCGGCGATGTCCGGCGGGCCGGCCACCTCGATGTTGCCGCCGGACAGCCAGAAGCCGCGCGAGGTGTAACTGACCACGACGTAGCCGGAGTCCGCGAGCTTCTTGGCCTGGGCGATGTACTCGACCTGGGGCAGGCCCCAGCTGGTGGGCAGCACGATCAGCGGGTAGGTGCGGCCGCTCTCGGCCCCGGCCGGGGTGAAGACGTTGCCTTTGAGGGTGATTCCGCCGGAGCCCGGGATGTCGTGGAAGCGCACCTGCGACGAGGCGTCGGCGGCGGCTGCCGCGGTGGTGGCGGGCGCCGCCTGGGCCTGGTGGGGGGCCAGGCCCAGGGTGGCTGCCGCCAACACGGTCGCCATGGCCGCGGCGGTGGTGGTGCGTCGCATCTCTCGCTCCTCGTGTACGCCGGGGTTGTTGTCAAAGTGACCCGACGGTAACGGGAGCGTGTTACCGAAAGTAACCCGTGAGTAAGTTACGTGCTGGTAACAATTGGGCGATTACGGTGGACCGGCGGCGGACCGGCCGCGGTACGGGTCCGGGCGGGCGTGCGAGGGGCCCGCGCGGGCCGCGCGTCGGCCCGCCGGCCGTCAGCCGTTCTGCGGCGTGCCGGACAGGGCGCTCTTGGCCTTCCACTGGTCCCACGACAGGTTCCACTCGCCGTAGCCGTTGCCCAGCTCCGCCTGGCCCTTCGAGCCCTCGCCGACCACCTCGAAGAGGTCGCCGACCTGCGACTGCCCGAAGAACTCCTTCGCGTCGGCGTCGCTCATCCCCACGCAGCCGGAACTGCTGTTGGCGCGGCCGAAGTTGCCGGAGTTCCAGGGGGCGGCGTGCGCGTACATGCCGGACCAGGTCAGCCGCATCGAGTAATCGACCATCTTGTCGTAGGCGTTGTCGAGGCCCACCGTCTGGGAATCCATCCGGATGGTGCCCTCCTTCGTCATGATCACCATCTTCCCGGACCACGACGCCTTCTTGCCGCCCGGCGTACCGGCCGAGATCGGGACCGCCTTCTGCGCCTGACCGTTCTCGGTCACCGTCATCTTCTTGCTGTCGAGGCTGACCTGGATCCGGCGATCCTTACCGATCTTGAACTCGGTGTTGTAGTCGCGGGCGAACAGCCCACCGCCCTTGCCGGAGTCCACACCGTTCAGGTGCATCTCGACCTTCACGTCCGTGCCGGACTTCCAGTAGTCCTTCGGCCGCCAGTCCACGCGGTCCTTGCCGTCGTAGTCCTTCAGCCAACCCCACGAGCCCTCGGTGTTGTCCGAGGCGGTGACCTTGAGCTGCTTCTCGACCTCGGCCTTGTTCGTCACCGGGTTGTCGAAGACCAGGGACACGGGCATGGCCACGCCCACCGTGCTGCCCTTGGAGATGTTGATCGAGACCTTGTTCACCTTGTCGGCGGCGCTGGTCCTGAACTGGGTGGCGGCGCTCTGGCTGTCGGTGTTCTGCGCCTCGACCTTGTACTCCGCACCGGGCGGGGCGTTGCGCTCCGAGGTCCAGGTCTTCCCGTCGTCGGATATCTTCCCCGGCAGCTCCGTGCCCTTGGCGTCGGTCACCTTCACCTGCGCCAGCTTGCCCTCCGCGACGGTCACCACCACCGGCTGGCCCGCCTTGACCTGATCCCCGGTGAGGTTCACCGAGACCGCCATGGCCGTCTTCGGCTTCTGCGGCTCGGCCTTGCCCTTGTCGTCGCCGCCGCCGTCGCTCGCGCCCGTGCAGGCGGTGAGCGAGGCGGCCAGAAGTGCGGTGCCCGCCATGGCGGTGCGGCGTATACGGCTCAACGAAGGGCCCTTTCCAGGAGCGGTGGGGAGTGACGTTCGCAAAAGGAGATGCCAACGACCCGACTTTAGGTTCCGCGATCGGGGGAAAACCTCGTCCTTTCTCTTGTGACGTCGACCGCAGCGAAACGGTCATCGTCCGGTCACAATCGCCGCGCACAGCGGTCACGGGCGACTGTGAAAGTCCTGTGAGAGACCGTCAGGACGACAGGAAGGCCGTCTGCCGTGTGCGCACTGCTCGTGACCCCCGCCCAGCAGGACCATGACCAGGACCGGGAGCTCCGCGTGCGTGCCCTGTCCGTCTCCGAATACCAGGCGTTCCTTTCCCGCGACGGCGGGGCGAGCTTTCTCCAGTACCCCTCCTGGGCCCGGGTAAAGGACCTCTGGCGCTCGGAAAGGGTCGGTTGGCACTATCCGGACGGACGGATTCAGGGTGCCGGTCTCGTTCTCTATCGGCAATTTCCCGGGACCCGCAAATACTTCGCCTACCTCCCCGAGGGGCCCGTCGCCGACTGGTCCGACCCGCACATCGACCGCTGGCTGACCCCGCTCATGCGCCACCTGCGCTCCTCCGGCGCCTTCGCCGTCCGCATCGGCCCCACCCCCGCCTACCGCCGCTGGGACGCGGCCACCGCCAAGTCCGCCTCCGGGCCCGGCCGGCAGATATCCGACGTCCTCGCCACCGAGGTCGACCCGGTGGGCGCCGCACTCGCCGACCGGCTGCGCACCCGCGGCTGGACGCGATGCGGCGGCGAGGACGACGGCGACGCCCAGCCCCGCCACGTCTTCCGCGTGCCCCTGGCCGGCCGCACCCTCGACGACGTGTGGGCGAGCCTCAACCAGGAATGGCGCCGCAACGTGCGCAAGGCCACCAAGTCCGGCGTGGAGACGATCATCGGCACCGCCGCCGACCTCCCGGAGTTCTACCGCCTGCTGCGCATCACCGAGGAACGCGACGGCTTCCGGCTCGGCCGCTCCCTCGCCTACTACGAGCAGCAGTACCAGGTCCTCAACGAGGAGGCGCCCGGCCGCATGCGGCTCTACCTGGGCGTCCACCAGGGCGAGATCCTCGCCGCCCACACGATGATCACCGCCGGGAAGCGGGTCTGGTACCAGACCGGCGCCTCCGCCGACCACCGCCGCGAGGTACGCCCCAGCAACGCCCTGCAATGGCGCATGATCTGCGATGCCCACGCCCTCGGCGCGGAGGAGTACGACATGCGCGGGGTACCCTCCACCCTTGACCCCTCGGCGCGTTCCTACGGGCTGCTGCGCTGGAAGCTCGGCACCGGCGGGCAGGTCGTCGAGACGCTGGGAGAGTGGGAGAAACCGATGGACGGAGTCGCCAACACGGCGCTCTACAAGGCGTTCCAGGCCTATCTGGCCCGCCGGTGACGGCCACCGACACCGACAGCGCCACCCGAGCCGAAGCCGCCCCGGCGAGCACCGGCGCGAGCACCGGCGCGCCATCGGGGAAGACCTCGGTGCTGCGCAGCGGCGCGCTCATGGCGGCCGGCTCCATCGTCTCCCGTGCCACCGGCTTCATCCGCTCCGCCGTCGTCGCCGCGGCGCTGGGCGCCGAGTTCCTCGGCGACAGCTACACCGCCGCCAACACGGTCCCGAACATCATCTACATGCTGCTCATCGGCGGCGCGCTCAACGCCGTCTTCGTACCCGAGCTCGTCCGGGCCGCCAAGGAGCACGCGGACGGCGGATCCGCCTACACCGACCGGTTGCTCACCGCCTGCACCGCCGCCCTGGTGGCGCTCACCGCCGTCGCGGTCCTCGCCGCCCCACTGATCGTCTCGGTGTACACCGACTACGACGGGGCACAGGCGAGCACCACCGTGGCCCTCGCCCGGTACTGCCTGCCGCAGATCCTCTTCTACGGGCTCTTCACCCTGCTCGGGCAGGTACTGAACGCCCGCGGCCGGTTCGGCGCGATGATGTGGACCCCGGTCCTCAACAACGTCGTCATCATCAGCGTCTTCGGGCTCTTCCTCCACCTCTCCCACGACGGGGCGAACGGCCTCACCGCCGACGAGACGCGGCTCCTGGGTCTCGGCACCACCCTCGGCATCGTCATCCAGGCCCTCGCCCTCGTCCCCTCGCTGCGTGCCGCACGCTTCCGCTGGCGCCCCCGCTTCGACTGGCGCGGCAGCGGCCTCGGCCGGCCCCTGCGCAACGCGGGCTGGCTGATCATGCTCGTCCTCACCAACCAGATCGCCTACTGGGTCGTCACCCGGCTCTCCATCACCACCGGACGGCACGCCGTGGACGCCGGCCTCGCGGGCGGCGCCGGCTACATCGCCTACACCAACGCCTACCAGCTGTGGGTCGTCCCGCAGGGCATCATCACCGTCTCCCTCGTGACCGCCCTCATGCCACGGATGAGCGCGGCCGCCACCGACGGCGACCTCTCCGCCGTGCGCCGTGACATCTCCTACGTGCTGCGCTCCAGCGCCGCCCTCGTCGTGCCCGCCGCCGCACTCTTCGCCGCCCTCGCCCCCTGGGTGATGGGCAGCGTCTTCGAGTACGGCCGCACCGACGCCGCCGACATCGAGGTCATGGCGGGCATGCTCATCGCCTTCGCACCCGGCCTGATCGCCTACTC
The DNA here is from genome assembly GCF_043201215.1 of Streptomyces sp. NPDC048331. NCBI lineage: Bacteria > Bacillati > Actinomycetota > Actinomycetes > Kitasatosporales > Streptomycetaceae > Streptomyces > Streptomyces sp. NPDC048331. The sequence continues at coordinate 8,293 of NZ_JBICYT010000049.1, read as the reverse complement.
CGCCCAGTACGTCCTCTCACGCGGCTTCTACGCCCTGTCCGACACCCGGACCCCCTTCTTCCTGAACCTGGTCATCGCCGCGCTCACCGCCGGACTGTCCGCCGCCGCCTACTTCCTGCTGTCCCCGCGCTGGGCCGTCACCGGCATGGCCGCCGCCTCCTCCGTCGCCTTCCTCGCGGGCGCCGCCGTCACCGCCCACACCCTCACCCGACGGCTCGGCCCGCGCGCGGGCACCCGTACGCAGCGGCGCGCCACCGCCCTACGGACCCACCTAAGGCTCCTGGCCGCCTGCGCACCGGCCGCCGCCGCCGCGTACGCGGCCGCCCGCGCCACCGAGCGGTTCGGCGACCTCGCCGCGGTCGGGGCGGGAACCGTCACGCTGGCGCTCGTCGTCGTCGTCCTCGCCGGGCCGCTGCGCCTGACCGAGATCACCGACATGCTGGACTCCCTGCGGCGCAAGACCGGCCGGTAGCGGGAGGACGGCCCCCGCACCACCTTTGGGATACTGACCGGATGCCACGCGTACTGCTGATCGAGGACGACCCTTCCATCCGCGAGGGGGTCGGCCTCGGCCTGCGCCGCCGGGGCCACGACGTGAGTTCCGCCGAGACCGGCGAGGAAGGGCTGGCGCTGATGGGAGGCTTCCGCCCCGAGCTCGTCCTGCTCGACCTGATGCTGCCGGGCATCAACGGAGTCCAGGTCTGCCGCCGCATCCGAGAGACCAGCCAGGTCCCGATCATCATGCTCACCGCACGCGGCGACGACTTCGACATCGTCGTCGGCCTGGAGGCCGGCGCCGACGACTACATCGTCAAACCCGCCCGCACCGAGGTCATCGAGGCACGCATCAAGGCCGTCCTACGCCGGCTCAACGACCCCGTGGGCAGCCGTCCGGGAGTCGAGCACCACGGCGAGTTGAGCATCGACCGCGCCGGACTGAGCGTGGCGAAGAACGGCGAGCGCGTCCCCCTCGCCCCCAGCGAGATCAAGCTCCTGCTGCACCTGTCGGCCTCGCCCGAGCAGGTCTTCTCCCGCCAGCAACTCCTCGAGTACGTCTGGGACCACAGCTACCACGCCGACGCCCGGCTCGTGGACGCCTGCGTCCGCCGGCTGCGCACCAAGGTCGAGAACCCCGACGCGAGCCCCCGCTACATACAGACCGTGCGCGGCTTCGGCTACCGCTTCGGTCCCCTGTAGGCGACCGTGCGACGTATAGCGCCGTTGGGCCTGCGCACCCGGTTGATCGCGGCCTTCCTCCTGGTCGCCGCGATCAGCGCGGTGACCACCGCCGCCCTCACCTACCAGCAGGCGCGCAACGCGATCCTCAAACAGACCCAGGACACCGCCGTCAGCACCCTGCGGGACCAGATCGAGCAGCAGGAGTTCCGGCTCCCGCTGGATCAGACGGAACTCCAACGCATCGTCATCGACCTCGGCAAGCGCGGCAAACCGCACCCGTGGATCATCTTCGGCGAGTACGGCAGCGTACGGGTCTCCACCAACCCCGACACACCGACCTCCAGCGTGATCACCGACAACCTGCGCGAGAAGGTCCGGCGCAACGACTACACCGCCTTCCAACGGGTCGAGGACCAGCGCGGCAACCCGTGGCTCACCGTCGGCGTCCCCGCCCTCTTCGAGCACAACGGCTACACCGAGTCCACCGGCGCCGTCTTCTACGCCAGCGTTCCGCTCTCCACCGAGAAGCAGACCGTCGAGGCGATGGTCGACGCCGCCAAACAGGGCGCCGTCCCGGGTCTGGCCATCGCCGTCGTACCCGCGCTGCTGGCCGCCCGCAGCGTACTGCGGCCGGTCCGCGACATGCGCCGGGCCGCCCAGCACCTCGGCAGCGGCCGCCTCGACACCCGGATCGAGGTCCGGGGCGCCGACGAACTCGCGGGGCTCGCCCGCACCTTCAACGAAACCGCCCGCGCCCTCGAACAGTCCGTGCGCGAGCTCCAGGACGCGGAGGTCCGCGCCCGCCGCTTCGCCTCCGACGTCTCCCACGAACTGCGCACCCCCCTCGCCGGGATGCTCGCCGTCACCGAGGTCCTCGACGAGGACGCCGAACGCCTCGACGCCGACACCGCCAAGGCCCTGCGCCTGGTCAGCGCCGAGACCGGCAAACTCGCCGTCCTCGTCGAGGACCTGATGGAGATCTCCCGCTTCGACGCCCGGGCCGCCGAGCTCAACCTCGACGACGTGGACATCGCCGAAGCCGTGCGCAAGACCCTGGAGCGCCGCCACTGGGTCGACGACCGCATCGTCACCGAGTTGCCGGACCACGTGCGCGCCCGGCTCGACCCGCGCCGCTTCGACGTGGTCCTCGCCAACCTCGTCGGCAACGCCCTGAGGCACGGCGGCGCCCCGGTACGCGTCACCGTACGGACCGCACCGGGCGAGGACGGCGAACGGCTGCTGATCGACGTCGCCGACAGCGGCCCCGGCATAGCCCCCGAGGTGCTGCCGCACATCTTCGACCGCTTCTTCAAGGCCGACGCGGCGAGGACCCGTTCCGCCGGCAGCGGTCTCGGCCTCGCCATCACCCTGGAGAACGTCCGCCTGCACGGCGGTACCCTCCACGCGGCCAACGGGCCGTCCGGCGGCGCGGTCTTCACCCTCGACATGCCCCTGGAGGCCCGCGGATGACCCGGCTCAGGACGCGGTCCCGGGCGGCCGCGACCACGGCAGTGCTGGTGGGCTGCGCCCTGCTGCTCACCGGCTGCGGGATCAAACGCACCGGGGTGATCGACAGCGGGCACGCCGCCACCGTCAAGGTCCCCGGAGGCAACAGCACCGTCGTCTACTTCCTCTCCAAGGAGGGCGACCGGCTCGTCCCGTCCCCGATCGTCGGCTTCGAGGGCCACGACATCAATCCCGTGGTGCTCGTGAGCCTGCTGCTGGGCGGACCCCGTGGCCGGGCCGGCGAGGTCGGGCTCACCACGGGGCTGCCCCGGCTGTCCCCCGAGAAGGACGAGAAGCTCGCGGTGAGCCCCTACTCGCATCAGGGGACGACCGTCGGGGTGCCGTTCCCGGTGGCCGACCTGTCGCCTCTGGCCCGGATGCAGCTCGTGTGCACCGTCGGCCTCTCCGCCGTCCCGGAAACCGTCACCCCGGTCATCCTGATCGGCACCGACACCACCCTTCCCGCCGCCGACTGCGATCTGAAGCGCTGACGGGGTCCGGCCCCGGCGCGCGAGGCCCGCGCTCTCGCGGCCGCGCCCTTGCGGTCGGGGCCGCACACCCGTCACGGTGACCCCATGGATCACGCCGCGGACGTCCCCGACGTCTTCGACCCCCGCATCTACGCCTCCGGCATCCCGCACGAGCGCTACCGGCTGCTGCGCGAGAGGCATCCCGTCGCCTGGCAGGCCGAGCCGGAGATCCAGGGCTGGCCCGCCGGCCCCGGTTTCTGGGCCGTCACCCGGCACACCGACGTCATCCGCGTGCTGCGCGACCACCGGACCTACTCCTCCTGGCTGGGCGCCACCCAGATCCGCGACCCCGATCCCGCCGACCTGCCGTTCCTGCGCCGCACCATGCTCAACCAGGACCCGCCCGAGCACGGCCGGCTGCGGCGGCTGGTCTCCCGCGCCTTCACCCCCGCCCGCGTCGACGCCTTCGCCGGACGGGTACGGGAGCGCGCCCGCGCCCTGCTCACCGCCGCCCGCCGGGACACCGAGGACGGCACCGCCGATCTCGTACGCGCCGTCACCGACGAGTACGCGCTGCTGAACCTCACCGACCTGCTGGGGGTCCCGGCCGCCGACCGGGCCCTGCTGCTGGAGTGGACCGTACGGATCATCGGGTACCAGGATCCCGACGACGCCCCGGCCCCGCTCCTCGGCCCGGACGGCGCACCGCTCAACCCGCGCTCACCGGCCCTGCTCGGCGAGATGTTCGCCTACGCCCGCGAACTGGCCGACCACAAGCGCGCCCACCCCGGCGACGACGTGATGACCGCCCTCGCCGAGGCCGGGCTCGACCCCGCCGAACTGGAGATGTTCTTCTTCCTGCTCACCGTCGCGGGCAACGACACCGTACGCAGCGCCGCCCCCGGCGGCCTGCTCGCCCTGGCCCAGGATCCGGACGCCTACCGCCGGCTCGCGGACGGATCCGTCCCCTTCCACCGGGCCGTCGACGAGCTCCTTCGCGTGCACCCGCCGGTGCTCAGCTTCCGCCGTACGGCCGCCGTCGACACCGAACTGGCCGGGCAGCGGATCCGCGCCGGGGACAAGGTCGTGGTCTTCCACGCCTCCGCCAACCACGACGAGCGCGTCTTCGCCGATCCGGGCCGCCTGGACCTCGCCCGGACGCCCAACCCGCACGTCTCCTTCGGCGACGGCCCGCACGTCTGCCTCGGCGCCCACTTCGCCCGGCTCCAGCTGCGCACCCTCTACGAGGAGTGGTGCGCGGCCATGCCTGTCCCCGAACTGGCGGGCCCGCCGCGCCGGCTGGTGTCCAACTTCATCAACGGGATCACACGGCTGCCGGTGCGGGTGACCGGGCCGGCCCGGTGACGTCCGCCACCAGCTCCGCCACGTCCGGTCCGTAGGCATCGGAGTTGATGACCTTCAGCAGGAGGCAGAACGGCTCCCGGCCGTACTTGCGGGCCAGCCGCTCATGGTGCTTGGCCAGATGACGGGCGGCGGCCTGGTTGCTGTTGGCCGTCTGTCCGGAGAGCAGGAACACCGGCCGGGAGCCGTGCCGCGTCGTCAGCCGAGCCAGCAGCACGTACTCGACCATCCCCTTCTCCCAGCGGTAGCTCTCCTCGCCGATGCGGATGGCACCGCGATCCGGATGGCCCGACGCGAGGCCCACGTCGACCTGCACACCCGGCAGCATGGAGGTCAGATGTGCGGTCGTGCGGGCGTTGGAAGCGGGTCCGCCGACACAGAACTCGGCCCGTTCGCCGAAGCCCTGGCGGGCCTCGTCGTGCGTGACGATCTGGACGTTCGCCCCGCAGTCCTTGATCAGTGCGGAGATCTCCAGCAGTGCGAAGGCGTCGCTGCGGTGCACCGAATTGTCCTTGGCGCCCACCTGGCGGTTGACCACGAACAGGCAGTCGGAGCCGGTCGGCAGCCCGAAGAAGGCCTGCTTGCGGCGGAGCGCGCGCCGCGAGAGGTAGGTCCGGGAGAACCAGCCGAACCCGCCGCTCACGGCGGTGGCTATCACCCCGAGCACGATGTTGCGCACGTCGTCGTTCATGCGGCGGATGGTAGCGGCAGGGCGGTGCTCCTGACGCGGGGGGTGCGGTGAAGTTACGCTGCGCCGACCAGACCTGACATGCCGTCGACCGGAGGAACCGGATGCGTGCTCCCGCCGCACGTCAGTTAGCGCTCGTCGCCCTCGCCGGAGCGCTCGTCTCCACCGGGGCCGCCGCCCCGCCCACCACGACCGCCCCACCGGCCAAGGTGCCCGTCGCCGTCGGCCACGGCGGAGCCGTCGCCAGCGTCGACGCCGACGCCTCCGCCGCGGGCATCGCCGTCCTGCGTTCCGGCGGCAACGCCGTGGACGCGGCCATCGCCACCGCCGCCGCGCTCGGGGTGACCGAGCCCTACTCGGCGGGCATCGGCGGTGGCGGCTACTTCGTCTACTACGACGCCCGCACGCACCGCGTCCACACCCTCGACGGCCGGGAGACCGCCCCCGCCACCGCCACCGAGACCCTCTTCCAGGAGAACGGGCAGCCCATCCCCTTCGCGGAGGGCCAGACCAGCGGCCTCGGCGTCGGGGTCCCCGGCACCCCCGCCACCTGGAAGAGCGCCCTCGACGCCTGGGGCACCCGCCCCCTGGACAAACTGCTGAAGCCCGCCGAGAAACTGGCCCGCGACGGCTTCACGGTCGACAGCACCTTCCGGGCCCAGACCGAACTCAACCAGGACCGCTTCAAGGACTTCCCGGCCACCTCGAAGCTCTTCCTGCCGGGCGGCGCCCTGCCGGTGGTCGGCTCCACCTTCAAGAACCCGGACCTGGCCGCCACCTACGCCGAACTCGGCCGCAAGGGCACCGGCGCCCTCTACCGAGGCCCCCTCGCCGAGGACATCGTCCGGGCCGTGCGTACACCCCCGGTGGACCCGGCGGCCGCCCGCAACGTCCGTCCCGGCGATCTGACCACCGCCGACCTGCGCGCGTACGCCACCAAACGGCAGGACCCCACCCGGGTGGGCTACCGGGGGTTGGACGTCTACAGCATGGCGCCCTCCTCCTCCGGCGGCACCACCGTCGGCGAGGCACTGAACATCCTGGAGCGGACCGACCTCTCGAAGCTGTCCGAGACGCAGTACCTGCACCGTTTCATCGAGGCCTCGCGGATCTCCTTCGCCGACCGGGGCCGCTGGGTCGGCGACCCGGCGGCGGTGGACGTGCCGACGCGCGAGCTGCTCTCGCAGCGGTTCGCCGACTCGCGCGGCTGCCTGATCTCGCCCGACCGCACGCTGACCAGCCCGCTCGCCCCCGGTGACCCACGCCGTCCGGCGGCCTGCGGCGGCTCCGGCCGGGCCGCCCCGACCACGTACGAAGGGGAGAACACCACCCACCTGACGGCCGCCGACCGCTGGGGCAACGTGGTCTCCTACACCCTGACCATCGAGTCCACCGGCGGCAGCGCGATCACCGTCCCGGGCCGCGGCTTCCTGCTCAACAACGAGCTGACCGACTTCTCCTTCGCCCCGGCCGCACCCGGGGTCCCCGACCCGAACCTGCCCGGCCCCGGCAAGCGGCCGCGCTCCTCCATGGCCCCGACGATCGTGCTGGAGGACGGCCGTCCGGTGCTCGCGGTGGGCTCCCCGGGCGGCGCCACCATCATCACCACCGTGCTGCAGACCCTGATCGGCCACCTGGACCGGGGGCTGCCCCTGGTCGACGCGATCGCCGCGCCACGCGCCAGCCAGCGCAACCAGACCACCACCGAGCTGGAGCCGGGCCTGTGGAACAGCCCGCTGCGCGCGGAGCTGGAGGCGATCGGCCAGGCCTTCCGGCAGAACCCGGAGATCGGCGCCGCGACCGGCGTGCAGCGGCTGCCGGACGGCCGCTGGCTGGCGGCGGCCGAGACCAGCCGCCGGGGCGGCGGCTCGGCGATGGTGGTCCACCCGCACGGGAGGCCGTAGCGTCACAGCACTAGAGGACGGTGAGGATCCGCGGACCGTCGGCGGTGATCGCGACCGTGTGCTCCGAGTGGGCGGCGCGGCTGCCGTCGACGGTGCGCAGGGTCCAGCCGTCCGCGTCGCAGCTGTAGTCGTCCGTGCCGCCCGCGATCAGCATCGGCTCGATGGCGAGGACCAGGCCGGGACGCAGCTTCGTCCCGACTCCCGGCGGGCCCTCGTTGGGCACGCCCGGGTCCTCGTGCATGGTGCGGCCGATGCCGTGGCCGCCGAAGCCGTCGGGCACCCCGTATCCGGCGGCCCGGCAGGTCGAGCCGATCGCGTGGGCGATGTCGCCGATCCGGTTGCCGGGCACGGCGGCGGCGATCCCGGCGGCGAGGGCCGCCTCCGACGTCTCGATCAGCCGGAGGTCCTCGGGGCGTGCCGAGCCCACCGTGAAGCTGACCGCCGCGTCCCCGGCCCAGCCGCCGAGCTGCGCCCCGCAGTCGACGCTGACCAGGTCGCCGTCGCCCAGCCGGTGGTCGCCGGGGATGCCGTGCACGATCGCGTCGTTCACCGAGACGCACACCACGGCCGGGAAGGGTACCGGCGCGAACCGCGGCCGGTAGCCGAGGAAGGGCGAGGTGGCGCCTGCCTCGTGGAGCACCTCGCGGGCCACCCGGTCCAGGTCCAGCAGGGACACGCCCACGTCGGCGTGCTCCCGTACGGCGGCCAGGGCGCGGGCGACCACCCGGCCCGCGGCCCGCATCTCGTCGATCTCTCGGTCCGTCTTCAGTTTCACCATGCCAATAACTATACCGGTATAAAAATAACGGGATAGTTATTGGTGCGCGGGGTAGGATGAGGCCATGGTCCGTACCCCCCTCACCCCCGAAGAGCGCGAGCGCGGCGAGCGGCTCGGCGTCCTGCTGCGCGAAGCCCGCGGCGACCGCAGCATGGTCGAGATCGCGGCCGGCGCCGGGCTCTCCGCCGAGACCCTGCGCAAGATCGAGACCGGTCGGGCGCCCACCCCCGCCTTCTTCACGGTCGCCGCCCTCGCCGCGGCCCTCGGCCTCTCCCTGGACGACCTGCTGCGCCGCTGCGCCGTCGTCCCCGCCTAGTGCCGTGACCGGAAAGGTTCACCGGGTCGCGCTGCCCGGCACGGCACCTCGCCGCGTTGTCGGACCACGGCGGTACGTCCGGTACGAGCC
>NZ_JBICYT010000048.1:33868-48760 GCF_043201215.1 Streptomyces sp. NPDC048331 | reverse complement strand
ACGGCTCCACCGCCTACATCAGCGCCAAGTACAAAGTCAGCGGCATGGGGGGGGGGGGGGGGGGGCCCCCGCGGGGGGGGGGGGGGGGGGGGGGGGGGGGGGGGGGGGGGGCGGGGGGGGGGCCGCCCCGGGCGGGCCGGGGCGCCGTGTTCAGCGGTGGTCGGCCTCGGCGAGGGCGGTACGCAGGAGGGCGGCGGCCCCGGTGCTGTGCGGCGGCCGCATCAGCCCGTAGTGGTCGGTGGCGGCCTCGTGGCGGGTGAAGCCGGCCTCGGCCCGGTCGGCCCATCGATCGGCGGCGTGCTCCCGGGCCCCGGTCGTGGTCTGGAGGAACAGGACGGGGCAGGGGGCGACCGGGGGCTCGTACGCGGCGGCGGCGCGGATCCCGGTACGGAACACCGCGTAGTGCCGGGCGAGGTCCCGCGGGTCCAGGCCGGGGGCGAAGCCCTCACGTTCCACCTGCTCGGCGAGGACGGCGAGCCGGGCGGGGGCGTCGGCGACGCTCCGCAGGGCGCTCCGCATCGCGGACAGGCTCTCCTCGGCGGGGTCGAACCCCGCCGAGCGGGCCAGGTCCTCGTGGAACCACTCCAGCAGCTCGTTCTCGTCGTCGGGTACGTGGCCGGGCTCCGGGTAGCCGGTGTCCAGCAGCGCGAGCGACGCCACCTCCTGTCCGGCAGCGCGCAGTTGGACCGCCATCTCGTAGGCGAGGAGCCCGCCGAAGGACCAACCGGCCAGGTGGTAGGGGCCGGCGAGGCGGATCCGACGCAGGGCCTCCAGGTGGGCGGCGGCCAGCGCCTCGACGGTGGCGTCGGACGTCGGGTCGAGGTCGGTCGGTCCGGGCGCGGTCAGCCCGAACACCGGCCGGTCCGGGCCCAGTTCCGTGGCCAGGGCGCGGTAGCAGAGGACGTTCCCGCCGATCGGGTGGACCAGGACGAGCGGGTCGAGGGTGCCCTCGCTCCGCAGGCGCACCACCGTGTCCGGGACCGCTTCGCCGTGGCGGTCGCGCAGCAGCGCTGCCTGCCGGGCGACGGTCGGGTGTTCCAGGACGGCCGAGACGCCGAGGCGTTCGTCGAAGGCCCGGTTGATCCGGCCGATCAGGCGCAGGGCGTCGATGGAGTGCCCGCCGGACTCGAAGAAGTCGTCGTGGACGCCGACCGGGCCGGCGGCCAGGAGCCCCTCCCAGATCCCGGCGAGGCGGGATTCGAGGGCGTCGCGGGGCGGGGTCGGCTCGACGCCGCCCCGCAGGTCGGCGGGGTCCGGGTCGGGCAGGGCGGAGCGGTCCAGTTTGCCGTTGGCGGTCAGCGGGAGGGCCGGCAGGCACACCCAGGCGGAGGGCACCATGTACTCGGGGAGCCGCTCGCGGGCGTGACCGGCCAGTTCGCCCGGTTCGGGAGCGGGGGTGGCGGCGGGGTCCGCGCCGGCCGCCTCGGGGACGTAGTAGCCGACGAGGCGTTCGCCGCGGGGCAGGACCGCGCAGTCACGTACGCCGGGGTGTTCGGCGAGGACGGCCTCGATCTCCCCCGGCTCGACGCGGAAGCCGCGGATCTTGAGCTGGTGGTCGGTACGGCCCGCGTACTCCAGGGCTCCGTCGGGACGGTGTCGGGCCAGGTCACCGGTGCGGTAGAGGCGGCGGGTGGTGCCGTCGGGTGCGGTGTGCACGATGAAGCGGTCTGCCGTCAGCTCGGGTCGTCCGTGATAGCCGTCGGCGAGGCCGACGCCTTCGAGGAAGAGCTCCCCGGTGACGCCGAGGGGGACCTCGGCCAGGCGGCGGTCCAGGACGTGGGTGCGCATGTTGGCGATGGGCCGGCCGATGGGCACGGTGTCGCCGCCGTCCGGCCGGCACTGCCAGGAGGTGACGTCGACGGCCGCCTCGGTGGGCCCGTAGAGGTTGTGCAGTTCGACGCCGGGCAGCCGCTCGAAGAACCTGCGCTGGACCTCGTAGGGCAGGGCCTCGCCGCTGCACACCACCCGGGTCAGGCCGGCCGCGCCGGCCACGGCCTCGGGATCGTCGAGGAACACGCTGAGCATCGACGGGACGAAGTGCACCGTGGTGACGTCGTCGGCCTGGATCAGGTCGGCGAGGTAGCCGGGGTCGCGCTGGCCGCCGGGGCGGGCGAGCACCAGGGTGGCCCCGGTCAGCAGGGGCCAGAACAGCTCCCACACGGAGACGTCGAAGGTGTACGGGGTCTTGTGCAGCACCCGCTCCCCCGGGGTCAGCCCGTACTCGTCCTGCATCCACAGCAGCCGGTTGGCGATGGCGCGGTGCGAGACCACGACCCCCTTGGGCTTACCCGTGGAACCCGAGGTGAAGATCATGTACGCCGGGTCGGACGGCTCCGGCGCCCTGGCGGGACCCGCGGCGCCGGCGGCGGCAGCGGCGGCCGTCGCGGCCTCGTCGGGCCGCACGACGATGACCCCCGAGCCCTCCAACCGCCGCGCCCACGCTCCCTCGGCGACCACCAGGCCGATACCGGACTCGGCGAGCAGCGACCGTACGCGCGGCGCCGGATGCTCCGGGTCCAACGGGACGTAGGCGGCGCCGGACCGGAGGACGGCGAGGAGGACGACGGGCAGGGCCAGGGAGCGTTCCAGCAGCAGGCCGACGAAGGTGCCGGGGCCCGCTCCCCGATCCCGCAGCGCCGCGCACAGCCGCTCGGCCTCGGCGTCGAGGGCGCGGTAGGTCAGCTCGGTGCCTTCGAAGCGGACGGCGGGGGCGTCGGGCGTCAGGTCCCGCTGCTCGTCGATCAGCCGGGTCAGGACCTGCGGCCGCGGGTACTCGACGGCGGTGCGGTTCCACTCGGCGTAGCGGTGGTGCTCGACCTGCGGCAGCAGGTCGGCGGCCGTGCAGTCGCGCTCCGGGGACTCGGCGAGGTCGCACAGCGCGGCCGTGTAGGTGGCGTGCGCGCTCGCCATCTGTTCCTCGGAGAACTGGGCCGCGTCGAAGCGCAGGCCGAGTTCGAGCAGGGCGCCGTCGGGGCTGCGGGAGAACTCGGCGCCGAAGGCGAAGTCGGTGCCGGCCTCTCCGGTCTCCTCCAGCACGGTGAACCCGCCGTCGGCCGGCCCGTCCCGCTCCACGTGGAAGTGGGTGTAGTTGAAGAAGGTCTCGAAGAGCGGGCCGCCCCCGGACAGGCGCTGGATCTCGGCGAGCGGGAAACGGCGGTGCGCGTGCAGTTCCGCCTCGACGGCGGCGACGTGTGCGACGAGGCCGCGCCAGCTGAGCCCGGTGACGGCGACGCTCAGCGGCAGGGTGTTGAGGAAGACGCCGACGACCTTGTCGCCGTCGGTCTCCTCGGCGCGGCCGTTGTGAACCACTCCGGTGGTGACCGCGTCCGCGCCGCCCAGCAGGGCCATGGCCCGCAGGTGGGCGGCGAGCAGCACGGTGCGCAGCGGTACGCCGCATGCGGCGGCCAGGGCGGTGAGTCGGGCGTGCAGCCCTTCGGGCAGGGGCGCGAGGTGCCAGGACATGCGGGCGGGTCCGCCGGACGCCGCCGGGCGGGCCAGCTCGGTCGCCGGGGCGTCGGCGGCCTTGCCGGTCCAGAAGGCGCACTGCTCGGGGTCGGTGAGCGCGGCCTGTTCGAGGGCGACGAAAGTTGCGAAGCGGGAGCGGGGGCCCGCCTGCGGGGAGGGGCCGTCCGCCGGGGTCCGGGCGGCGAGCGCCTCGGTGTAGCAGGAGGCGAGTTCGGTGAGGAGCGAACGTTCGCTCCAGCCGTCGAGGACGGCGTGGTGCTCGGCGACGAACAGCTGGAGCCGGGTGTCGGAGAGCCGCTGGACGTGGAAGCGGATCAGCGGGGGCCGGTCCCAGTCGAAGGGCCGGTCGCGCTCGGCGGCGTAGTGGTCGGCGACGGCGGTGCGTTGCGCCTCGGCGTCGAGGCCGTGCAGGTCCTCGAAGGTGATCTCGGGGCGGGCGCCTCGGTGGACGAGTTGGAGGGGCTCGGTGAATCCGTGCGGGTCGAAGGAGGTGCGCAGCATCTCGTGGCGGGCCGCGAGGACCTCGACGGTGGTCCGCCAGGCGTCCTCGGAGAAGGGCGCCTCGATCAGGTAGGAGGCAACGTTGTGGTAGACGCGGCCACCGGCCGACGGCAGGTCGCTGTGGTAGAGCATGCCGGCCTGGAGCCGGGTCATCGGGTAGGCGTCCTCCAGCCCCTCGGGCAGCGCGGCGCGGTCCTCGGGGGCCAGCAGTCCGAACGGCTCGTACGGGGATTCGGCGGCGGTGGCCCGGTCCCGCGGGGTGACGAGCGGGGCGAGGGCGCGGGCCGTCTGCCGGCTCATGAGGTCGGCGACGGTGAGGTCGAGGCCTCGTTCGCGGACGCGGGCGAGCACCTGGAGGGAGCGGATGGAGTCCCCGCCGAGGGCGAACCAGTTGTCCAGCGCGCCGACCCGTTCGTGCCCGAGGACCTGGGCGAAGACCTCGGTGAGCGCGGTCTCGACCGGCCCGTCGGGTGCCTCGTAGGCGGCGGTGGGGGTGCGGGCCACCGAGCCGGGTGCGGGCAGGCGGCGGCGGTCGGTCTTGCCGTTGGCGGTGAGCGGGAAGGCGGGCAGGGTGACGAACGCGCCGGGGATCATGTAGCCGGGCAGCCGCCGCGCGAGGTGCTCGCGCATGTCCTCGACGGTAGGGCCCGCCCCGTCATCGGCCCCGTCCACGGCCAGGTAGCCGACCAGGACGTCGTTCCCCGCGGGGTCCGGTACGACGAGTGCGACCGCGGCGTCGACGAGGGGGTGGGCGGCCAGGGCGGCCTCGACCTCGCCGAGTTCTATTCGGAAGCCGCGCAGTTTGACCTGGTGGTCGATGCGGCCGAGGTACTCCAGGTCCCCGTCCGGCAGGGCCCGCGCCAGGTCGCCGGTGCGGTAGAGCCGCTCGCCGGCCGAGGACCCGGCGGGCGCGTCGGCGACACCGTCGGCACGTCCGGTGGGGAAGCGCTCGGCGGTGAGTTCGGGCCGGCGCAGGTAGCCGCGGGCCAGACCGGCCCCGGCGACGTACAGCTCTCCGACGGCGCCGCGCGGGACGGTCCGGCCGCGCGCGTCGAGCAGGTGCAGGCGCAGGTCGGGGATGGGGACTCCGATGACGCTGCCGCGGCCCTCCTCGGCGTCGCGGACGGTCAGCGGCCGGTAGGTGACGTGCACGGTCGTCTCGGTGATGCCGTACATGTTGACCAGGCGGGGTGCGGTGTCGCCGTGCCGGGCGAACCACCCGGCGAGGGCGGCGACGTCGAGGGCCTCCCCGCCGAAGACGACGTGCCGCAGGCCGAGCCCGGAGGCGGCCTCCCCCACCGTGCGGTGGTGCTCCTCGTCGGCCCGGGCCAACTGGTAGAAGGCGGAGGGCGTCTGGTTGAGGACGGTGACGTGCTCCGCGCGCAGCAGCCGGTGGAACTCCTCGGGCGAGCGGCTCGTGGCGTACGGGACCACGACGAGGCGGCCACCGTGGGCGAGGGCTCCCCACAGCTCCCAGACGGAGAAGTCGAAGGCGATGGAGTGGAAGAGGGTCCACACGTCCTCGGGACCGAAGCCGAACCAGTGGTCGGTGGCGGAGAACAGCCGGGTGATGTTGGCGTGGGGCACCAGGGTGCCCTTGGGGAGGCCGGTGGAGCCTGAGGTGTAGATGACGTAGGCCAGGTGGTCCGGGGTCACGCCGCTGTCGGGGGCGGTGTCCGGTTCGGCGGCCAGGAGCGGGGCGTCGGCGAGCAGGTCGACGGTGTGCAGGCCGGGGGCGTCCCACAGGTCCCGCGTGGCGGTGGTGCCGACGACGTGCTCCAGGCGGGCGTCCTGGACGATGTGGCGCAACCGCTCGGCCGGGTTGTCGGGGTCGAGCGGCAGGTAGGCGCCGCCGGCCTTGAGGATGCCGAGCAGAGCGACGACGAGGTCGGCGGAGCGGGGCAGGCACAGTCCGACGAGGGTGTCGGGTCCGACGCCGAGGGCCCGCAGCCGGTGCGCGAGCCGGTTGGCCCGGGTGTCGAGCTCGCGGTAGGTGAGGGACGTGCCCTCGTGGACGAGGGCGATCGCGTCGGGGGTGCGGGCGGCGTGTCCGGCGAAGATCTCGTGGACGCACGTCCGCTCGCCCGGGGTGTGCGGGAGGGCGGCGCGGTCCGGGAGCGGCGGGCCGATGCCGGTGCGCTCCTCGGCCGACAGCATCGGCAGTCGGCTGAGCGGGAGTTCGGGGTTCTCCGTGGCGGCGTCCAGGATGCGGGCGAAGTGCCGGCCGAACTGTTCGACGGTGGCGGCCTCGAACAGGTCGGCCCGGTACTCCAGCCGGCAGCTCAGCGCGCCGCCGGTGCGTACGACGTCGAAGGTCAGGTCGAACTTGGCGGTCCCGGCGGGTCCTTCGAGCAGTGTGGCCTTCGGGCCGGGCAGGCCGTCGGTCATGCCGTCCTCGTCGTGCAGGCCGAACATGACGCGGAAGGGGGACGCCTCCTCACCGGTGCGCCCGGGGGCGATCCGGTCGACGACGCGTTCGAAGGGCAGGTCCTGGTGGTCCTGGGCGTCGAGCACGGTGTCCCGCACGCGCTCCAGGTGGCTCCGGAAGGCCGGGTCCTCGGAGAGGTCGGCGCGGATCACCAGCGTGTTGACGAACAGGCCGACGGTGTCCTGGAACTCCTTGCGGCCCCGGCCCGCCACCGGCGTCCCGACGAGTACGTCGTCGGTGCCGGTGTAGCGGCCCAGCACGATCTGGAAGGCCGCCAGCATCAGCGTGTAGGGGGTGCTGTGGGTGTCACGGCACAGGCGCTCCATCCGGGCGAGCACCGGGGCCGGCACCTCGAAGGAGTGCAGCGCCGCCGCGCCGCGGGCCGCGCCGGCGGCGGGCCGGCCGTCGCGGGGCAGGGGCGCGTCGGGCAGTTCGCCGCCGAGCTGCTCCTCCCAGTAGGCGAGCTGGCGCCCGGCGGCCGCTCCGCGGAGCCATTCCTCCTGCCAGTCGGAGAAGTCGGCGTACTGGTACTCAGGGGCCTCGGGGGCCTCCGGGGCCACGGCCCCGGCCGCGCGCGGACAGTCGGGACCGTCGGCGCCGGCGGGACCGTCGAACCCGCCCGGCCCGTCGGCGTACCGGGCGTACGCGGCGAGGAGCTCGCGGGCGAGGATCCCGACGGACCAACCGTCGGCGACGATGTGGTGCATGGCGAGCGCGAGGACGGCGCCCTCGGGGGTGTGCAGCAGGGCCGCCCGGAAGAGCGGTCCGGACTCCAGGTCGAAGGGCCGGTGGTGCTCGGCGTCCAGCCACTCCTCGACGTCCCGGGGTCCGCGCGCCGCGGCGGAGGACCAGACGAGCGCGGCCTCGGTGTCGATGTGCTGCCACAGTTCGCCGTCCCGCAGGACGAAGCGGGTGCGCAGTGCCTCGTGCCGGTCGACCAGGCCCTGGGCGCAGGCGCGGAGCGCGGCCTCGTCCACCGGGCCTTCGAGGCGGTGGAAGACGGGCATGTGGTAGGTCGGCCTGCCCTCCTCCAGCTGCTGGAGGAAGTACATCCGCTGCTGCGCTCCGGACGCGCGGAACGC
Organism: Streptomyces sp. NPDC048331; assembly: GCF_043201215.1. Lineage (NCBI taxonomy): Bacteria > Bacillati > Actinomycetota > Actinomycetes > Kitasatosporales > Streptomycetaceae > Streptomyces > Streptomyces sp. NPDC048331. The sequence continues at coordinate 41,284 of NZ_JBICYT010000048.1, read as the reverse complement.
GCTGAACGACGGCTCCGCAGGGCGTTCGATCGGATCGTGACTGGCCAAGACAACTCCCTCGGCGCCGCACCGGTGACCGGCCCGCGACGCATGTCCGCTTGCTTGCCCGTCCAGCCTAGGAACGGCATCGATTCGGGTGAAGTCGCCTGTTTCCGGTCCCCTGTTCACGTGACAGGAGCGGTGGACGACCTGCGCGAGTACCGGTGGACGTACTGGTGGAAGTACCGGTGGAAGGCCGTGTTCCGACGCCGTCGCGGGACCCCGGGGCGGGACACTGCTGGCGCGGACCGAACCGAGATCGCCACAGGAGGCACCATGCCCTTCATCACCGTCGGCCAGGAGAACAGCACCGACATCGACCTCTACTACGAGGACCACGGCAGCGGGCAGCCCGTGGTCCTCATCCACGGCTATCCGCTGGACGGGAACTCCTGGGAGAAGCAGCTCCCCGCCCTGCTCGACGCCGGCCACCGCGTCATCACCTACGACCGGCGCGGCTTCGGACGGTCCTCCCGGCCCACCACCGGGTACGACTACGACACCTTCACCGACGACCTGCACGCGCTGATGGAGGCCCTCGACCTCACCGACACGATCCTTGTCGGTTTCTCCATGGGCACAGGTGAGGTCGGCCGCTACCTCGGCAGCCGCGGTTCCGGACGCGTGGCCAAGGCCGCCTTCCTCGCGGGTCTGGAGCCCTACCTCCTCAAGACCGACGACAACCCCACGGGCGTCGACGGCGGTGTCTTCGAGGGCATCCTCGCCGCCGTCACGAAGGACCGTTACGCCTACTTCACCGACTTCTACCAGGCCTTCTACAACCTCGACGAGAACCTCGGCACGCGCATCAGCGAGGAGACCGTCCGGGCGAACTGGGCCACCGCCGCCGGCGCCTCCGCGTACGCCTCCCGCGCCGCCGTCCTCACCTGGACCACCGACTTCCGGGCCGACGTCCCCAAGATCGACGTACCCTCGCTGATCCTCCACGGCACCGCGGACCGCATCCTCCCGATCGAGGCCACCGCGGAGCCCTTCCACAAGGCGCTCCCGCACGCCGAGTACGTGGTCCTCGACGGCGCCCCGCACGGTCTTCTGTGGACCCACGGCGACGAGGTCAACCGCGCCCTCCTCGCCTTCATCGGGAAGTAGCGCCCGGCGCCACCGCTCGCTCGCCCCGGCCTCCGCGACCGGCACCGCCGCGGAGTCCGGGGCGGTGGCGGCCACCCAGCCTGATGCAAGAAATTTGCTTTAAGCTGACCGCATGAGCCGAAAAGCGATGGTCCGCCCGGGAGGCCGCAGCGCGCGGGTCCAGGAGGCGGTCCACACCGCCGTGCGTGAGCTTCAGGACGAGGTGGGGCGTCCGGCGCTGACGGTCCCGATGGTCGCGGCGCGGGCCGGGGTCACTCCGTCCACGATCTACCGCCGCTGGGGCGATCTGCAGGAACTGCTCTCGGACGTGGCCGTCGAGCACCTGCGCCCGGAGGCTCCGCCGGCGGACCACGGCGACCTGTCGGCGGACCTGCGGGGCTGGGCCGAGCAGTTCCTGGAGGAGATGGCCTCACCCACGGGACGCGCGTACATCCGCGACGCGCTGCTGGGGGACCCCGCGGGCGACAACGCGGGGCAGTGCTCGGCGTACGCGGCGGAGCAGGTCGCCGTGGTGCTGGCGCGCGCCGCGGCGCGCGGCGAGGACGCCCCCGACGTCGAGACGGTGCTCGACCGGGTCGTGGCGCCGATGATGTACCGCATCCTCTTCCGCCCCACCGACCCCACGGACCTCACCGACGCGTACGCGCGACGCCTCGTACGCGAGGCCGTGGAGGGCTTCGGCGCGTCCCGCTGACCGGCCCGCGACGCTGGCCGATCCACGGTGACGGTCAGCCGCCGGCCGGCGCGGCGGCCACGGGTTCGAACCGGTAGCCGTCCCCCTCGGCGACCACGCGACCGGCGGTCGGCGCCGGGAAGTGGGTACCGAGGAGCAGGGCCCCGGTGTCGGCGAGCCGGGCGAGCAGCGCGCGCCGGGTGGCCTCGGCCCGCACGGGGTCGATGTCCACGCAGCTGCCGATCTCCGGACGCGCCAACTGTACGGGGTGATGGACGGCGTCCCCGGTGACCAGGGCCGCCGCGCCCGCGCTGCTCACCTGTACGGCGATCTGTCCGGGGGTGTGCCCCGGCGTGGGCAGCAGGCGCAGCCCGTCGGCCACGTCGACGCCTTCGACCGGTACGTCGACCAGGTCGAGCAGACCCGCCTGCGCGACCGGCACGACGGAGTCGCGGAACATGCCGCGCCGCGCCTCGTCCATGTCGTGGGCGGCCCAGAACTCCCACTCCGCCTTCGAGGTCAGGTAGCGGGCGCCCGGGAAGGTCGGCACCCATGTGCCGTCGACCTCCCGGGTGTTCCATCCGACGTGGTCGGTGTGCAGATGGGTGAGGATCACCAGGTCGACGTTCTCGGGGGTGAATCCGATGTCGGCGAGGCGGGCGAGGTAGTCGGTCCGCAGGTCGTGCCACGCCGGGTCGGCCCGCTCCTTGCCGTTGCCGATGCCGGTGTCGACGAGGACGCGCAGACCGTCGACGACCAGCGCGAAGCTGTGGCTGTCGAGGTGCAGGGCGCCGTCCTGCCCGGCGAAGTCGGGCCGCAGCCAGTCGTGTTCGGCGACCACGTCCGGGGTGGCGGCCGGCAACAGCCACGGCCCGGTCGCGGGCGGCAGGGGCACCTCGTCGACGCGGTGGACCGCGATCCCCCCGACGGACCAGTGGGCGGCGGCCCGGGTCGGGACCGGGGCCGCCTCGGTGAACTGTGCGGTGCGCATACGCGTGTTCCTTCGTCTGCAGAGGACCGACCAACAGTAAAAGCGATTCATTCGCTTTAAGCGACCGTAGGCCCTACCGTGGACTAACGCAAGCCGTTAGCTTTAAGACTGGCGGTGATCATTCCGCCGTTCCCCCTGAAGGAAGGCATCGCATGTCCGCCTCGGAACTCACCCCTCCCGAAGCCGCCCGTCGGGCCGCACGGTCGGGGCTACCGCTCGCACAGGACCGCCACGCGGAGGTGGCGGCCACCGCCGACCACATCCACGCCGTCGTATCGCTCCTGCGGGAACTGGACTTCGGCGAGACACCGCCCGCCGCGACGTACCGCGCGGGAGGGGAGCGGCACGATGCGGCCGTATGAGCTGACCGTGGCCGAAGCGGCCGAGGCCGTACGCACCCGGCGGCTCTCGCCGGTGGAACTGGTGGACTCCTCGCTGGAGCGGATCGCGCGGGTGGAACCGCACCTGAACGCCTTCACCACCGTGACGGCCGACCGGGCGCGCGACGCTGCCCGTCGGGCGGAGGCCGAGATCGCTCACGGCACGCACCGGGGGCCCCTGCACGGGATGCCCGCCGGGCTGAAGGACCTCATCGACGTGGCCGGCCTGGCCACCACGGCGAGCTCCCGGGTGCGGGTCGGACACCGGGCGGAGACCGACAGCACCGTCGCGGCGCGGCTGGCCTCGGCCGGAGCCGCGTTGGTGGGCAAGACCCACACGCACGAGTTCGCCTACGGCCTGACCACCCCTCAGACGGCCAACGCCTGGCACCCGGACCGGGTGGCCGGCGGCTCCAGCGGCGGGTCCGCCGTCGCCGTCGCCTCGGGGGCGGCCACCTTCGCCCTCGGGACCGACACCGGTGGATCGATCCGGGTGCCCGCCGCCCTGAACGGGGTCGTCGGACTGAAACCGACGTACGGGCTGGTGCCGCGCCACGGCGTGACCTCGCTGTCCTGGTCGCTCGACCACGTGGGCCCCCTCACCCGCACGGTGGAGGACGCGGGGCTGGTCCTGGCGGCGCTCGCCGGACCCGACCCGCGCGACCCGGCGTCCGTCGCGGCCCCGGTCGCGGAGCACCGGCCGAGCCCCGACACGGGTCCGACGGATCCGACGGACCTGACGGGGCTGCGGGTCGGCGTACCGGCCAACTACTACTTCGACCGGGTGGATCCGGAGGTGGAGGCGGCCGTCCGGCGTGCCGTCGGGCGGCTGGAGGAGCTCGGCGCCCGCCTCGTCGAGGTCGAGATCCCGATGACGCGCTACATCCGGGCGGCCCACTGGGGCCTGATGGTGCCGGAGGCCTGCGCCTACCACGAGCGGACCCTACGGGCGGTGCCGGACCTGTACGGGGCCGACGTCCGGGTCCTTCTGGAGGCCGGCGAACTCATGAGCGCGGGCGACCACCTGCGGGCCCAGCGCGCCCGCACCCTCATGGGCCAGGCCTGGCGCGACATGATGGAGGCGGTGGACCTGATCGCCGCGCCGACCGTACCGCTCACCGCCGTGGAGTCCGGCCGGACCAGCGTGACCTGGGGTGACGGCAGCGTGGAAAGCGTCGCCGACGCGTACGTACGCCTCTCGGCCCCGGCCAACCTCACGGGCGTTCCCGCGCTGACCGTGCCCGTCGGCCTCGACTCGGCGGGCCTGCCGATCGGCATGCAGCTGATGGGAAGGCCCTTCGACGAAGCCACGGTGCTGCGCGCGGGCCACGCCTACGAACGGACCGGCCCGGCACGCGGTCTGGCCCCGGAGCGGGCCGCGTAGCGGGGCGGCGGGCCTGGCCCGGATCGTCACCGGGCGGGGAACCAGCCGTGACTGAGATGGAGTTGAGCCAGTCACGGCCGCCCGCGGCCGCTGCGTCTGGTGGGGGTGGCGGCCTCTATGTAATGTCACATCGCATGATGCTCTTACGGCGTGCGGCGTCGGCCGCCGCCCTCCTCGCCACTGTCCTTCCCCTGGCGCTCGCCTCGCCCGCGCACGCGGCCGACGGCCCGGCCGGCTGCCGTACCTCGGACTCCGTACCGCTGGACGCCGAACAGGCACGGCTTTCGGACGCCCGCACCACGGCCCTCGTCGAGCGCGGCGGGCTCCGGGACTTCGTCGGGCGGTTCCCCGCCGCGCTGTGCTCGACCCGTGGCCCCGCCGAGGCGGACCGGTTGGTCGACGCCTGGGGCGAGGCCGTGTGGCAGGCTTCCGTACGGCGGGCCCAGGGCGGACGGCCCGGCGGTGGCCTCGCCCCCGGGGACGACCGGCCGCTGTACTGGGCGCGGCTCGGCATGACCGCCGCACTCGCCCGCTGGCAGCCGGAGTTCACCGTCGACCGGGCCGCGCTCCGCGCCCGGCTCGAGGATGCCTCCCGGGGTCTGACGAACAACGCCTTCCGGACCGCGCCGGGCGTACGACGCGTCTTCATCAGCGGGTTCGACCCCTTCGGGCTCGACGCCGAGATCCGGCGTGCCAACCCGTCGGGGTCGGCCGCCCTCCAGCTCAACGGACGGCGCGTGACCCTCGCCGACGGCAGCCCCGCCGAGATCCGCGCCGTCGTCCTCCCCGTGCGGTACGCCGACTTCGACGCCGGCATGGTGGAGCGGGCGTTCGCCCCCCGCATGGCGGGCGGCCCCACCTCCGCCGACATCATCACCACCGTCAGCCAGGGCTACCCCGGCATCTTCACGCTGGAGGAGTGGGCGGGGCGGGCGCGGTCCGCCGACCCCTACCCCGACAACGCGCTCGCTCTCTCGGGCGGCACCCGCGAGCACCCGGTGACCGCCCCCGGCCTCGGTCCGGGCTCGGAGTTCATCCGCACCACCCTTCCCGCGAGCGCCGTCACGGCCGCCGTGCAGAGCCCGTACCCGGTCCTCCTCAACAGCGACGTCACCGAGATCCCGGCGGGCGGCACGACCCCCGTCGACCGGACCGACGGTCCGACGCCGGGCTCGCGGGCCGTGGCGGGCGGCGGGGGCGGCTACCTCTCCAACGAGGTGGCCTACCGTTCCAACCGGCTGCGCGCCGAACTCGCCCCGCGCCTGCCCGGAGGCCACCTGCACACCCCGGTGCTCACCGGGCTGCCGGCCGACCCCCAGCAGCTGACCGGCGCCGAGTTCGAACGCAACGAGAGCGCGATCGCCACGGAGGTCCGCGCGGTACTCGAACACGCCGCCGTGCGGCGGTAGCCACAGCCCCGCCTGCGGTGCGTCGTCCTGCCATGGGGCAGGATGGCAGCCCGTTCCGGATGCGTACACACGCCCGAACGCGGCTTCAGGCACGACGAACTGACAGGTGACAAGGTGACGACACACCCACACCCCGTACGACGGCCGGCAGCGCCCGTCGCCACTCCCCCGAGCCGGCGCGGCGCACCGGAGGGGGTCCGTTGACCCGGGATCTCGTCCTGCACGACTGGCTGGTCGCCGGGATCGCGTTGGCGGCGGGCGCCGCGGCCGGGCTGCTGCTGCGCGGCCTCCTGCGGTGGCTGGGCCGGCACGCCGCGCGGACCCGGTGGCAGGGGGACGACATCATCGTCGACGCGCTGCGCACCATCGCGCCCGGGGCCGCGCTGATCGCCGGGGCGGCCGTGGCCGGCACCACCCTGCCGCTCACCGCGCGCGTCTCGGGGTTCGTGAACCAGTCGCTGACCGCGCTGCTCATCCTCATCGCCACGCTGAGCGCGGCGCGGGTCGTCGCGGGCCTGGTCCAGTCCGTGGCGGGGGCGCGTACCGGGGTGGCCGGGTCGGCGACCATCTTCGTCAACATCACGCGCATCGTGGTCCTCGTGATGGGCGTCCTCGTGGCCCTGGAGACCCTGGGCGTGTCCATCGCGCCGCTGGTCACCGCTCTCGGTGTGGGTGGTCTGGCGGTGGCCCTGGCCCTCCAGGACACCCTCGCCAACCTCTTCGCCGGCGTGCACATCCTCGCCTCGAAGACCGTGCAGCCGGGTGACTACATCCGCCTCACGAGCGGCGAGGAGGGCTACGTCGTCGACATCAACTGGCGCAACACCGTGGTCCGCAACCTGTCGAACAACCTGGTCATCATCCCCAACGGGCGGCTCGCCCGGACCAACATGACCAACTTCACCCAGCCGGAGGCGCAGTTCTCGATCCTGGTCCAGGTGGGTGTGGGGTACGAGAGCGACCTGGAGCACGTCGAGCGGGTGACGCTCGACGTGGTCGGCAAGGTGATGGCGCACGTGGACGGCGCCGACCCCGCGCACGAGGGTGCCGTCCGCTTCCATACGTTCGCGGACTCCCGGATCAACTTCACGGTGATCCTGGGCGTCGGCGAGTTCAGCGACCAGTACCGGATCAAGCACGAGTTCATCAAGCGACTGCACGAGCGGTTCCGGGCGGAGGGGATCTCGATCCCCGCGCCGACGCGTACGGTCGCGCTCCACCAGGACGAGGTCCAGGGGGCGCCGGTAGCGCACCCGCACGTGCCGCCGGTCCCGCACCAGCGGGACGCGTCTCCCTCGGTGCTCACGGACCGCGGCCGGTAGCTCGCGGAGCCCGTACCCGAGCCCCCGCGCGCACGCCGACCGGCGTGCGCGCGCGGGGGCGGTGCGGCGCGCGGGGGCGGTGCGGCGCGCGGGGGCGGTGCGGCGCGC
>NZ_JBICYT010000048.1:0-33771 GCF_043201215.1 Streptomyces sp. NPDC048331 | reverse complement strand
CGCGGGGGCGGTGCGGCGCGCGGGAGCGGTGCGGCGCGCGGGAGCGGTGCGGCGCGCGGGAGCGGTGCGGCGCGCGGGAGCGGTGCGGCGCGCGGGAGCGGTGCGGCGCGCGGGAGCGGTGCGGCGCGCGGGGGCGGTGCGGCGCGCGGGGGCGGGGGCGGCCGGATGCGGTGGAGGTGGGGCCGGGTGCGGAATCCGTATGCGGTACGTCAAGACCTCACCAGGGCGGGTGCCTCCACCCCCTGCCGTGGGCAGGCTGCACGTGGCGACAGCCGATCGGCCGGCTGGTCCCGCCACGTCCGGACTGGAGGCAGCACATGCCCGGGTACCGACCGCACGACCGTGCCGCGCTGTTCGGGGCCCTGGTGGTACCCCTTCTCGTGGCGCTCTCGCTCCTTCCCTTCCGTGCCCATCTCTCCCCCGCGAACGAGGCCCTGTTCCTGGTCGTCGCCGTGGTCGCGATCGCCGCCTCGGGTACGCGGTCCGCGGCGGCGCTCGCCGCGCTCTCCGCGGCGACCTGGTTCGGCCTGCTCCTCCTCGCCAGGCCCTACCGGCGGTTCACCCTCACCGACCGGGACGAGATCCAGACGGCCGTCCTGCTGCTGGTCGTCGGGTTGATCGTCGCGCAACTGGCCGTCCGTACCCGCAGGCTGGAGGCGGTCGTGGCCACCGGGGCCGCGCACCTGTCCACCCTCCAGGGCACCGCCCGGCTGACCGAGCGGGGCGGCTCACCGGAGGTGGTGGTCGAGTTCGTCCGCCAGGAGCTCGTCGGCCTGCTGGGGCTGCGCGGCTGTCGCTTCGAGTACGGGTCCCTGATCGGCCACCGGCCGCGGCTGGAGCACGACGGCGGCCTGTGGCTGCGGCGTGGCGGCGAGGTCACGGGGTACGCCGACTGGCCGGACGGCGAGACCGAACTGCGGGTCGTCGGCGGCGGCCACTATTACGGCCGCTTCCTCCTCGACCCCTTCCCCGGCCACCGCCTGCCGCCCGAGGACGCCCGTTCGGTGGCGATCGCGCTGGCCGCGCTGGCGGGCGCCGCGCTGGACACGGCGGGGGTGTGCCACCGCGGCTGAGTCCGGGTCACGGAGCCTGGCGGTCGCGGTGGACGCGGGCGAGGATCAGGACCGTGTCGTCGGTCGGCGGTTCGGGCAGCAGGCCGGCCAGAATGCGGTCCGCCATGTCCTCCAACGACTGTTCGTGGTCGCCCAGTCGCTCGCGCAGTGCCTCCAGTCCGACCTCGATGTCCCGTCCCCGGGCTTCGATGAGTCCGTCCGTGTAGAGGGCGAGCGTCGCGTTCTCGGGGAGTTCGATCTCGGTGGACCGGAACGGGCAGCCGCCGACGCCCAGCGGGACCCCAAGGACCTCGTCGACGGTCCGCACCGTGCCGTCCGGCCGGAGCACCAGGGGCGGGGGGTGACCGGCGCTGGCGATGCGGGCGCGTCCGCTGCGCGGGTCGTAGACGAGGTACAGGCAGGTCGCGAGCTCGATCCCGGCTTCCTGGGCACACGCGTCGAGTTCGGTGAGCAGGTCGGCGGGCTCTCCGTCGTGGCGGGCCAGAGCCTTGGTGGTGATCCGGAGGTAGCCCATGGCGGCGGCCGCGGACACCCCGTGCCCCATCACGTCGCCCACGACGAGGACGACCCGGCCGTCGGGCAGGTTGATCACGTCGTACCAGTCGCCACCGACCTCGGTGATCCTGCTGCCGGGCACGTACCGGTGGGCCACCTCCACGTACGGGGTGGCCGCCAGCGCGGTGGGCAGCAGGGCCCGCTGCAGGGTGAGGGCGATGTCCTGGACCCGGCTGTAGAGGCGGGCGTTGTCCAGGCAGATCGCGGCGCGCGAGGCGAGTTCGCCGGCCAGGCTGACGTCCTCCTCGGAGAAGGGCGGACGGGCGGCGGACCGGCCGAACATGGCGATGCCCTGGACGGTGCCCCGGGCGATGAGCGGGGCGACGAGGATGCAGGCGATCCCGCTCTCGCCCATGATCCTCGTGCGTGACTCGGTGACGACCGTACGGGCCAGGAACTCCTCGTCCACCACGGCCGAGATCGCGCGGCCGGTGCTCAGCATGTCGTGGATGACGGAGCCCGGCGGATAGCGCACCTTCTCCACCCCGCTGACGAGCTCGACGGCCGGAGCGGGCAGGGTCGTACCGGAGGCGATGCGGCGGGTGAACAGGGGCCGCCCCGGATCGAAGTCCTCGGTCTCGTCCATCCATTCCACGATCTCGACGACGGAGCCGTCGCAGAAGTCCGGCATCGACGCGTCCACGAGTTCCTGGGCGGTGAGGTTGACGTCCAGGGTGGTCCCGATCCGGGTGGAGGCCCCGTCGAGCAGGGCCAGCCGGCGACGGGCGGCGGTGGCTTCCAGGATGGCCCGTTCCCGGTCCGTCACGTCGATCATCAACCCGCCCACGCCGGCGTGCGTGCCGACGGCCCGGCTCAGCGGGAAGAAGCTCACGGAGCGGACCTGGTCCCGGTCCGGATGCCCGCGCGGGCGGACGCCGATCAGGGTCCCCACGACGGGTGAGCCGCCCCGGGCGACGGCGCGCACCATGCGCTCGTACTCACCGCCGTCGGACATGATCATGATCTCGTCCATGCGCCGCCCCAGGTGCTCCTGGATCGGCAGGCCGTCCATGTCGGCGAGCGCCTGGTTGAGGTGGATGTAGCGCAGGTCCTCGTCGACCATGACGAGGCCGATGGGGCAGGTCTCGAAGAGGGCGTCGAGGAAGGCGAGGTTGGTCTTGACCCGGTCGAGCTCGTCGCTGCGGCTCGTCAGGACCATCACCACCGAGGGACCGGATCCGGTCATGGAGAAGGACCGGAAGCCGCAGTCGAAGGCGGTGCCGTCACTGTGCCGGGCGGTCAGTCTGCCCCGCCAGTAGCCCTGCGTGCGGCCTTGTTCCGTGAGCCGCGCGCATGACGCGGAGGTACCGCGGGCGGCATCGGCGAAGAGGAGGGCGCCGGGCCGGGTGAGGACGGCGCCGGGCTCGTACCCGAAGAGGTCGCGGGCGCCGGGCCCCCAGTAGCAGACCCGGTCGTGCTCGTCGATGCCGAGGACGGCCACGGGCACGCGCTCCAGCAACGACCCGGGCTCGGACCAGATCGGGCCGTGGGTCTCCTCGCCCCCCGGCCGAGCCGATGGCACGAGACGTCCCCTTCCGCACGCCGTTCTCTCCACATCATCATGCGGCCGCGTCGTACGGGCACGCCGGGCGCCGCAAGAGGCCTCTCGCCCCCGCCGGAGCGCCCCACCCGAGGCATGACCGGCAAATAGCAGGGGAAAACACGAATTCATCTTGCATATACCATCATGGATGGTCGATTCGCCTCTTGGATGATCAACCGTGACGGCATGCGGGCGGGTGGCCCGATTCCGTGCCCTGCACCAGGTGCCGCCCCGGGGCCGTCTTTGGTTGACTGGCCGTGGCCACCACCCTCCGGACCGCTTGGCGGCTCTCGCGGTCATGGAGCGGCCTGGTCGAGGAAGCCCCCGCGCGGCGACAGCGGTGTTCGGCGCGCGGGGCTTCGTCGGCCGACGCACCCGTACATCGTGGCGCTGCGACGGCCCGCGTTTCGACACCCCGGCACCTGCCGTGCCCGCCGGACTCCAGCATGATCGATGTTCCGCCCTCCTTCGATCACGGGAGTCCAGCCCCATGTCCGACATCAGCGTGCGTCCCGTACGGGACGGCGACCTCGCGCAGTGGCGCGTCCTCTACCGCGGCTACGCCGACTTCTACGACGTGGAGCAGACCGAGGAGGCGGCCGCCACGGTGTGGTCCTGGGTGACCGACCCCGGGCACGAGGTGAACGCCTTGGTGGCCGAGGACACCGAGGGCCGGCTGCTGGGCCTCGCCCACTACCGTCCGTTCGCGCGCCCGCTCTCCGCGACGGTCGGCTGCTTCCTCGACGACCTGTTCGTGGCACCGCCGCACCGCGGCTCGGGCGCCGCCGACCTCCTGCTCGGCGCGCTGCGCGAGCTCGCGGCCGAGCGCGGTTGGAGCGTGGTCCGCTGGATCACCGCCGACGACAACCACCGCGCCCGCGCCAAGTACGACCAGGTCGCCCGGCGCACCATGTGGGTCACCTACGACATGACCCCCTGAGCCCCGGGAACCCTCCGCCCACCAGGTATGGCGATCAGGGCACGCATCCCCCAGGGCGTTGTTAACCTGCCTGCACAAAGCGCTCTGCCACGGGGAGGCGGTCGATGCAGTCGCGCCTGGTTTTCGTCCACGGAATCGGCGGGCCGCGCGATCCGGTCCGGGAACTGACGGCCTGGACGGGGGCACTCGCCTCCGGGATGCGGGCGGCGGGGCACTCCGGTGCCGCCCGTCACCTGCTGTCCGACAACCAGGGTATGAACATGTTCGTCCACTACGCCGACCTCTTCGCCCACGGGCAGGCCCAAGGCGGCGGCGCCGGCTCGGGCCCGCCGGGCATCGCCGGTGACGCCGAGTCGGAGATCCTTTCGGATCTGCTCGTCGCGTGGGTGGACGGACTGGCCGCCGAACACGACGGCGAACGCGACCGCAAAATCCTGGATCACGCGCGCGCGGAAGCCGGGCCGAGGGCTCAGGAGCAAGGTGGCCTGGCGGTCGTACGCCGTGCGCTCAACGTGGCGACCACCTTGCTGGCCCTCAAACCGTGGGGCGCCGCGGCCCGGTGGATCACACCGAAGACGATGGTGAGCCACCTCGCCCAGGTGGCCCGGTATCTGGCACGCGCGGAGCCGGACGCGAACGGCGCCGGTCTCGACCGGCGGATCCGCGCACGGGTCGCCGAGGCGGTCGGGAACGAGCCGTGCGTCGTGGTGGCCCATTCGCTGGGCTCGATCGTCGCCCTGGAGACCTTGCACGAACTCAACACCCCGGTACCACTGTTCGTGACCCTGGGCTCTCCGATCGCCATGCGGACCGTCGTGTGGCCCCGGCTCGCCCCCCAGCCCCCGAGTGTTCCCGAGTGCGTCGGCGCGTGGCTGAACTTCTGGGACCGGGACGACATCATCGCCGTCCGGCCCCGGCTGGAGCGTGAGTTACGCCCGAGTGCGACCGAGGTCGCTCCCGTCAGCCGACGCGTCGACTCGGACGGCACGTGGGTCCACTCCGCCGAGAAGTACCTCGCACAGCCCGCGGTCGCCGGGCCCATCGCGGAGGCGCTGGCCGCTGCGGACGGACCCGCCCGCAGCGGCGGCTCCGCATGAGCGGTGCCACCACCGCCCGCCGTCACGTCCTGGTGGTGGCCCCGCAGTGCGCGTCGATGACCCAGCTGATCCGGTTGGAGGAGGCGGCCACCGGACTGTACGAGGTGCTGACCGACCCCGCGCTCGGCGCCTGCGAACCCGGCCTGCCGTCCGGGCGCAGTGGCCTGGTCACCGGTGACAACGTGACGAGCGCCGCCGTGCGGGAGCTCGTCCACGAGGCGATCGGCTACGCGGCCCAGCGGCAGGCGGCACTCGTCCTCGCCTTCCTCGGGCACGGCTTCGCCCCCGGCCGTACCAGCACCCTGCACCTCATGTGTGACGACTCCACGGAAGACCTGCGGCACGACTCCGTGAACGTGAGCGATCTGCTGTCCGTCGCCGTGGACCACCCCGGTGTCGACGGGGTGCTCGGACTGATCGACACCTGTCACGCGGGCGGGGCCCCGCCCGCGGCCGAGGACCTGGCCGGGGGCGCACGGGGTGGCCGCTCCCGGATCGGCCTGCTGATGGCGGCCTCGCTGGGCCAGTCCGCGGTCGATCTCGCCTTCTCCCGGCACCTGACCGAAATCCTGCGCGCCGGACGACCCGGCGAGGGCCGCGTCCTGGGGGTGATCACGCTGCGCGACGCGCTCCGCACCGTGATCGTCGGCCAGACCGTCACCGGGTTCGACTACGACGGTGACAACTCGGCGGACGGGCCGTTGTGGGTCGCACGTAACGCACGAATCGCTGAGGGCCTGCTCGGCGGCTTGGGCGGCCGACTGGCGTCCGACGAGCTGACCGAGGCGCTTGCGGCGGTGGACCGCGGCATGGCGGTACCGGACGCCGCCCCGGACCTGCGCGCGGTACTGCAGTGCCGGGAGGGTCTGCTGGGTCTGCGGCCCTCCCCGGCGCGGGAGCGCGCCCTGCGCGCCGTCGACGCGCTCCTCGTCGCGGTGCGCACGGTCACGTTCGTACGGGGCTGGATCGGCGGAGATCTGACCACCACCCGGATCCGGCGCGCGCTGCACATCATGCTGGCGGCCGAGCGGCGGCTGCCGAGCGGCGACGCACACCTCACCGATATCGCTGTCATCGACGAGCTCGCGTTCAACCATCCCGACACCGACCGGGACGGCAGGCGGGCCGTGGCCCGGTTCGTGGCGCTCCTGGGCCACGTGTGCGGGAAGGATCTGGGAGACCCCGAACTACGTTCCTGGGCCGAGCGGATCGAGGCGCCGGTCGAGGTGAACGACGCCATCGAGCACGCGGTGCGGCGTACGGCGGGCCGGCGGCTCGGCCTCGTCGTCAGCTTGCACTCCACTCTCACCGGGGACTGGCCCGAAGTCCTCGACGGGTGGCTGCTGCTGGACGGGGCGATGATCCACCACGAGCAGTTCCCCAGCGGGACGGCGGACCGCAGGGGGGTGGAGAACGCGGTCGAGGACGCGGTGCTGTGGGCCGAGGAACACGCGCGGACGCTCGACCTCCCGCTGAAGCGCCTGGACCTGGCTGTCCCCAGCGGACTGCTCCTGGCCTGGCGGCCCGAGGAGGCCGGGGTCGCCATGCTCCTCGGGATCCGCTACGAGGTACGGCTCCACTGGAGCAACCGGCTCACCCCGGACGCGGTGCTGCGCAGCATCGAACCGGTCGTCGCCGAACGCTGGGACTCGATCGCGCACTGCCAGGTCGGCGCCCCGGTGGACTGGCTGGCGCACGAGGACCTGGCCGATCCGCACGTCCTGCGCGGACACCTCCGCAACGGCCGTTACACGCGCGGCATCGGACTGACCCAGAATCCCGGCACCGACGCCCGACTGATGGAGATGCTGCTCGCCTACACGCCCGTACTGCTGTGGCCGCACGCGCCGGACGGGTTCCCGCAGGAACGGCACGGCCACCTCGATCGGAGCTGGTGGGCGATGCCAGGCGCGCTGGCGCGTGCTTACCGCGACCGCTGGCGCGGCGTCGGCGGCGCCGGAGCCGATGCGGGCCTGGCCGATCTCCGCGCCGTCTGGGACGACGAGGACTGGCTGCGCTTCTGCCGGTTCTTCAGGACCTCGACTCCCCCAACCCGTACCCGAGATGAGGGGACCTCATGACCTGGGACGCGTACTACCGGGGCGACGGCGTGCCACGGCACGACACCGCCCTGCCCGAACCGCCGCCCTGGCGATCCTTTCCGCGCCGCTCGGCGGCCCAGGTGTTCCGGCCCCCGGACGGCCTGACCGAGGCAGTGAACGCGGCCCTCGCGCTGCGCCGACCGCTATTGATCACCGGGGGGCCCGGCACCGGAAAGTCCACGGTGATCGAGCAAGTGGCGGCGGAGCTGGCACTGGGGCCCGTACTCCTGTGGCACATCACCTCGCGCAGCAGCCTCGCGGACGCGCTCTACCGCTACGACGCCCTCGGCCGTATCCACGCCCACCGGCTCCAGCAGGAGAAGGCCCGGGCGGGCCAGGACGCGGGCACGGACGATGTGGCGGCCTTTTTGACCCTCGGGCCCCTCGGCACCGCGTTGCTGCCCTCGGAACGGCCGCGCGCCCTGCTCATCGACGAGATCGACAAGTGCGACCTGGACCTGCCGGGCGACCTGCTGGACGTGTTGGAACGCGGGGAGTTCCGAATCACCGAGCTGATGCGCGAGGAGCAGCACACCGCCGAGGTACGGACGTGGGAGAGCGACATCCGGCACGAGGTGCGGGAGGGCCACGTGCAGTGCACCGAGTTCCCCTTCATCGTAATGACGAGCAACGGCGAACAGGAGCTGCCCGCGCCCTTCCTGCGCCGCTGCGTGCGGTACACGATGCCCAGGCCGACAGCCGAACTCATTCGTGACGTGGTCCACGGTCATCTGCAGCTGGAGGTCGGCGCGACCGGGCCCAGCGCGGAACTCGTGGACGACTTCGTCCGCCGGGTCGCGTCCGGGGAGAGCGTGGCGGTCGACCAACTGCTCAGCACCCTGCACCTGTTGAACGGCGCCGCCCGGTCGCAGGGCGCCGAGCGGGAGCGGCTCGTCGCCCTCCTCATGAAGGACCTGTCGGGTGCCTGAGCCGCCCGGGAGTCCGGACGCGCCCGCGTCACGGCCGGACGGGAGCCCATCCCCTTTGGCGGCGGTGGTGTCGGCGCTGCACGGTCTCGGCCGGGACCTGGACGGCATCTCCGTCGCAGAGTTGCTCTGGCTCGCCGCCACCTCCCGCGGCGGTCGGTCGGCGAATCCGGGCAGGGCGGTCCCGGATCAGGCCGTGCCCTCCGCGCCCGGCGTCATGGACCCGCGGGAGCGGATCAGTGCCTGGGGACCGTCGCTCACGCCGGTGTACGGGCCCTCGGCGCCCGGAGGCGAAGCGCGGCCCGCCCGGAAGGTGTCGCTGCCGCGGGGCACCGCCCTGCCCCGCGCCCGGGAGATCGCACGAGCCCTGCGCCCGCTGCGGAGGCCCTGGGCGGCGGGCCGCCGACAGCAGCTGGACATCGGCGAGACCGTGTCAGGGTACGCCCGGAGCGGAGAGCTGCTCCCCGCGTTCCGGCCGGCCCCGGAGCGGTGGTTCGACGCGACCGTCGTCCTCGACCGGTCGCCGACCATGGCCGTGTGGGGAGACACCGTCGATGAACTGCTGAAGGTCCTCGCCACGACGGGCGCCTTCCGTACGCTGCGGGTCCGGGAGGTGGCCGCCTGGGGGGCGGAGCCCGGCGCCGACCGCTCCACCGACGGCCGGCGGCGGCCCGGCGTGGGCGTGTCCCGGTCGGCTCGGCAGCGCCGGCTGACGCTCGTCCTCTCGGACTGCGTCGCGGGGGTCGTGGGCGACGACGGCCGGTGGGACCGGATCCACGACTGGGCGGGCGCAGGCCCCACCGTCCTCGTGAACCCGCTGCCGCCGAAGATCTGGCGCCACACCGGCCTGGACCTCCCGGCGGTCCGCGTCACCACGCCCGGCACACCCGGTGTGCCCAACGCCGGGCTGCGTTTCGTGCTGCCGCCGCTGCTGGAGGACGCGCTCGACCTACGGGCCGGCCCCGGCGACGACCGGGCCATCTGGCTGCCCCTGCCGGTCGTCGGGCTGACACCGCGCTCACTCGCGCGCTGGGCGCGTACGCTCATGCGCGGGGACCCCGAAGGATGCGAGGCAGTGCTGCTCCCGGAGCCCGGCTCGGTGAGCGCGCTGCCCATGCCGTCGGGCGCGCCGGCCGATGCCGGACAGCTGGTGGAGGACTTCCTGCACCGGGCGAGCGCGGCCGCGGTCCGACTGGCCGTGCTCTGCTCCTCGTACCCGGAGCTGAACACCGGAATGTTGCACCTGGTGCGGCAGGAGCTGGTGCCAGAGGCGAGCCCGGCAGACATGGCCGAGGTCGTCGTCGGTGGCCTGGTGTCGGTGGACGAGGGTATGCCCGGAGCCGGCGACCCGGTACTGCGGTTCCGTGACGGCGTACGGGAACGGCTGGCACCGCGTCTCGGCGCGCGCGACAAGCTGCGCACGCGTGAGACGGTGAGCCGGTTCATCGCCGCGTACGCCGACGCCCCGTCCCGCTTTCCGGCCCTCGTCCCCGACGCGGAGGGGGACGCGGCGATCGCCCCGGACCGCGCACCCTTCGCCGAGGCCTCCCCGCGCACCCTGCGGGCGCTGGGTCCGGTTCCGGAGTCCCCCGACGAACGGCCCTACTTCTTTCTGAGTTACGCGCACACGCCGCGCTTCGGGGCGGGGGGCCCGGATCCCGACATGTGGGTCGAGCGTCTCTTCCGTGACCTGTCCGGCCACGTGATGGCCCTCACCGACCTGCCGGCCGGCCATCCGGTGGGGTTCATGGACCGGGAGATCCGCAGCGGTGAGGGCTGGTCGGAGCGGCTGGGGTCCGTCCTCGCCACCTGCCGGGTGTTCGTACCGCTCTACTCGCCCCGATACTTCTCCAGTGAGATGTGCGGCAAGGAGTGGTTCGCCTTCGCCCGCCGAAGCGTCGAGCACCAGGCCCGGAGCGCCTCGACGGCGACTGCCATCGTGCCGGCCTGGTGGGTCCCCGTGCCACCGGAACAACTCCCGCTCGCAGCCGGGCAACTGAACTTCGACGACCAGGCGTTCGGTGAGCGCTACATGACCGATGGTCTCTACGGACTCATCAAACTTCGGGGGTACGCCGAGCAGTACGAGCGCGCCGTCTACCAACTGGCCAAGAGGATCGTCACGGTGGCGCGCACCACGAAGCTTCCGGTCGGCCGCCCGGTCGACTACCGGTCGGCCCCCAGTGCCTTCGGCTCCCGGACGCCGGACGCGAGGAACCTGCGGATCGCCGTGGTGGCGCCCGTGGTGGGCACCCTTCCCGAGGGACGTGACCCCCGCTACTACGGCACGGGTACCGACGACTGGAACCCGTACCACCCGCAGTCCAGGCGGCCGCTGGCCCACATGGCCACCGAGCTGGCGTACCAGCTGAACAACCAGGTGGACCTCTCCACTCTCGACAAGGAGATCTCGAGGGCGCGCAACCGTCCCGCTTCCGCCGGACCGTTGATCCTGCTCGTGGACCGGTGGGCGATGGAGGTGCCGGCCCTGCGCGACAAACTGGCCCTCCTCGACACGATCCCCGGCCCGGCGACAAGTGTCATCGTCGCCTGGAACCAGCACGACACGCAGAGCCGGGCATGGGAGTCGAGGCTGACCGACAAACTAGCGCGTACGGCCCCCAACCTGATCCTGCGGAACCCGGTGGACGCCTTCACCGGCGGCCGCGGCCTGCTCAGCATGGAGGACTTCGCAAGGGTGATGCCGCAGGTCGTGGCCACGACCTATCAGGAGCACTTCCGCCATGCCGCCATCCATCCACGTGTGGGTGGCGGCACCCAGGACGAGCGGCCGCGACTGCTCGGTCCCATGGACCGGCGCTCCCTCCCTCCGGGGTCCGACGCCTCGGAGGGGAGCGACCAGGGGCCACCGCCGGCGTGAGCGGCGGCCGTCAGGCCGGGAGGTCCATCAGGAGCAGGGGGGTCGTGGTGGGGCGGGGGGATCCTCCGGCCGGTTCGAGGGTGAGGCCGATCGCGGCGGCGTCGGCGGTGTCGCCGTCGACGAGGACGGTGCCGTCCTGGTGGATGAAACCGGCCGGGCGCATCGTGCCGTCGTGGTCCAGCCAGAGCTGGTAGGTCGTGCCGGGGACGGGCGCGGGCAGTCCGCCGGCGGTGAAGACGGCCTTGTTGCGCGCCGCCGAGGAGACGACGGTGGCGGAGGCTCCGTTGCTGGTGCGGCCGTGGGCCGCGCGGGCGTCGGGAGCGGTCAGGACCGTACTGACGTCGTCGAGGCGCTGCTCGATCTGCCGGGCCTGCTGTTCGTAGTGGCGGATCTCCTGGTGCTGCCAGGCGGCCAGACCCGCGAACAGGGCCGCGGCGGCCACGCTCGCGGCCACGACGAACCGTCCGACCTTGCGGCGCAGCGCGCCGCGCAGCGGGACCGCGGACACGGGGGCGGAGCCGCGGGGCGGGAGTTGGCGCACGCCGTCGACGGCCGCCAGGGTCCGCCGCTTCATGGCGGGGGGCGGCGGCAGGGCCACGGCGGCGGCCAGCCGGGCGGCGGTGGCCTGGAACTCGGCCACTTCCTGCCGGCACTCCTCGCACCGGGAGAGGTGGTCGGTGAACGGCTCGTGTTCGCCGGGGTCCAGGGCGTTCAGCGCGTAGGCGGCGGCGAGGGCGTGGCTGTCGGACCGGTGCCGGTTCATGTGGTCACCCCCATGCAGTCGCGGAGCCGGATCAGTCCGTCGCGCATGCGCGTCTTGACGGTGGGAAGCGGCGTGTGGAGGGCTTCGGCGACCTCGCGGTAGGTCAGCCCCTGGTAGTAGGCCAGGGTCACCGCCTGGCGCTGGAGTTCGGTGAGGCCGCGCAGGCAGCGGCGGACCTGTTCGCTGTCCAGGCGGGTCTCGACCTGTTCGGCGACCTCGTCGAACGCCGTGCGGTGCTCGCGGGCGGCCTGTGCGTGTTCCCGGTCGGTGGATGCCTGGGCGGAGCGGACGCGGTCCACGGCCCGCCGGTGGGCGATGGTCGCCGCCCAGGTGAGGACGCTGCCGGAGTCGGGGCGGTAGCGGGCGGCCTGCCGCCACAGGTCGATCATGACCTCTTGGGCGACCTCCTCCGACTGAGCCCGGTCACGTACGACTTTGATCACGATGCCGAGCACCAGGGGGGCGAGGGCGTCGTACAGGACGGAGAACGCCTCCTTGTCGCCGTGCGCCACCTGCCGCATGACCTGGGAGAGGTCGGTGCGGCCGGCGGGGCCCTCGCCGGGATCGGGGGCGAAGGGGCTCGGTCGGTTCACGGGGCGGGCTCCGGCCGTGGGGACCGGACGCAGGGTCGGCCGGGGGCGTCCGGTCGGGGGCGGGTCGTCCATCGCATGGTGGTCCTTGTCCGGAGAGCAGTGGCCGGACCGCCGCTCGGGAGGCGGTGTCGGTCACAGGTCCAGGGGGATGGGTCTGATGGTTCTTCGTAGCGGAGGCGCGTACGGATGGGAGGGTGTTCGCGCTCCGGGACGGTCCGCGTTTCCCTCGTCGGAGGGAACCGTCGGGTCAGGTGTCCCGCCAAGTGATCACGGCGATGACCTGCTTGCCGTGCGGTGAGCGGCTGACGAAGAGGTCCGCGCCGAGCGCCCGGACGATCTGCAGCCCGCGCCCCTGGGTGGCGTCGGTCCCGTGGCGGTCGCCCCGCCGGGGCAGGGAGAGCGAGCCGTCGCTGACGCAGATCCCCGCCCGTCCGTGATCCAGGCTGATCGTGAGCGCGTACGGGGGCAGGGCGTGCCGGACCGCGTTGGTGGCGAGCTCGGAGGCGATGAGCAGGATGTCGCAGGCGGTCTCCGGTGAGCAGCGCACGGGGTGCAGGGCGAGGGTGCGCGCGGCGCTGCGGCGCGCTTCCCCGGCGGCCTGCGGGCCCGACGGCAGTGGGTGGTGGACGGTCCTCGGCCGTGCCGTGGATGCGATTGCGGTGTCCATGACTGTTCCTCGCTGTGCGAGCGGCCCCGGTGGTTCCGGGGGCGGTGCCCCAGGAACCACCGGTGTGCCGGATCGGCGCCACGTCGCGGCGGAGCTACCACTTGCCGTGGCAGTTCCAGTGGCCGGGCGTCCAGTGCTTCGCGTGGCCCTTGCCCCACCAGCCGTCGTGCCAGTTGCCGTGGTGGTCGCGGTAGCCCTGATGCCAGGTGCCGTGCCCCTTGGATTCCCAGTGCCCCTTCACCCAGGTGCACCGCTCGTGGCGGTCCCACCTGTTGTGGCGGTCATGGCGGTCCTGACGGTGGTCACGATCACGGTCACGGTCACGGTCACTTGTGAGCGTCGAGCTCACCGTGGCGGACGCCGCCGGGGCGGCGTTCGCGGTGCCGGAGAGGCCCAGCAGCGACCCGCCGGCCAGCAGCCCGACGGACGCGGCCCCCACGAACAGACGCCGCGTGCGCAGCGAACCGGTCATCGCACTCACCTCCTTCCCTTCGTCGGACAGTCGATCCAGCGGCCCCTTCGACCTCAGGAGCCTCAACAGGGATTCGCCGCGAGGAGGACAAGGGATTGGAAAAAACTCAGGGGAGAACAAAAAGCCCTTCGCCCAGGAACGGGCCGCCGGGACCCACCCGCTGCCGCCCGGCACCGCGCCGACCTCCGTACCGAACTCCTTCGCCGGGATCGTCACCGCGGTACGGCTCGACGACGTGCCGGCCCGGGTGAAGTCCACCGAGGTCCCCATCGAGCTGCCGTAGGGGCGGGCGGACACTCCAGGCCCCGCGTGGGCGGTCAGCCGCAGCGCAGCGCCGCGTACAGGTCCAGTTTGTGGTCGAGGCGCGACAGGTCACGGCCCGTCAGGGCCTCCACCCGCTCGATCCGGTAGTGCACCGTGTTCACGTGCAGGTGGAGCGCCTCGGCCGTGCGGGCCCAGGAGCAGTTGTTGGCCAGGAAGACCTCCAGGGTGTCGCGCAGCATCCCGTCCCCGAGTGCCCCCAGGATCCGCGCCCCGTACACCGTCCGCACCTCCGGCGGGATCCCCGCCATCAGCTCCCCGAGGGTGTCCAACTGCTCGACGCCGCGCACCGGGACCGCCTCGTCGGCCGAGGTGAGCGCGAACCGGGCCTGGCCGAGCGAGGCACGCAGCCCCTCCAGACCCTCGGACCGCGTGCCGATGCCCAGCCGCAGCTCCGCCTGCGGCCCCCCGCACCGCTGGAGCGTCGGCCACACCGCGCGGAGCGCGCCGGCCGCGTCCGTGTCGGAGGCCGGATCCTCGTGCAGCACCGCCACCGACCGCCCCACCGCGTACACGGCGTCGTCCAGGTGGCGCAGGCCCTCCGCCAGGGCGTCGCCCGAGGTCGACGCCAGCACCCGGTACGCCCCGCCGACGGGCAGCCCGGCGCCCGCGAGCGCCTCCTCCAGGGCTCCGGTGTCGGCGGGGGCGGGGCCCGCGAGGGTCCCCTCCAGTACGCCGATCAGCTCCTGCCCGGCCAGCCGCCGCGCGGCGAGCCGACGGTTGTGCGGGCCCCGGCTCTGGGCGAGCACCTCGGCGATCTCGTGGAGCACCCGCGGGGGTGCCGCGTCCGGGTCGGGCACGTGCAGCTGCCAGGCGTCGTACGGGGAGCTCTCGGTCTCGATGCGCAGCCAGACCCCGCCGCGCGCGGAGGTGGCCGACGCCTGCCGGGCGGGCAGCTCCGGGGCGGACGGGGTACGGGCCACGGTGCGGCCGCCGACGGTCAGCAGGTAGCAGGACACCCGGCCGAGGTGCGCGCACGCCCGGTCCAGGAGTTCGTCCGGGCCCGCCCCCGCCTCGACGAGCCGGCTCAGCTCGCCGCGCACGTTCTCGGGGAGGGCGAAGAGACGGGTCGGGCGGCGGCTGAGGTCGCCCCACTGGCGCAGGTACACGGCCTCGGTGACCGCGCGGAAACTGGTGCGCGCGGGGACGGCCACGAGCGGCACCCGGTGACTGCGGCAGGCGTCGACGAGCTCGTCGGGGACCCGGCCGTGGGTCTCCTCCCCGGCCAGCAGCGCCGTGGCTCCGGCGTCGGCGAGCGCTCCGACGAAGCGGTCCGCCTTCGTCACGTCACCCTCGGCCCACCACACGAGCCCGCTCAGCACGAGCTCCCCGGGCCCCAGGAAGCGGCCGGGCTCCTCGAGGTCGGTGGCGGTGACACCGGCGACCTCCTGGCCGAGAAGGGCTTCCTCGCCCCAGAGCAGGTTGAGGCCGAGGCTGTCGAGCTGGAGCAGGTCGAGGACGTGCATGGCGGGGACTCCTTGCGGTGGGCAGATGCCCACATTCGCGAGGCGAACAGAGGCCGGACCATCGTAAATGCTAGGTGAAGCACCCGGTATGCCTCTTGGTTGATCGTCCAGGGAGGGTGCCTGCGGACTCCTCCGATTCCGTGGCCGGGACCAGTCGTCTCGTACCCGCCCCCGTTGCTTCACTGGCCGAAACCCCCTGTCAGGCCGGAAAGGCTGGTGGCGCGAATTGGATCTCAACACGGTGCTCGACGTGCGCGACGCGCGCCGCCGCGAACCCTGGCGTCCCGGTGACGCCTGGCTCGGCGGCGGCACCTACCTCTTCTCCGAGCCCCAGCCGCACATCCGCCGCCTGATCGACCTCTCCCGCATGGGCTGGCCGCCCTTGTCCTGGCAGCCCGACGGCTCCCTGGACATCGCCGCGACCTGCACGATCACCGAGCTCTCGCGGTTCGCCCGGACCCTGCCGACCACGGCCGCCCCGCTCTTCGAGCAGTGCTGCCGGGCCTTCCTCGCCAGCTTCAAGATCTGGAACATGGCGACCGTCGGCGGGAACCTGTGCAACGGCCTGCCCGCCGGTCCGATGGTCTCCCTCACGGCCGGCCTCGACGGCACGGTCTTCCTTCAGGGACAGGACGGCGCCACCCGCCGCATGCCCGTCACCGAGTTCATCCTCGGCGCCGGCGTGAAGAACCTGCGGGAGGGCGAGCTGCTGCGGTCCGTGCGCCTGCCACCGAACGCGCTGGACTCCCGTACGGCCTTCCGCCAGGCGTCCCTCTACGGGCTCGGGCGCTCGGGCGCGCTGGTCATCGGCGCCTGCGACCCCGCCGACGGCTCCCTCGCCGTGACGGTGTCCGCCGCCACCATCCGCCCCTTCCGCTTCTGGTTCGCGTTGCCGCCCACGGCCGCCGAACTGCGCGCGGCCATCGACGGCGCCGTCCGGCCCGACGAGTGGTACGACGACATCCACGGACTGCCCGCCTGGCGGCGTCACATGGCACTGCGCCTGGCCGAGGAGATCCGCCGCGAGCTCACCACCGAGGACCACCGATGACGTACGAGATCGAGATCAACGAGCGGCGCTTCGACACCGAGCCGCGCGCCGGCCAGTGCCTGCGCACCTACCTGCGCGAACGCGGCTGGTTCGGCGTGAAGAAGGGCTGCGACCAGGGCGACTGCGGGGCCTGCACGGTCCACGTCGACGGTCGGCCCGTGCACAGCTGCCTCTACCCGGCCGTCCGCGCCGAGGGCCGTTCCGTCACCACCGTGGAGGGCCTCGCCCGCTCCGGCGGCGAGCTCCACCCGGCGCAGCGGCAGTTCCTGGACGCCCAGGGCTTCCAGTGCGGCTTCTGCACCGCCGGATTCCTCATGACCACCGCCGCCCTCCAGGCGGAGGAGGGCACCGCCGACGACGACGGCAAACTCCAGGACCTGCCCCGCGCCTTCAAGGGCAACATCTGCCGCTGTACGGGCTACCGGGCCATCGAGGACGCCGTACGCGGGGTCCAGCACACCGAAACCCCGGAGGCCGGTCAGGCGGTGGGCCGATCCCTGGGCGCCCCGGCCGGGCCGCTCGTCGTCACCGGAACCGCCCGCTACACCTTCGACGTCGAGGTGCCGGGGCTGCTGCACATGAAACTGCTGCGCTCACCGCACCCGCACGCCCGGATCGTCGACATCGACACCCGGGACGCCCTTCAGGTCCCGGGTGTCCACGCGGTCCTCACCCACCACGACTCCCCCGACCGGCTGTACTCGTCCGCCCGACACGAGCACCCGACCGAGGACCCGATGGACACCCGGGTCCTGGACGACGTGGTCCGTTTCGTCGGCCAGCGCGTGGCGGCCGTCGTCGCCGACAGCGAGCAGGCCGCGGAGGAGGGCTGCCGCCGGGTCGTCGTCACGTACGAGGAGCTCCCGTACGTCATCGACCCGGAGGAAGCGATGCTGCCGGGCGCGCCGATCCTCCACCCCAAGGGCCCCGAGTCGGGGATCTTCCGCGCCGAGAACAACGTGTGCGGCGAGGTCCACAACACGCTCGGCGACATGGAGAAGGGGTACGCGGAGGCGGACGTCGTCCTCGAGGAGACCTTCCGGACGCAGCGCGTGCAGCACGCCAGTCTGGAGACCCACGGCAGCGTCGCCTACTTCGAGCCCAAGGAGGAGGGCGACGGCGAGCGCATCACCGTCCGGTCCTCCACCCAGGCCCCGTTCCTGACCCGGCGGGCGCTGTGCGCCCTCTACGACCTGAACGAGGACGAGGTCCGCGTCGTCGCGGGCCGCGTGGGTGGCGGGTTCGGCGGCAAGCAGGAGATGCTCACCGAGGACATCGTGGTCCTCGCCGCCCTGAAGCTGCGCCGGCCGGTGAAGCTCGAATTCACCCGGGCCGAGCAGTTCTACGGGGCCACCACCCGCCACCCCTTCAAGATCACCGTCAAGATCGGCGCCAAGGCCGACGGCACCCTGACCGCGCTGCGCATCCGCGTGGTCTCCAACACCGGGGCCTACGGCAACCACGGCCCGGCGGTCATGTTCCACAGCGTCGGCGAGTCCTTCGCGGTCTACAAGGCACCGAACAAGGAGGTGGAGGCGTACTCCGTCTACACCAACGGCGTCCCCGCCGGCGCCTTCCGCGGCTACGGCCTCGGGCAGGTCCTCTTCGCCCTCGAATCGGTGATGGACGAACTCGCCATCCGGCTCGGGATGGATCCCCTCGCACTGCGCGAGAAGAACGTCATCGGCGCCGGCGACCACCTGGTCACCCCGATCGGCCACGAGGAGGACCTCTTCATCGGCTCGTACGGGATGAAGCAGTGCATGGACGTCGTCCGCAAGGCCATCGCCGAGGACCGCAGCCACGAGGACGTCCCGGAGGGGTGGCTCACCGGCACGGGATCGGCGGTCGCCATGATCGCGACCGCCCCGCCGGGCGGCCACTTCGCCGACGCCCGGGTGAGCCTGCTGCGTGACGGTACGTACGACATCGCGGTCGGCACGGCGGAGTTCGGCAACGGCACGACCACCGTCCACAAGCAGATCACCGCCGGCGCGCTGAACACGACGGTGGACCGGATCGCGATCCGCCAGTCGGACACCGACGTCGTCCGCCACGACACCGGCGCCTTCGGCTCGGCCGGCACGGTGGTGGCGGGCAGGGCCGTCCTGCTGGCGGCGGACGCGCTCGCGGAGCGCCTGAAGACCTTCGCGGCCCGCCACACGGGCGTGGCCCGGCACCTGTGCGAGCTGGGGCCCGAGGCCTTCGACTGCGCGGGCCGGACCGTCACCCTCAAGGAGCTGCACGAGGCCGCCTACGACAAGGGCAAGCTGGAGGAGATGGCCGCGGACGGCCACTGGACCGGTTCCCCCCGTTCGGTGGCCTTCAACGCCCAGTGGTTCCGCCTCGCCGTCGACCCGCACACCGGCGAGATGAAGATCCTGCGCAGTGTGCACGCGGCGGACGCCGGCAAGGTCATGAACCCGCTGCAGTGTCGCGGGCAGGTGGAGGGCGGTGTGGCCCAGGCACTGGGCGCGACCCTCTTCGAGACGGTGCGGGTGGACGAGCGCGGCGAGGTCACCACGGCGGCGTTCCGCCGCTATCGGCTCCCGCAGTACGCGGACATCCCGCGCACGGAGGTCCACTTCATGGAGACCTCGGACTCGGTCGGTCCGCTCGGCGCCAAGTCCATGAGTGAGAGCCCCTTCAACCCGGTGGGCCCGGCCTTCGCCAACGCCCTGCGGGACGCGACCGGGGTGCGGTTCACCGAGATGCCCCTGACGAGGGATGTCGTCTGGCAGAAGATGCAAGTCGCAAACGGGTAGAACGGTCTCATATGCGGCCCACATGATGAGATGCAGGTGGCAGGTACGTTTCCGGTATGACGGTATCCGGGAATCGGGCTCGTATGGCCAAACTCCTGCTGCACGGCGACCTCGACCACCCGGCCCTGCTCAGCGTCGCCGACCTGCGCGCATGGAAGCAGCACCGGGCCGAGGTGGTGTTCGACTGCGCGGCGAACGGCCCGCAGCACCACGTCTTCGAGGGCGCGCTGCTGCGTGACGTGGTCGCGAGCGCGGGACCGGCCTTCGACGCCCGGCGCCGCAAGGACCGTTCACGCTTTCTCCTGGCCGTCAGCGGCGGGGACGGCCACCACAGCGTCCTCGCCTGGGCCGAACTGGACGCCGACTTCGGGGCCAGTCCGATGCTGCTGGCCACCCGCCTGGACGGGACGGACCTGGACGAGTCCGGGGCCCAGCTGGTGGTCCCCTCGGACCGGTGCGGGGCGCGCTACGTCAGCGCGGTCACGCACGTGTGGTTCGGCTGCTTGGCGGCACCGAGCCTCTGAGCGCGGCCGGGACGGGCAGGCACCGCTCAGGCGCCGGCGAGGGAGATCTCGGTCGACTTGATCAGCGCGACCACGGAGGAGCCGGGGACCAGGCCCAGCGCCTGGACCCCGTCGGCGGTGACTGCCGCGGTCAGCCCGCCCCCGTTCACGTTGATCTTCACGGCGGCCATGGCCGGTCCGACGGCCACCTCGGACACCGTGCCCGTGATCTGGTTGCGGATGGAGATGTTCTCCACCGGGCCGGTGGCCAGGGCCACCTCGGTGGCCTTGACGAGTGCCCGCACCACGGATCCCGAGGCGATGCCGAGGTCTTTGACGGCGTCGGCGGTAATGGCGGCGGTGATCTCCTGGCCGCCGTCCAGCCGGACCTTGACCGTCGCCATGGCCTCGCCGACCGTGACGGCGGTGACGGTGCCCGCGAGCTGGTTGCGGATGCTGAGACTCATGGTTCGACCTCTTACGTAGGCGCCTCGTGCGGTCCTGGAGGGCCGCACGGGACCGACCGTAGGCCCACCCGATCCGGCCCACCCCGATCCTCCGCGCCCACACGCGCCAGAACCACCCGACCGGCCGGCCCTGTGCCGCCCGGCACGTCCGCGACCAGAAAATCGGTCCCGGACCGCGGGAACCCGGGGCGGGCCGCGTCCGACTACTCCCCCGTGGGAGGCGGATCCTCGCCTTCCCGCATGGCGGAGGAGGCATGTGATGGGCGGGCTGGATGTGCGCATGCGGGAGGTCGTGTGCCGGCACGGCCGGGTGGAGGCCGTCTCCGCCGTCGATCTGGAGATCGCCGCCGGTGAGCGTGTGGCCCTGACCGGTACCAACGGCTCCGGCAAGACCACGCTGCTGCGCGCCGTCCTCGGCCTGCACCGCCAGACGACGGGCTCCATCCGGGTCGGCGGGCGCGAGGGCCGGTCACCCGCCGAATGGGCCTGGCGGCGCCGAGCCTGCGCCTGGATCCCGCAGAAGCCGGCCGCCGGCCGCTTCCCCCTGCTCGGCGCCGAACTGCTCGCCGCCAGCAACGCGCCGACGGAGGCGGCCGAGGCCGCCGAGCGGCTCGGTGTGGGCCGGCTCGTCGGCCGGCCCCTGCACACCCTCTCCGGCGGCCAGTTGCAGCGGATGTACCTCGCCCGGGCGATCGGATGCATCGCGGCGGGAGCCGAGTTGCTCCTGGCGGACGAGCCGACCGCCGCCCTCGACTTCGACGGGCAGGCGGAGGCCGCGGACGTCCTCACCTCCCTGCCGGTGACCCTGATCGTGGTGACGCACGACCGGGCGCTCGCCGACCGGTGCGACCGGGTACTGGAGATGGCCGCCGGCCACCTGCGGGAGGTCCGGTGAACCTGGCCACCGCCGATCTCGGTGAACTGCTCCGACTGCTGCCCGTGCAACGGGCCGGCGTGGCCCTGCTGCTGGCCGCGATCGGCCTGCCGGTCATCGGTGTGGTCATCGTCGGGCTCGACATCATGCCGGTGCGGTTCGCGATGATGCACGTGGCCCTGCTGGGCATCGCCGTCGGCCTGCTCACCGGACTCGACCCCATGCTGTGCGCGCTGGTGGCCTGCGCGCTGGCCGGTGCGGGCGTGGCCCCGCTCGCCCGGACCCCGGACGGCCTGTCGGGGGCGATGGGCCTGCTGATGAGCCTGGCCATCGCGGCGGCGCTGCTGCTGCTCGCCGTGTCGGGAGTCAACGCCTCCGGCGCCTTCGCCCTGTTGTGGGGGTCCATCCTGTCGGTGGGCTCCGCCGACCTCGTCGTCCTGGGCGTATTGGCCGTCGTCGTACCGGGCCTGTTCTGGTGGCGGCGGCGCGACATCGGTCTCCTGCTCTACGACCGTGAGCTCGCCCAGTGTTCCGGCGTACCGGTCCGGGCGCTGACGTCCGCCTTGCTGGTCCTGGTCGCCATCGCGGTCGCCGGGGCGATCGAACTGACGGGCGCCCTGCTCGTCGACGCCCTGACCCTGCTGCCCGCACTCGCCGCCCGCCGTCTGGGCAGCTCACTGAAGTCGATCACCCTCTGGGCGGTCGGCATCGGCGTGGCGGTGAATCTGACGGGGTTCCTGCTGGCCCTGTGGCTGGACTGGCCGCCCGGTCCGGTCCTCGTCCTGACCGCGGGGGCACTGGTCCTCGCGGTGCATTTCATACCCGAACGGAGAATCAGCTCATGGCGCGCACCCGCGTCCGTATCACTTCCCTCCTCGCACTGAGCGCGGCACTCTTCCTGACCACCGCCTGCGGGAACGACCCCTCACCCCAGGACAGGAAGTCCGAGGGCGGCCCCCGGCCGCAGGCCGAGAAGCCGGTCGTGGTCGTCACCACCACCTGGGAGGGCGCCTTCGCGAAGGCGGCGGGCGCCGAGGACGTGAAGGTCATCGTGCCGCAGTCCGTCCACCACGCCCCCGACTACGATCCCAAGCCCTCCGACCTCGCCGCCGTGGCCAAAGCCGACTTCGTGCTCTACGCGCCCTTCGAGCCGTACGCCGCGAAGATCAAGGAGGCCGCGGGCTCCAAGGCGAAGCTGGTCGAGGTCGCCCTCGACAACGACCCCGACAAGGTCAAGGCCGAAGTCGACAAGCTGGGCGCGCTGTTCGGCACGGCGGACGCGGCCGCACAGTGGAAGACCGGCTTCGACACCGAGTACGCGAAACTGAACCAGGAGGTCCAGGCCGCGTGGCCCGGCGGCCGCAGCCCGTCGGTCGTGGCCCAGGTCTTCACCGCGTGGTCGGCGAAGCTCGCCGGCGCCACCCCCGTGGGCACGTACGGGCCCGAGGCCGTGACCCCGGCGCAGTTGGCCGAGCTCTCCGCCAAGAAGCCGGAACTGGTGCTGGACAACGCGCACATGTCCACCGGCACGGTGCTGCCCGACTCCGGCGCCAAGCAGGTGAAAATCGTCAACTATCCCGGGGAGGACCTGGAGCTGCTGACGGTCTACCGCAACGCCGCGGCGGAGCTGAAAAAGGCCATGGGCGCTTCATGATCAGCTGCTGACGAGCCGTCCCGCTGCCACGCGGGCCTAGACGAGAACCGGCCATTTCCCGGTACGCCGGTTCGCCGTTGCGCGGGGCGCTCGGCCACCATGGGCGATACCGGGGGCCGTGATCACCATCGACCCGAGCCACTGCCCCCGGCCCCCATCCCCCGGCCCCCGACCTGCCGAAAACCGTTGGCGCCGGCGGGCGTGCGGGAAGAGGGTGGGCGCATGGATCCTTCCCCTCCTTCCCCTCCTTCCCCTCCTTCCCCTCCTTCCCCTCCTTCCCCTCCTTCCCCTCCTTCCTCCGGCGCGGCGAACGCGGGTGACCGGACGGCCGTCGAGCGGCTGATGGGCAGGCCGTTGCGGCAGGACTGGCCGTCCACCGCACTGCCCGCGGGCAGTCGGGTCCTCGTGGTCCGTGATCCGAGCTGGGAAGGGCCCTGGCGGAACGAGTTCCTGGGCACGATCGACGACATGGGCGCGCCCGAACCCGTCGAGCACCCTCGTGCGCGGCCCGGCGAACTGGCGTACTGGGTCACCTTCGACGGGCCGCAGTACGACGGTGACGGGAACGGCCCGTACCGCAAGGCCCTGATCTGGGACCGGTACGTGCGGCCCGGATCATGAGGCGGGCTTCGTCCGTACGGTGAGGGCCCGGCGGCAGGAACCTGCCGCCGGGCCCCGTCACCTCAGCCCGCCTGTGCGAGCGGCGGAGCCGCCGCGCCGGTCGCCACGAGGCGCTCGCGCAGCGCGGCGCGGTCCGGCTTGCCGGCCGCGGTCAGTGGCAGCTCGGCGATCAGGAGCAGCCGCTCGGGGTGCTTGTTCCGTTCCAGCCCGCGCCGGGTGAGGTGTTCACCGAGCGAGGCGAGGGTCAGCGGCTGCCCGCCGCGCGACACCACGCAGGCCGCGAGCCGCTCCCCCATCATCGGATCCGGGACGCCGACGCAGGCGACGTCGCGGACCTGGGGGTGCGCGGTGAGTTCGCGTTCCACCTCCGCCGGGCTGATGTTGGCACCGCCGCGGATGACGATGTCCTTGAGGCGGCCGACGATGTGCAGGACGCTGTCGGAGTCGAGGTACCCGAGGTCACCGGTGCGGACCCAGCCGTCGGGCGTGCGGTAGCGGGCGTCCAGGTCGGGCGCGCCCACGTAGCACAGCGGGGTCATCGGGCCGCGCGAGATGATCTCGCCGACGGCGCCGTCGGGCAGCGGTTCGTGCGTCTCCGGGTCGGCGATGCGGATCTCGGCGACCCGGGGGTCGGGATGGCCCGCGACGACCCCGGACCCGTCCGTGGGCGGCACCGTGTTGCCGAGCCCGGTGTGGCAGTTGACGCCGTCGGCGGAGCCGTAGAGGTTCACCACGGGGCAGCCGAAGGCCTCGGCGGCGGCGGCCGCGGTGGTCTCGTCCAGCGGCGCCCCGCCGAGGACCAATGCGGTGGGGGCGGGCAGTTTCTCGTCCGTCCCGTCGAGGCGTTCGAGCATCATGCGGACCATGGTGGGCACGCCGAGGACGTGCGTCGGCCGGTGTTCGCGCACCGCCTCGATCGCCGCCTCCGGGGTGAAGCGGTCGAGCAGGACGAGGGTGCCGCCGTGCCGGGCGAGGGTGACCGCGGTGCCGTTGGACCCGAAGGCGGAGGCCAGCGGTACGAGGAACAGGCAGCTCGGCGGGGTGCGGT
Organism: Streptomyces sp. NPDC048331; assembly: GCF_043201215.1. NCBI lineage: Bacteria > Bacillati > Actinomycetota > Actinomycetes > Kitasatosporales > Streptomycetaceae > Streptomyces > Streptomyces sp. NPDC048331. The sequence goes on along the minus strand of NZ_JBICYT010000048.1, from coordinate 9,389 downwards.
CCGGGATGAGGGAGGCGAGGAAGTTGCCGCGTCCGCCGGCCAGCGCGTTGTGCGAGTAGGCGATCATCTTCGGCTCCGCCTCGGAGCCGGAGGACACCAGGATGCGCGCGGCACTGTCGGGGTCGGGCCGGGCGGGGACGAATCCGCTGGGGTCGGAGCGCAGCAGCCCGGTCAGGTGAATCGTTCCTTCCGGTGCGACCGGACCGGCGGCGATGACATGGCGCAGGGCCGGCAGCGCCCCGGCGAGCGTGCTCAGCTCCGCCGCGTGCCGGAACTCCTTGTGCTCGGTGGCCGCGATGACGGCCACGGCCTCGGCGCGGCGCAGCAGACATTCGGCTTCGAGGACGCCCCGGCCGACCGGGAAGGGGAGCGCGATCGCGCCGAGCGCGGCGAGCGCCAGATCGGCGATGACGGCGAAGCGGTTGTTGGGGAGTTGCACGCCGACCACGTCGCCCGGGCCGATCCCCAGGCTGCGCAGGCCGGTGGCCAGACATCGGACCTTGCGGTCCAGCGCGGTGTAGCAGAGCTTGCCCTTGGCGTCGAGGACGGCCGTCCGGTGCAGGTCGGCTATCTGCCGGGCCCGGAAGAGGCTGTAGAGGTCGAGGTCGGGGCAGGTCCCGTCGACCACCCAGGACCGGCGGAGTTCGGCGGGCAGCAGGTCGCGCAGGACGAGCCTGTCGGCGGTCATACGAAGCTCCAGGGGTCGGTGACTGCGGGGGCGCCGTGCGCGTCGCGGCTGATCGAGCCGGTGAAGCGCGGGTCGTGGTGCAGGTCGGACAAATCGGTGGTGACCGCGGTCGCGGTCAGCCCGTGCTCGCGCAGCCGGGTCACGGCCTCGGCCGTGGACAGGCCGCCCAGGTCATGGGCGGCCACGGCGTGGGCGTCGGCGTCGGCCGGCGCGAGCAAGCCGTCCGCCGTCGGCCGCGGGAGTCGGAATCCGGCCGGCCGCCGCGGATTGTCGCCGCGGCCCGCCCGGCGCAGGGCGGGGGCGGTCAGCGTGTCGGCCGCGCCGAGCAGGGAGGAGTCCACCCGTACGCCGTGGCCGGTGCGTTCGCGCAGCAGCAGCCCGGCGAGGACGGCCTCGGCGCCGAGCATCCCGCCCAGTACGTCGAGCAGGGTCATCAAGGAGGGCGCCGGGGCCTCGTCCTCGGGGCGGACGGCCTCGCCGACCCCTGTGCGGGCCTGGACCATGAAGTCGGTGCCCATGGGGGCGTCCTCGATCCGGTCGGCCCAGCCGCTGGTGTACGCGTAGACGAGCGCGGGATTGACCCGTGCGAGGTCCGCGGCGTCGAGGCCGAGTTCGGCGGCCTTGCCCGGCGCCCAGTTGTGCAGGAAGACGTCCGCTCCGGCCGCCAACTCCCGCAGTCGCCTTCGGTCTTCCTCCCGCTTGATGTCGATCTCGACGGCCCGCTTGCCCCGGTTGAGGGCGAGCCAGCGCGCCGAGATCCCGGAGCAGGCCGGGGGCATGCCGCGCAGCGGGTCGCCGCCGGGCGGTTCGATCCGGACCACGTCGGCGCCGAGGAGCCCGAGCAGATGCGCGGCGAGCGGTGCCTGGATGCGTCTGCCCGCCTCCAGGACGGTCAGCCCGGCCAGCGGCCCGCCGGAGTGTGCCGCGCCGGGCAGCCGGTGCGAGCGGGCGGTGAGGCGTCCGGTGGCCGACGGGGCCAGGGACCAGGGGGCGGCGCCGTCGTGTTCCGCCGCCCGTTCGGCGAGCGGGCGCAGGGCGCACACCTCCGTGCCGTAGGCGGCCGCGGCCCGGCGGATCCGCTCCCAGGAGTGCGACCGGGCGGTGAGGTGGAGGGCCACCGGGAAAGGGGCGCAGGCGGTGGCGTAGCGGAACTGGAAGGGCCGCCAGCCGGCCCGCAAGGCGTCCGCGGGCGCCTCCAGTGCCTTCCAGAAGGCCGCCCAGGCTCCCGGGTCGAGCGTCTCCAGTTCGAAGAGGACACCGTCGGCCGAGGTGAACGGTGGCCCTCCGGGCGCCAGTTCGGCGGCCTCACCCTCGTCGGCCCCGGCGGCGGCGAGGTACTGGGAGACCGCGAGCAGGCCGGCCCGGTCCGCGCCGGTGGTGACCGCGCGGGCGGCGCCGCCACGGGCCTGGCCCACGAGGGCCGCGAGCAGCCCCTGTACAGCCAGGACCCCGGTGGCGGTGGCCGCGTAGTCGACGCCGAGGCCGCGCGGGCCGCCGTCGCGCCGGCCGTGCACGGCCATGATGCCGGTGGCGGCCTGCACCGTGGCCTCGTCGACGAGCCCGCTCGCGGGATCCGCCCAGGTGGCGGTCGCGTGCGCGGGATCGAAGCCGCCGCCCGTGAGCGTGGTGGCGCCCGTGAGCGGGGTGCCGTCGGGGACGGCGGCGGTGCCGGTGGACGCGCCGTCCTGTGCGGGGCGGTCCGTCCGTGCGCCGAGCAGCCGCAGGTGGTCGGCGATGACGCTCGTGATCTGCGGGGGCCCCGAGGTGTCGAAGCGCAGTGTGTCGAGCGGCCGGACCGTCTGCGTGGTTGCTGGTGACGCCATGCCTCTCCTCTCCTGGCGCGGCGGTGGCCTGCGCCCGGGTCTTACCGAATGTGGGGAACCCGGGAGCGTCCGCACCCGACCAGTTCCACGGACAGGGAGTCGGTCGACCGTTCCCGCGAGTTCCCGGGAATGAGGAGGAAACAAGTGACGGATCCAGCCACGGGCCACACCACGGAGCACCACACGGCGCATCCCACGGAGGCCCGACGGGCCGTAGGCGCAGCGGACATGAGGGGGCGGGTCGACCGCTTCGTCCGGTCCCGGGTGATCCCCCGGGAGGCGCTGCTGGACGCGGGCGGGCCGGCGGCAGCCGAGGCGTTGGCCGAACTGCGCGGCCAGGCGCGGGCGGCGGGTGTGTGGGCGCTGCCCTTGCCGGCGGAACTGGGTGGCGGCGGGCTCGGGTTCCGCGCGTACGCCGACATGGCCGAGACGGAGGGGGCCAGTGACCACGGTCCGGCGGCGCTGGGGTCCGCCCCGCTGCTCGACGTCACGATGCTGGCGCGGCACGCGGGGACCGCGGTCCGCGAGGCGTATCTGAAGCGGCTGGTCGCCGGGGAGATACGGACCTGCTACGCCATGACCGAGCCGGACGTCCCGGGCACCGATCCGTTCGGGACGGGCACCCGGGCCGAGCGCGGGCCGGACGGCGATTGGCTCGTCACCGGCCGCAAGTGGTTCACCTCGGGCGCCGCGGGCGCCGACCTGGTGACGGTCATGGCCCGCACCGGCGGGAGCGCCGGTGACCGGGAGGGGCTGTCGCTGCTGCTCGTGCCCACCGCGTCGGCCGGATTCCGCGTCGTACGCGAACTGCCCGTCCTCGGTGCGGGCGGCCAGTACGAGATCGCACTCGACCGGGTCCGGGTCCCGGCGGACCATCTCCTCGGTGAGCCCGGCGACGCGCTCGCCATCGCCGGGGAGCGGCTGCAGCTGGGCCGGACGCTGCGCTGTCTGCGCTGGCTCGGCCAGGCCCAGCGGGCCTTCGACCTCATGTGTGAACGGGCCGCCACCCGCGGCGGGTCCCGCGGGCCCCTCGCCGACCAGCAGCTGGTCCAGAGTCACGTCTTCGACGCCCTGCTCGCTCTGCGCACCACCCGGCCCCTGGTGCACGAGGCGGTGGCGCTGATCGACGCCGGGCGGGACGCGCGCACGGAGGTGGGGCTCGCCAAGGTCGCCGCCGCGCGCATGCTCCAGCGGGTCGCGGACTCCGCCATCCAGGTCCACGGCGCCGCCGGGCTCGGCCCGGACACCCCCTTGCCCGGGCTCTTCCGCACGGGCCGGGCCGCCCGCCTCCTCGACGGCCCGGACGAGCTGCACATCACCTCCGTGGCCCGCCGGGTCCTGCGCGGGTACGGGCGGGACGGCGGCGCGCCGGGGTCGTAGGGAACGCCCGGTGGAGCACGGCCCGGATCGACCCGACCGATGTCGGAGGGTTCTGGCAGCATCGGAGTCATGACCTTCGTCCGTACCACTTCGCCGCGGCCGGTCGACGTCACGGCGGTATTCCCCCAACTGGCCCCATTGGCCCGCCCGGCGATCCGGTTGCACCCCCGCCCAGGGGCGCCGACGCCGCGGGACAGCTCGGTCGGCGGGCCCTTGCTGTGGCCCGCCGAAGAGCCGTGGCCGCACTGCGACGGCCCGCACGAGGGAGGCGGCGAGTGGCTCGCCGTGGTTCGGGTGGAGCGGAGCGTGCGGGCGAGAGCGGCCGCGCACCCGGAGGGGACGCCCGGTGTGTGCGCCCACACGCCGCGGGAGCGGGCGGTCCTGGAGCGGATCGACTGGGACGCCGAACAGCCCGCCGGCCCGATCCCCATGCTGCCGGTGGCCCAGTTGTACGTGTGTGACATCCCCGTGCTGCGCCCGCCCGGTCAGGCCGATCTGCTCCAGGTGCTGTGGTGCCCCCTCGACCACCCGGAGACGTGCATGCCCAGGTCCGCCGTGTTCTGGCGGTCCGCGGCCGCCGTCACCGACCTCCTCACCTCACCCCCGGAACCGCTGCACGTGGAGGGGGAGGAATACGTGCCGGTGCCGTGCGTCCTCGCGCCGGAGCGGATCACCGAGTACCCCCACTTCCTGGAGTTGAGCGAGGAGCTGCGGGGGCAGTTGTCCGACCGGAGCAGGTGGCAGGCGGCCGACGGCGCTCCGGACAGCTCCTGGGCTCGGGCTCCCTACCCGGAGTCCTTCTACCGCAGCGATCTGTCCGTCGCCCCCGGCTGGAAGGCCGGCGGTTGGCCCCAGTGGGGGTACACCGACCCCGCCCCCCGACAGTGCCCCGCCTGCGATGCGGCGATGGAACCGCTGTTGACGATCGACACGTTCGAATGGCAGGGCGCCGGCCACCGCTGGATCCCGTACGAGGTTCGGGCAGCCGGGTCCCCCGACGACGACCGCCACCGTGCCATGCGGCGACCGACCGGGGTCCAGATAGGCGGCGGCCACAAACAGCAGCTCTACGCCTGCCCGGCGGAGCCGGGGCATCCCCACATCGAGCTGATGCAGTAGCCGACCGGGCGTCTGTCGGGTAGCCCGGAGCCCCGGCCGGGCCCGGCACGTTCCGGAAGAGACGGCTCACACGCGGGTGATGTCGACGACCCCGTGCACGGCGGCGAGACCGAGCGCCAGGAAGAAGTCGCCCCAGACGAGCTCGTGCCGGACGGCCAGCCCCTTCCCGGCGTCGTAGCAGCCGTCGAGCAGCATCCCGGGAGGGCGCCCGGAGTCCGGGCCGGTGACGTGTCGCTCCGCGAGCCGGCGGAGGATCGCCTCGGCCCGGTACCCGTACCCCGCCGCCCGGGGGCCTCGGCCGGGCACCCGGGCGAGTTTCAGCAGGGCGACCGCGGTGATCGCCGCGGCCGAGGTGTCGAGCGGCCCGTCCGGCCGGGCGGCGTCGGCTGCCGGAACGAGGCCGCCGTCCGGCAACTCGGGACCCGACAGCAGGAGTTCGGCCGCCGCGTCGAGCCGGGCGGTCGGGCCGTGCAGGGCCAGGTCCGGGCGCAGCAGGGCGTCGGCCACCGCCAGGAGCAGCCAGGCACGGCCTCGGCTCCAGCCCGGCGTCGGGTCCGCGCAGGGCTGCCAGCCCGCGACCGCGTCGAAGCTCAGGGCAGGAACCGGCACCCGGCAGGCCGGCGCGGGAGTCGAGGACCCGGGGTTCGCACCGAGGCAGAGGTCGAGGTGGCGGTGGAGGTGAGCCCCGGCCGCGGCGGCCCCCTGCCGGCCGGCACCGGCCAGCAGGGGTACGGTCCCCGGCACGCCGTCCACCCGGGCGAGCAGACGGGGCCCGCCGAACGCGGCTCCCCAGGGCACGAGCCCGAGTTCGTGGTCGTAGGCCGACAACACGGCCCGGGCGCCCCGGCCTTGGAGCTCGGCCGCCCCGGGGTCGTCCCCGGCCGGAGCGGTTCCGTACCAGAGGATCAGGCCACGGGCGGCGGTGTCGGCCCGTACCCACGGTTCGAGCCGGGCCGTGCACGCGGCGGCGGCACGCCGGTCGGCCGCGTCGCCGGTGTACCGGGCCCGCAGCCAGAGCAGCCCGGCCCAGAACCCGCCGGTCCACGAGCCTCGGCCGGTGGTCGTCCACCGGCCGTCGGCCGGATCGGCGTACAGCGGGAAGCGCGGGCCGACCGCCTCGGCGGTCACCGCCACGCGTGTCATGACGGCCGCGAGGGCCCGGCCGAGCCCGGCGTCGCCCGTGCTCATGCCCCACCCTCCCGCCGGTCCCGTACGGCCCACAGGAACGCGACGACCGCCGCCAGCGCGAACTCCGCCGCGACCAGCAGCCATCCCGGCCCGTACCGCCCGCTCTGCGCAAGCACGCCGAAGAGGGGCGGGCCCACCGCGAATCCGCCGAAGAACCCGGCCGCGACCAGCGCCGAGTCCTGTCCGGCACGGCCGGGGGCGGCGCGCTGCATGACCAGCACCATCGAGACGGCGTTGCCGGAGACGGCGAAGACGCCGACCGCGATCGCGCCGGCCCACACCAGCGGACCGACCAGCGGGGCCGCCGCCAGCAGGGCCGCCGCGCCCAGCGCCCCGCAGGCCAGCCATCCCGGCAGCCACTCGGCCCGCCCGGGCCGGGCCGCCTTCGACCATCCGACCCGGCCCGCGATCCCCGCCACCCCGAGCACGGCGACGAGGGCGGCCGCCGCCGTCGGGCCCATGCCCAGCCGCTGCGCTCCGAAGAGGGCGAGATAGGTGTTGACCGAGGCGATGCCGGCGCCGAGGAACAGCGAGAACACCGCCAACCAGGCCACCATGCCCCGCGGTACGAGAGCCGTACGGGGCCCCGCCGTCGGCGGGGCGGGGTCGGCGGGCAGAACGCGCAGCGCCCAGAGCCCGGCGAGCAGCGCGGCGCCGGCCCCGGTCCAGACGGCGCCCCGCCAGCCGATGCCGCCCGCGAGCAGCGCGAGCGGCAGTCCGGCCGCGAAGGCGCCGAGCTGCACCCCGGACTGCTTGAGCCCGGTCACCGCGCCCCGCCGGGCGGGCGGGACGGCGCGCAGCACGGCCTTGTTGGTGGCCGGGTTGGCCAGCGCCTGGGGTACGCCGCCCAGTGCGACGGCCCCGAGCAGCGGACCGGCGCCGGGCGCGGCGCCGATCAGGGCGAGGGCCGCGGCGGAGACCAGCAGCAGGACCACCAGGGAGCGTCGCGGTCCGATCCGGTCCACGATCCGGCCGCCCGCCGGGGACAGGACGGCGGCAGTTCCGAAGCCGATGGTGGTCGTCAGACCCAACACGGCCGGGGACACACCGAGTTCGGTGACGAGACGGGGTCCCAGCGCCCCGAGGAGGAACAGCTGCAGCATCGAGAACGCCATGGCGCAGGTGAGCAGCGCGGTCAACTGCCGTCCGGCGCGGACGTCCTTCCCGGTCGGCGACCCGGTCGCCGCCGTCGCGGTCGCCGCCGGCCGCGCGTTCGCCGCCCGCGTCGGCGTCCCCCGCGCGGCCGTCCCTCCCACCGACTCCTCCGCCGCCCCTTCCGCCGTCACGAACTCTCCCTTCCCAGGACGTTGAACTCTTCGATCGAGCGGGTAGGCAGTCGGATGGAGCGGAGGGCAGGTTCCCTCACTCCGTTGTGCCCTGCACCACACGAGGCGGGCGACCCGGCCCTGACCGGGCGGGACGCGGGAACTTGTCCGGAAGTGCGCACCCTGATGTGCGGCTCGGGAGGCCGGTGCGAGGATGAGCCCTCCATGAACCCGGTCCGCTGTTTACGAGCGCTACGGGCTGCGATGTTCGCAGCCCTCTGTGTGCTGCTCGCGGCGACCGGGCACCTGCTCATGTCCGGTGTGCCGGTGCCCTGGTGGGCCATGTCCGTCGCCTTCCCCGGCACGGCGGCGACGGCCTGGGCCCTCGCGGGACGTGAACGCGGGCTGCTCGCCGTGACGACGGCGGCCGTCGCCGTCCAGGCGGTGCTCCACGTCGGTTTCACTCTGGCCCAGTCCCTCGTGGGGCCGGCCGCGCCGAGCGGATCCGCGCCGATGTCCTCGATGGAGTCGATGTCCTCGATGGCATCGATGGGGCGGATGGCGCGACCGCCCGGCGTCGGGATGCCGCACGCCGGCGCCCACAACCACCACGCCGTGCACGGGGCGACGGACGCCGCGTCCACCCTGACCGCCGCGACAGGCGGGCCGTTGCCGGGCGGTCTGCACGAGGCGGGCGCCATGTCGCCGGCCGGCATGCTGGCCGCGCACCTGTCGGCCGCCGTGCTGTGCGGGCTCTGGCTCGCCCATGGCGAGCGGGCCGCCTTCCGCGTGGTGCGCGCCGTCGCCGGGCGCCTTTGGACTCCACTGCGCCTGTTGCTCCGTACGGCGGTACCCGTCCACCGACCGCCGGTCCGCATCCGCCGGCGGCGCCGGAACCGCGCGCCGCGCCGGCTCTTCCTCGTCCACGCCATCACCTCACGGGGTCCGCCGGCGGGAACCGCTGTCCTCTGACAGCTGGTTCCCCGAGCCGCGTCCGCGCCTGCGATCTCTTCGCACCCGCACACCGCACCCGCACACCGCGCCTCGGGCCTCGGCCATGCCTTCCGGCAGGCCGCACCCCTCACCGGCCCGCCCTCTCGTGGCGCCGGACTCCCTTTGCCCGTAAGGACCTTGTGGCGATGACTGCTGCCCTGACGACCCCCTCGACCTCCTCCTGTACCGCCGGCGGCCGGCCGGCCCGGCGCACCCCCGACTCCGACGCGGCGGTGACGCGGCTGGCGCTGGACGCCCGCGACGGCGATCCGGCGAAGACCGACCGGTTCGTGCGCGCGCTCCACCGTGACGTCTGGCGTTACGTGGCCTACCTCAGCGCCGACACCCAGGCGGCCGACGACCTCACCCAGGACGTCTTCCTCCGTGCGTTGGCGAGCCTGCACCGGTTCGAGGGCCGTTCCTCCGCGCGTACCTGGCTGCTGTCGATAGCCCGTCGCACGGTCGTGGACAGCCTGCGCCACGCGGCCGCCCGTCCCAGACTCTCGGACCGCTGCGACTGGCAGACGGCGGCCGAGCAGACCCAGCCGTACGACGTGCCGGGCTTCGAGGACGGCATCGCGCTGGCGGAACTGCTCGCCGTGATCCCGTCCGAGCGTCGGGAGGCGCTGGTCCTGACCCAGTTGCTGGGCCTGTCCTACGCCGAAGCGGCCACGGCCGTCGGCTGCCCCATCGGTACGGTCCGCTCCCGGGTCGCCCGGGCCCGTACTTCCCTGATCGCGCTCCTGACGGACACCCGGACGACGGAGCCGGCGCCTGAAGCCCCGGCCGCGCGGCCCGACCGGACCGGCGAACGCATGGTCACGGCAGCCACGGCGCTCGCCTAGGCCGTTTCTTACCGATCATCTGATCGTTGGTTGATGTGTGTCGTTGACTGACGCCCAATGGGCACGGATCGAGCCGTTGCTGCCGGAC
>NZ_JBICYT010000047.1:0-53915 GCF_043201215.1 Streptomyces sp. NPDC048331 | reverse complement strand
CACCCGGGAAACGAACCCGCACCGCCCGGCCAGGGCAAGGGCGCGGCCACCGGGCCGCACCCGGAAAACAAGGGCCCGGCCAGGGCAAGGGCGCGGCCACCGGACCGCACCCGGGAAACGAACCCGCACCGCCCGGCCAGGGCAAGGGCGCGGCCACCGGGCCGCACCCGGAAAACAAGGGCCCGGCCAGGGCAAGGGCGCGACCACCGGGCCGCACCCGGAAACGAACCCGCACCGCCCGGCCAGGGCAAGGGCGCGGCCACGGGACCGCACCCGGAAAACAAGGGCCCGGCCAGGTCAGAGGCCGAGCTCCGCCACCGTCAGCTTCGCCACGGCCGTGCTCTCGCCGTCGAGCGACACCGACGCCGCCGCCTGCCGGCCGAAGCAGAACAGCGTCAGCTCCCCCGGCTCGCCGGTCACGGTCACCACCGGCGCGCCCTTGTGCGCCACCACCGTCCGCCCGTCGGGACGCCTCAGTACCAGGCCCACCGGCGAGCGCCGGCCCGTCAGACGTGCCAGCCTCTCCAGCCGGGACCACAACGCGTCGGAGAAGACCGGGTCCAGTTCCCGCGGGGACCAGTCCGGCTGCGCCCGGCGGACGTCCTCCGCGTGGACGTAGAACTCGACCGCGTTCGCCGCCTCGTCGATCTGCTTGAGCGCGTACACCGACAGCCTCGGCGGACCGGTCCTGATCAACTGGATCAGTTCCTCGTACGGCTTGGCCGTGTACTCCTCCATCGCCTTGTCCAGCCGGGCCTTCAGTACGTTCAGCAGCAGACCGCCCGCCGCGTCGGGCCGCCGTTCGCGCACCACCACGTGCGCGGCCAGGTCGCGGCAGGTCCAGCCGGCGCACAGCGTGGGGGCCTCCGGACCGGCCGCCTCCAACAGGTCCGCCAGGAGCAGGCGTTCACGCTTCGCATGGGTAGACATGCGGGCCAGCCTACGGCGGGAACCCGCCGAACACCCGCTCATCAGGCGGACGGGGATCATCACCCCCGCCCCGGCCCGGCACAATGGCCCCATGAGTACGTCCCCCCGCCCCGGCAATCTCGACCCCGCCATCGCCGAGCGCCTCAAGCGTTCCGCGGACGGGCTGGTCCCGGCCATCGCCCAGCAGTACGACACCGGTGAGGTGCTCATGCTCGGTTGGATGGACGACGAGGCCCTGCACCGCACCCTGACCACCGGCCGCTGCACCTACTGGTCCCGCAGCCGCCAGGAGTACTGGGTGAAGGGGGACACCTCCGGTCACTTCCAGCACGTGAAATCCGTCGCGCTCGACTGCGACGCCGACACCGTGCTCGTCAGGGTCGACCAGGTCGGAGCGGCCTGCCACACCGGGGCACGCACCTGTTTCGACGAAGATGTCCTCCTCCGCGAAGCCGACTAGGTAGGGTCCCCGAAATGGATCTTGAGACGTTCCGCAAGCTCGCGGCCGACCGCCGCGTCATCCCCGTGAGCCGCAAGCTGCTGGCCGACGGGGACACCCCCGTCGGGCTCTACCGCAAGCTCGCAGCCGAACGCCCCGGCACCTTCCTCCTGGAGTCCGCCGAGAACGGCCGCTCCTGGTCCCGGTACTCCTTCATCGGGGTCCGCAGCGACGCCACCCTGACCGCGCGGGACGGCCGCGCGCACTGGATCGGCACCCCGCCCGTCGGCGTACCCACCGACGGCGACCCCCTCGACGCCCTGCGCGCCACCGTCGAGGCCCTGCACACCCCCCGCGACCTCGCCGCCGGGATGCCCCCCTTCACCGGCGGCATGGTCGGCTACCTCGGCTACGACATCGTGCGCCGCCTGGAGCGCATCGGCGAGCACACCGCCGACGACCTGGAGCTGCCCGAGCTGACGATGCTGCTCACGTCCGACCTGGCGGTCATGGACCACTGGGACGGCACCGTCCAGCTCATCGCCAACGCCATCAACCACAACGACCTCGACACCGGCGTGGACGAGGCGTACGCGGACGCGGTGGCCCGGCTCGACGCGATGGAGGCCGACCTCGCGCGGCCCGCCCCGTACACCCCCACGCCGCTGCCCGCCTCCGAGCTGCCCGAGTTCTCGGCCCTGTGGGGCGGCGAGAAGTACCAGGAGGCCGTCGAGGACATCAAGGAGCGGATCCGGGCCGGCGAGGCCTTCCAGGTGGTGCCCTCGCAGCGGTTCGAGACCGCCTGCCAGGCGTCCGCGCTGGACGTCTACCGGGTGCTGCGGGCCACGAACCCGTCCCCGTACATGTACCTCTTCCGCTTCGAGAACGGCTTCGACGTGGTCGGCTCCAGCCCCGAGGCGCTGGTCAAGGTCGAGGACGGGCGGGCCATGGTCCACCCCATCGCGGGCACCCGCCACCGCGGCACGACCCCGCAGGAGGACAACGACCTCGCCGACGAGCTGATGGCCGACCCCAAGGAGCGCGCCGAGCACCTGATGCTCGTCGACCTGGGCCGCAACGACCTCGGCCGGGTCTGCGAGCCGGGCTCGGTGGAGGTCGTCGACTTCATGTCGATCGAGCGCTACTCCCACGTGATGCACATCGTCTCCACCGTGACGGGGCGCGTCGCCGAGGGGAAGACCGCCTTCGACGTGCTCACGGCCTGCTTCCCGGCCGGCACCCTCTCCGGCGCGCCCAAGCCGCGCGCCATGCAGATCATCGAGGAGCTGGAGCCCTCCCGCCGCGGCCTCTACGGCGGCTGCGTCGGTTACCTGGACTTCGCCGGGGACTCCGACACCGCCATCGCCATCCGCACCGCGCTGCTGCGCGACGGCACGGCGTACGTGCAGGCCGGGGCGGGTGTCGTCGCGGACTCGGTACCCGAACTGGAGGACAACGAGTGCCGCAACAAGGCGGCCGCCGTGCTGCGCGCGGTCGGAGCGGCGAACCGCCTCCACGGCTCCTGAGGGCGTAGGGGATAGTGGGGTACGTGAGTGCCGTACCCCCGCCCCGAAACGACGCCGACGCCCAGTCCGAGCCCGAGGCTCCCGACAGCCGCGGCGGCCGCCGCAGTGTGGCCGTCGCCCTGCTGCTCGGCGCCCTCGGTGCCACCGTCGTCCTGCTCGCCTCCGGTCGGACCTGGGCCCGGGGCACCGCCGCCATCGGCAGCGACTCGCTCCAGCTGGCCGCCGACGGGCGGGCCGTCACCGGCCTGCCCGCGGCGCTGGCCATCGTGGGACTCGCCGCGCTGGTCGCCGTCTTCGCCGTACGCGGCAGGAGCCGGCTGCTGGTGTCGGGGCTGCTCGCGCTCAGCGGCCTGGGGGCCGCGCTGGCCGCGGTCCTCGGCAGCGACGGCCGCCAGGTCCTGGACGCGAAGGCCGCCCGGACGACCGCCGACAGTGCCGCGCACGTGGCCGGGCTGACCCAGACGACCTGGCCCTACGTCACGGCCGCCGGCGCGGTCCTGATCCTGGCGGCCGGTCTGCTGGCCCTGCGCTTCGGCCGGACCTGGCCCGCGATGGGAGGCCGCTACGAGCGTGACGGCAGCCCCCGCGCCCGGACTGTCGCGGCGGTTGATCCGGACCGGCCGGAAGATCTGTGGAAGGCTCTGGACCGCGGCGAGGACCCGACCGAGGACCCGGGCGCCGGCCGGGCCCACTGACCCGACCCCCCTGGCCGGCGAAGCCGCCCGGTACGGGACAATGGTCGCCGGGCGTCCGGCACGGACCGCACGTTCGACACAGCAGCGCGACAGAGCAACGAGGAGCAACTCATGGCGGGCACTAGCCACGGACACACCCCGGCCGCCTGGACCGGTGTCATCATCGCCTTCATCGGTTTCTGCATCTCCGGCGCCTTCATGGTGCTCGCGAACCCGCTCGGCTTCTGGGCCGGTCTCGTCGTCGTCGTGCTCGGCGGTGTCGTCGGCCTGGGGATGAAGGCCGCGGGCATGGGCGCGCCGAAGGCCGCGCACAAGGACCTCGCCGAGGTCATCGCCGCGTCCAAGGTTCCCGCCAAGGTCTGAGCGCGCGAGCGACGGGTCCGTAGCGACGCGGTCCGTCGCGAAGCCGTCCGTAGCGACGCGGCCGAAAGGCGCGGCCCCGCCGGGCTGCGCCTTTTGTCATGAGCGGAGAGAATCAGCAGGTGGACGCCTCTCGCACCCCCGATGCCCCGCCGTCGCCGGCGCCCGTACCCGTGGAGCCGGCGCGGTCCGCCGAGCGGCAGTCCCGGGCCCGGCGCCTCGCCGTCCCGGCGTTCTACGTGGCCGGGGTCACCGCCGCCTTCGCGTACGTGGGGGCCGTGGATCCCAACGAGCCCGGCCACTACCCGGTGTGCCCGTTGTTCCGGCTGACGGGTGTGCTGTGCCCGGGCTGCGGCGGCCTGCGCAGCGCGCACGCCTTCGCGCACGGCGACCTGGTCGCCGCCCTCGGGGCGAACGCGTTCGCGGTCGTGGGCTACTTCGTCTTCGCGGGGTTCATGGCCCTGTGGCTGGTCCGCGCCTTCCGCGGCGGGCCGACCCCGAGGATCGTGCTGCGTCCCGCGTACTGGTGGGCGCTCGGCGCCCTGACACTGGTTTTCGTCATTGTCCGAAATCTCTCTTTCGGCTCCGCACTGGCACCCTGAGCCCCCTGGGCAGGCCCTATGAAGCACGGATTCCGAATGTCCAGTTACTGGGACGTCGTCAACCGCGTGCGGAGGGCAACGCCTCCTGCGGATACCATTTGAGGGTCGACCTTGCTGTTGTACGTGTCCGCAAGGCGACCGACCGTCATCGACCCGGAAGGGGGCCGCTCGCGTGAGTGTGCTCGACGAGATCATCGAAGGGGTCCGCGAAGACCTTGCCGAACGGCAGGCCCGCGTGAGCCTCGACGAGCTCAAGGAGCGTGCCGCCAAGGCGCCCCAGGCCAAGGACGGCGTCGCTGCCCTGCGCGGCGACAGCGTCAAGGTGATCTGCGAGGTCAAGCGATCCAGCCCCTCCAAGGGCGCGCTGGCCGCCATCGCCGATCCGGCCGGGCTCGCCGCTGATTACGAGGCCGGCGGGGCGGCGGTCATCTCCGTCCTCACCGAGCAGCGCCGATTCGGCGGCTCGCTGGCCGACCTGGAGGCCGTCCGCGCCCGCGTGGACATCCCGATCCTGCGCAAGGACTTCATCGTCACGGCGTACCAGCTCTGGGAGGCCCGCGCCTACGGCGCCGACCTCGTCCTGCTGATCGTCGCGGCCCTGGAGCAGGAGGCCCTCGTCTCCCTCATCGAGCGGGCCGAGTCCATCGGTCTCACCCCGCTCGTCGAGGTCCACGACGAGGAGGAGGTGGAGCGCGCGGTCGCCGCGGGCGCCAAGATCATCGGCGTCAACGCCCGCAACCTCAAGGACCTCAAGGTCGACCGCTCCACTTTCGAGCGCGTCGTCGGCGAGATCCCGGACCACATCGTCAAGATCGCCGAATCCGGCATCCGTGGCCCGCACGACCTGATCGCCTACGCCAACGAGGGCGCGGACGCCGTCCTCGTCGGGGAGTCCCTGGTGACCGGACGCGACCCGAAGGCGGCCGTGGCCGACCTCGTCGCCGCCGGCGCCCACCCCGCCCTGCGCCACGGGCGGAGCTGACCCCTACCCATGACCCACGACCGCTCCTCCGTCCGCAACCGTCCGGGCTCGCGCCCGGTCGGCGTGCCGACGGCGCACGCGCCCCTGGCGCGCGGCTGCCGCCCCCGCGGCTGCCGCGCCCCGGCCCGGCGTGTGCACGGGCGGCGGGTCCGGTACGTGATCGGCTCCGAGCCCGGTCAGGTCAACGGCATGCGATGGCGCCGCGGAGGCGCGCTGTAACGAGGGCGACCACGGCCCGGTACGCGAGACGTACCGGCCGTGCGCGGCTCCCGTACGGCCTGACGTCCCGAGCCGCCGGCTCCGGACGCGGGCCGCTCCGCACCGTACCCACGGCATCCCCCAGCGGGGTGTACGCGGCACGGGCGGGCGGCGCAATACGGTGAATCCACCCCGCCGCATCTCGCACCCGTAGGAGCACTGGACATGTCCAGCGAGTTCTTCATCCCGGACCCGGAGGGTCACGTTCCCAACGCCGAGGGCTACTTCGGCGACTTCGGCGGCAAGTTCATCCCGGAGGCGCTCGTCGCCGCCGTGGACGAGGTCGCCGTCGAGTACGAGAAGGCCAAGGGCGACCCGGCCTTCGCGGCCGAGCTCAACGACCTCATGGTCAACTACACCGGCCGGCCGAGCTCCCTCACCGAGGTGCCCCGCTTCGCCGAGCACGCCGGCGGCGCGCGGATCTTCCTCAAGCGCGAGGACCTGAACCACACCGGCTCGCACAAGATCAACAACGTGCTGGGTCAGGCGCTGCTCACCAAGCGCATGGGCAAGACCCGCGTCATCGCCGAGACCGGCGCCGGCCAGCACGGCGTGGCCACCGCCACCGCCTGCGCGCTCTTCGGCCTCGAATGCACCATCTACATGGGCGAGATCGACACCCAGCGCCAGGCCCTCAACGTGGCCCGCATGCGCATGCTGGGCGCCGAGGTCATCGCCGTGAAGTCCGGCTCCCGGACGCTCAAGGACGCCATCAACGAGGCGTTCCGCGACTGGGTCGCCAACGTGGACCGGACCCACTACCTCTTCGGTACGGTCGCCGGCCCCCACCCCTTCCCGGCCATGGTCCGGGACTTCCACCGGGTCATCGGCGTCGAGGCCCGCCGCCAGATCCTGGAGCGCGCCGGCCGGCTGCCCGACGCCGTCGCGGCCTGCGTCGGCGGCGGCTCCAACGCCATCGGCCTCTTCCACGCCTTCATCCCGGACACCGACGTCCGCCTGGTCGGCTTCGAGCCCGCCGGGCACGGCGTCGAGACGGGCGAGCACGCGGCCACGCTGACCGCCGGCGAGCCCGGGATCCTGCACGGCTCCCGCTCCTACGTCCTCCAGGACGAGGAGGGCCAGATCACCGAGCCGTACTCCATCTCGGCGGGCCTGGACTACCCCGGCATCGGCCCGGAGCACTCCTACCTCAAGGACTCCGGCCGGGGCGAGTACCGCGCGGTCACCGACGACGCGGCGATGCAGGCCCTGCGCCTGCTCTCGCGCACCGAGGGGATCATCCCGGCGATCGAGTCGGCGCACGCCCTCGCGGGCGCCCTCGACCTGGGCCGTGAGCTGGGCAAGGACGGCCTGATCGTCGTCAACCTGTCCGGTCGCGGCGACAAGGACATGGACACGGCCGCCCGGTACTTCGGCCTGTACGACACCGACGGTGAAGTCGCCGCCGACGAGTTCTCCGAGGGGGACGACAAGTGAGCTCCACGCACGGGCGCGGCAACATCGAGCTGCTGAGCGCCACTCTCGCCAAGGCGAAGTCCGAGGACCGCGCGGCCCTCGTCGCCTACCTCCCCGCCGGCTTCCCGACCGTCGACGGCGGCATCGAGGCGGTCAAGGCCGTCCTCGCCGGAGGCGCGGATGTCGTCGAGATCGGCCTGCCCCACAGCGACCCGGTCCTCGACGGGCCGGTCATCCAGACCGCCGACGACATCGCCCTGCGCGGCGGCGTCAAGATCGCCGACGTGCTCCGCACGGTCCGCGAGGCCCACGAGGCGACCGGCGCCCCGATCCTGGTGATGACCTACTGGAACCCCATCGACCGCTACGGCGTCGAGCGGTTCACGACCGAGCTGGCGGCGGCCGGCGGCGCCGGCTGCATCCTGCCCGACCTGCCGGTGCAGGAGTCCGCGCTGTGGCGCGAGCACGCGGAGAAGCACGGTCTGGCGACCGTCTTCGTCGTGGCTCCCAGCAGCAAGGACGCGCGCCTGGCCACCATCACGGCGGCCGGCTCCGGCTTCGTCTACGCCGCCTCCCTCATGGGAGTCACCGGCACCCGCGAGTCCGTCGGCAACCAGGCCGCCGATCTGGTGCGCCGCACCCGCGCCACCAGCGACCTGCCGGTCTGCGTCGGGCTCGGCGTCTCCAACGCCGTCCAGGCCAAGGAGGTCGCGGGCTTCGCCGACGGAGTCATCGTCGGCTCGGCCTTCGTGAAGCTGCTCCTGGACGCGCCGGACCTGCCGGCCGGCCTGGACGCCGTACGGGCGCTCGCCGGCGAGCTCGCGGAAGGCGTACGCCGGAGCTGACGCGCGTTCGAGCACGGGCACGGATGTCTGATCGGGTTCTGTAGCCCGATCGGGTGGAAGTGCGGGCAGGGAGGCACGCGAGTGCCTCCCTGCTTCGTTTGGCGGAACGTGAGCGAGAAGAACGACGGTGCGAACCGCGATGCGACGAAACGATCTGCCCGGGAACGACTCCTCGTGGAGCGCGAGCGGCAGAAGACCCGGGACAAGCGCCGGCGGACCCTGATCGTGGCGTCGGCGGTGGTCGGCGTCCTCGGCCTGGCGACCGTCGTGGGCGTGATCGCGGCCAACACCGGCAAGAGCGGCTCCACCAAGGCGGGCCCGGTGGTCGCGCCCTCCGGGGCCACCGGCAAGGACGCCCTCGCCATCCAAGCCGGTAAGCCCGAGGCGAAGTCCACCCTCACCGTGTGGGAGGACTTCCGCTGTCCCTCCTGCCAGTTTTTCGAAGGCAAGTACCGCGACGTCATCCACGACCTGGAGGCCAAGGGGCTGCTCAAGGTCGACTACCACCTGGTCACGCTGATCGACCGGAGGATGGGCGGCACCGGCTCACTGAAGGCGGCCAACGCGGCCGCCTGCGCGCAGGACGCCGGCAAGTTCACCGCGTATCACGACCTCCTCTTCCAGAACCAGCCGCAGGAGATCGACGACGCCTTCGGCAAGAACGCCAAGCTGCTGGAACTGGCGGGCAAGGTCGACGGGCTGGACACCCCCGAGTTCCGTCAGTGTGTCGAGGACGGCACGTACAACAGCTGGGTGGCCAAGTCGGACGGCGCCTTCACCACCGGACAGTTCCGGGGCACCCCCACCGTGCTGCTCAACGGCAAGGACATCCTCTCCGACGAGGCGAACCAGGTGACACCGCAGAAGTTGAAGGAACAGGTGGAGGCCGCCGCGAAGAGTTCGGGAGGCGCGGACGCCGGAGCCGAGGGCGGGAAGGCCTCACCGTCGACGAGCTCCACCCCCGGATCCGGGACCAAGGGCGGGGCGAAGGCCTCGCCGTCGGCCTCGCGCACCGGGTCGTCCGCGTCGGGCGGGTCGTCCGTCGGGTCGTCCGCCGGGTCCTCGAACCGATCCACCGGTGGGACCTCCGGCAGCTCGTCCGGCGGCTCCTCCGGCGAGTCTTCGGGGAACTGACCGAAGCCCCGTTCCAGGTCTGGATTTGGTTTCGTCTGCCGGGCGGGTTGCCGTACGCACCGCCCGGCAGGGTAGCGTCATGTCTGCCATGGACATTGCTTACATCCCCAGTCCGTCGACCGGCGTGATCCATCTCGGACCGATCCCGCTCCGCGGCTACGCGTTCTGCATCATCATCGGCGTCTTCGTCGCCGTCTGGCTCGGCAACAGGCGATGGATCGCGCGCGGCGGAAAGCCGGGCACGGTCGCGGACATCGCCGTGTGGGCCGTGCCCTTCGGCCTGGTCGGTGGTCGCCTCTACCACGTGATCACCGACTACCAGCTCTACTTCGGCGAGGGCCGCAACTGGGTCGACGCCTTCAAGATCTGGGAGGGCGGACTCGGCATCTGGGGCGCCATCGCGCTCGGCGCGGTGGGTGCCTGGATCGGCTGTCGCCTGCGCGGGATCCCGCTGCCTGCCTGGGCGGACGCCCTCGCCCCCGGCATCGCGCTGGCCCAGGCCTGCGGCCGCTGGGGCAACTGGTTCAACCAGGAGCTGTACGGCCGGGCCACCGACCTGCCGTGGGCGGTGCAGATCACCGCGGGCCCGAACCGGGACGCCGGGACCTACCACCCGACCTTCCTGTACGAGTCGCTCTGGTGCGTCGGCGTCGCACTGCTCGTCATCTGGGCCGACCGCCGCTTCAAGCTCGGTCACGGACGGGCCTTCGCCCTGTACGTCGCCGCGTACTGCGTCGGCCGCGGCTGGATCGAGTACATGCGCGTCGACGAGGCGCACCACATCCTGGGCGTCCGGCTGAACGTCTGGACCTCGATCGTCGTCTTCGTCCTGGCCGTCGTGTACCTGGTGCTGTCGGCGAAGCTGCGGCCGGGCCGCGAGTCGGTCGTCGAACCCGACCGTGACGCCTCCGACGGCAAGGAGGGCGACGACGCGGCTCCGGCCGACGCCACCGCCGAGGCGAAGCCCGAGCCGGCCGAGGCCAAGACGCCGGTCCTCACGAAGGACGCGCCCGCCGAGGCCGAGGCTCCGGAGGCCGGCAAGCGCTGACCGCGACGGTCCATGAGGGGGCGCCGCGAGCTCGCGGCGCCCCCTTCGCGCGAGCCGATCCAGCCCCGCCGGCGTTTGAGGCGCGGGGTCCGGGGCGGAGCCCCGGGACACGGCGCCGCGCGCGGCCCCGTCGCGCAGCCGGATGGGTTTCGGGCGGAGCCCCGGGCCGGGGGCTCGAGCGGCGGACGGCCCGGTCAGTGGGCGGCCGTGCGAGCGGCGAGTGCGAGGGTGCGGTGCGCCGCCGCGACCACCGCCGGATCCACGAACCGACCGTCGGGCAGGGCCAGCGCGCCCGGGGTGGCCCGGGCCGCGCTCAGCACCTCCACGGCGGCGTCGACCTCCTCGGGCGCCGGCAGGTAGGCCCGCTCGATCACCGGGAGCTGGCGCGGGTGGATCGCCGCCCGGCCGAGGAACCCCAGGGAGCGGCCCCGGGCGCACGAGACGGCCAGCGACTCCAGGTCCCGGATGTCGGGGAACACCGACTGCGCCGGCGGAGCCAGCCCCGCGGCCCGGGCCGCGACCACCACCCGGGAGCGGCACCAGTCCAGGCCCGTCTCCGCACTGACGGCCAGATCGGCCCGCAGGTCCGCCTCACCGAGGGAGAGCCCGCGCAGGGCGGGGTGCGCGCGGGCGATCTCGTAGGCGCGCTCCACGCCCACCGCCGATTCGAGCAGGGCGTGCAGGCTCACCCCGCCGGTGCGGTCGGCGACGGCGGCGATCTGCGCCGGGGCATTGATCTTGGGCAGCCGCAGCCCCGCGAGGCCGTGCAATCCGCCGAGCGCGGTGAGGTCGGCGCCGCCCCAGGGGGAGCCCAGGGCGTTGACGCGGACGTGGACGGGCATCGCGGGCCGCTCGGTGAGCAGTTCGGCGGTCGCCGCCCGCGCGTACTCCTTCCGCGAGGCCGGTACCGCGTCCTCCAGGTCGACGATGACGGCGTCCGCCCCGCAGCCGAGGGCCTTGGCGACCACCTCCGGGCGGTCGCCGGGCGCGTACAGCCAGGTCAGGATCACAGGGCTCCTTCGGTCCGCAGTGTGGTGATCTCGGCCTCGGTCAGCCCGAGCTCGGCCAGCACCTCCTCGGTGTCCGCGCCGTGGGGGCGGCCCGCCCAGCGGATCCCGCCTGGGGTCTCGGAGAGCCGGAAGAGGACGTTCTGCATCCGGAGGGGACCCAGCTCCGGGTCCTGGACCTCGGTGACCGTCTCGAGGGCCGCGAACTGCGGGTCGGCCATCACGTCCCGGACGTCGTAGACCTGGGCCACGGCCGCCTCGGCGTCCTCGAACGCGGCGACCACCTCCTCGGCCTTGCGCGAGGCGATCCAGCCGCCGACCGCCTCGTCCAGCACGTCCGCGTGCCGGGCCCGCCCGGTGCCCGTCGCGAACCAGGGCTCGGCGATCAGCTCGGGCCGACCGACCAGCCGCACGACCCGCTCGGCGATGGACTGGGCCGAGGCGGAGACCGCCAGCCAGCGCCCGTCGGCACTGCGGTAGGTGTTGCGCGGGGCGTTGTTCGTGGAACGGTTTCCGGTGCGCGGCTGGACGTAGCCGAGTTGGTCGTACCAGAGCGGGTGCGGGCCGAGGACGGTGAGCATCGGCTCGACGATCGCCAGGTCCACCACCTGCCCGTGCCCGGTACGGTCGCGGCCGGCGAGGGCGGTCATCACGGCGTAGGCGCAGGTCAACGCGGCGATCGAGTCGGCGAGCCCGAAGGGCGGCAGGGTCGGCGGCCCGTCCGGCTCCCCGGTGATCGCGGCGAAACCGCTCATCGCCTCGGCGAGCGTGCCGAAGCCCGGGCGGTGGGCGTACGGGCCGTGCTGGCCGAAGGCCGTGACGCGGGCCAGGACCAGGCGCGGGTTGGCGGCGGACAGCTCGGGCCAGCCCAGCCCCCACTTCTCCAGGGTGCCGGGGCGGAAGTTCTCGACGATCACGTCGGCGGTGCCGGCGAGGCGCAGCAGGGTGTCCCGGCCGCCCGGGGTGGACAGGTCGAGGGTCATCGTCCGCTTGTTCCGGCCGAGGAGCTTCCACCACAGGCCGATGCCGTCCTTGGCGGGGCCGTGGCCGCGCGAGGGGTCGGGGCGGCCGGGGTGCTCGACCTTGATGACCTCGGCGCCGAAGTCGCCCAGGAGGGTGGCGGTCAGCGGCCCGGCGAAGAGGGTGGCCAGGTCGAGCACGCGGAGCCCTTCCAGGGGGCCGCGGGGGGTTTTGCCGGTGGCGTCCGCTTCGGTGGGGCCGGGCGCGCGCCGGGGCGTCTCCTCGGGCGCCGAACGGGGCTCGGGGTCGGACGGTGCGGCGGCGGTGCGTTCGGCGCCCTGCGGGGATCGCCCCGACACGCTCCCGGCCCCGGCGGTGCCGGTCGGCGCGGCGCCGGTGTCCGGGGGCCGGAGCCCGGTGGGGGTCACGACGCGGCTCCGGCCTGGTTGCCGCCGGTACGGTTCGGCCGGGCTTCCGCGGCCCGCCCGGCCAGGGCGAAGGCGTCCGTTTCGGCTCGGGTCGGCATCGAGTCCTGGGCTCCCGGGCGCTGGACGGAGAGCGCGGCCGCCGCGGAGGCCCAGCGCAGGGCCGCGGGCATCGGCCGGGCCTCGCCCAGGGCCACCGCGAGGGCGCCGACGAAGGTGTCCCCGGCGGCGGTCGTGTCCATGGCCCGCACCCGGGGCGCGGGCACGGTCAGCGGTTCCGCGCCCCGGGCGGCGTACAGCGCCCCGGCCGCGCCGAGGGTGATCACCACCTCCGGCACCTGGGACAGCAGGGCCTCGGCGGCCTGGAGGGGATCGGTGAGCCCGGTCAGGGCGGCCGCCTCGTGTTCGTTCGGGACGAGGAGGTCGGTCGCGGCGAGGAGATCGGCGGGCAGGGCCTGGGCGGGGGCCGGGGTGAGCACCGTACGGACGCCGTGCGCGCGGGCCGCGCGGGCTCCGGCGAGGACGGCGGTCAGGGGCAGTTCGAGTTGGAGGAGGAGGGAGCCGGCGGCGGCGATCCGGGCCTCGTCCCCCGCCTCCAGGCCGGTGACGGCGGCGTTCGCGCCGGGGATGACGATGATGCTGTTGCCGCCCTCGTCGTCGACGGTGATGTGGGCGGTGCCGCTGGCGCCCTCGACGGTGCGCAGGGCCGCCGTGTCGACGCGGGCCGCGGTGAGCGCGGAGCGCAGCCGTACGCCGAACTCGTCGGCGCCGACCGCGCCGATCATCACCACCTCCCCGCCGGAGCGGGCGGCGGCGACCGCCTGGTTGGCGCCCTTGCCGCCGGGGACGGTGCGGAAGGCCCGGCCGGTGACGGTCTCCCCGAGCCGGGGGGCCTTGGGGACGTAGGCGACGAGGTCCATGTTCGTACTGCCGAGCACGGCGATGGCCGTCATGAGCGTGTTGCCTCCTGTGCGGTGAGGTGGGCGAGGGCGTCGAAGCCGATGCCGTCGAAGCCGGGGACGGTGGTGGCGAGGCGGTTCTTGAGGGGAGCGGTCCAGCGGTGCGGGATGCCGTCCGGGGAGCCGGTGAGCAGTCCGGCGAGGGCGCCGGCGGTGGCCCCGTTGGAGTCGGTGTCCCAGCCGCCGGACACGGCGCGGCAGACGGAGCGGGTGAAGTCCCCGTCGGCGTGGGTGAGGGCGGCGGCGATCAGCGCGGTGTTGGGGACGGCGTGGACCCAGTGGTAGTGCCCGTAGCGCGCGTGCAGCCGGTCGACGACGAGGTCGAAGTCCGCCTCCCGGCCGGCCGCCCGGATCCCGAACCGGACGGCTTCGGCGAGGCGCGAGCGGGGCGGTACGAAGGCCAGCCCGGTCCGGAGCGCGGTGTGGACGTCGGAGCGGCCGGTGGCGGCGGTGGCGGTGGCGGCCGCGACGAAGAGGGCGGCGTACACGCCGTTGCCGGTGTGGGTCAGGGCGGCGTCCCGATAGGCCTGGGCCGCGGCGGCGGCCGGGTCGCCCGGGTTGGTCCAGCCGTGGACGTCGGCGCGGATGAGGGCGCCGATCCACTCGCGGAAGGGGTTGTGGTGGGTGGCGGTGGCGGGGGGCTCCAGGCCGAGGAGGAGATTGCGGTAGGCGATGCGTTCGGCGGTGAAGGTCCGCCCGGCCGGCAGCTCGTCGAGCCAGAGACGGGCCACGTCGGCGGTGGTGAAGCCCTTGCCGTGCCGCTGGAGCAGGAGCAGCCCGAGGAGGGGGTAGTTGAGGTCGTCGTCCTCGGGCATGCCGTCGATGTTCTCGGCGAGGGAGGTCGGGGCGGAGCGGCGGTTCCAGGGGTGGGCGGCCAGCACGTCCGGGGGGACGCCGCGGGCGGTGAACCAGTCGTCCAGCGGCCAGTTGCCCGCGGCGCGGGCGAGGGCGCGGATCCCGGCGAGCGGCAGCTTCTCGACGGGCTTCCCGAGCAGACACCCGACGGCCCGCCCCACCCAGGCGGCCTCCAGCCTGGTCCGTAGGCGTTCCTCGTGGCCGTCGGCGCCGGGTTCCCGGCCGTCGCCCGGGTGCGCGGCCCGGTGGTCGGCCGGACCCGACGTCCGTTCCGGCCTGCCGGCTCCCGGGTCCGGGCCGGTTCGGCAGGACGCGGTGATGTCCGGCCAGGACCGGGGTTCGTCGGCCGGCGAGTGGAGCGGCAACGCCGCCAGGTCGTCGAGCAGTCGGCCGGCCAGGGCGCGGAGTTCCGGTGGGGCCGGGGTGGGGGAGGCGCCGGCGCGGTCCGGGGCCGGGTGGCCGCCCGCCGCGAGCCAGGCGCGGAGGGCGGCGGCAGGGTCCCGCCCGTCCTCCGCGGCTTGGCGCAGTTCGTGCCCGACGAGGTCCTCGGGCTGGGCCCAGGTCAGCCGGACGGTGGTCACCGGAGGTCCGCGATCGCGGTGAAGGCCGACTCGTGGCACCGGCGGCGGGACCGGTCGAGCGCGAAGATCTCCCGGGCCACCGCGGCCAGCGCCTCGGCCGGGGCGTGCAGGTCGAGGCGGCTGGCCTCGGCGACCTGCTTGGCCCAGGTGGCCGGGACCACGGCCTCGCCGCCCAGGGCTCCGGCGATCGCCCCCGCCATGGTGGCGATGGAGTCGCAGTCCCGGCCGTAGTTGACCGCCCCGAGCACGGCGCTCTCGTACCGTCCGTCCGCGACGAGCAGCATGCCCAGCGCGATCGGGAGCTCCTCGATCGCGTGCAGGCGCGATGGCCGGCGGGCGTCCAGGGAGGGCGCCCGGTAGTCCGGGCCGACCGAGTCGTACGGGGCGACCGCCGCCCGCAGCGGCGCCAGCGCCGACTCGAAGTCCCGGTGAAGCAAAGCCACTTCGCGCACGGCGGCGATCGCGGCGTGCGTACCGTCCTTGGCCAGGGACAGGGCCGTGTCCACCACCGAGGTGGCGGTCGCCCCCGGCACGCACGCGGCCGCCACCGCCGCAGCGAACACGCCCGCGGCCTCCCGCCCGTACGAGGACTGGTGCGCGCCGGCGATGTCCAGCGCCTCCGCGTACGCACCCGCCGGGTTGCCCGCGTTGGCGATGCCCACCGGGGCCATGTACATCGCCGCGCCGCAGTTGACGATGTTGCCGCTGCCGGCCTCACGGGGGTCGACGTGCGCGTAGTGCAGCCGGGCCACGATCCACTTCTCGGCGAGGAAGATGCGCTGGAGCGGGAGGGCCTCGGCTTCGAGTTCGGGGATCCAGCGCGGGTTGGACATCAGGTCCGGGACCAGGTGCTCGGCGACGGCGTAGGCGTCGAGGTGGTCCCGTACCGCCTCGTAGACCCGTACCAGCGCGTGCGTCATCAGGGTGTCGTCCGTGACGTGCCCGTCACCCTTGTGGTACGGCGCGATGGGGCGGGCCGTACGCCAGTCCTCGTGCCAGGGGCCGACGATGCCGTGCACGCGGCCGCCGTGTCGTTCCACGATCCGGTCCGGGGTCCAGCCCTCCACCGGGCCGCCGAGCGCGTCGCCGACGGCGGCTCCGACGAGAGCGCCGCGGGCCCGGTCCTCCAACGTGAGCGTCATGTCCGAATCATCCCTTGGGTGAGGTGAGTTCCGTGGCCGCGAGGAGCGCGGCGAGTTCCACGAGGTCGGTGCCGGCGAGGCGGGGGAGCGCGCAGCCGGAGAGGGTGCGGCAGGCCTCGCGCCAGGCGGTGGGGATCGAGTCGCCGCCGCCGAGGGCGCCGGTCAGTGCGCCGGCCAGGGCGGGGGCGGAGTCCGCGACGCGGGACAGGCAGGCGGCGGCCGGGACGGCCTCGGTCATCCTGCCGCGGGCGGCGGTGGCGAGGGCGAGGGCCACGGGGACGGTCTCGGCGGCGGCGATCCCGTAGCTGTAGACGTGGTCGACGATCTCGTGTTCGAGG
This sequence comes from Streptomyces sp. NPDC048331, assembly GCF_043201215.1. Classification (NCBI taxonomy): domain Bacteria; kingdom Bacillati; phylum Actinomycetota; class Actinomycetes; order Kitasatosporales; family Streptomycetaceae; genus Streptomyces; species Streptomyces sp. NPDC048331. The sequence goes on along the minus strand of NZ_JBICYT010000047.1, from coordinate 37,413 downwards.
GTGGGGACGATGGCGAAGGCGCCGCCGTCCTTGTGGGTACGGGCGAGGCGGACGGCGTGCCGGGCGTTGCGGCCGATCTCGGTGGCCTCGGGGAGCTGTTCGAGGGCGGCGTCCACGGCGGCGTCGACGGCGTCGTCGGCGTTGTCGGCGCCGGTGGCGCTCAAGGCGGTGGCGATGGCGGCGGCCATGGCGCGGGCGCCGTGCACCCCGTCTCCGTCCTGGGTGTAGCGGGCGTCGAACTCGGCGAGGTCGGCCGCCGCGCGGGCGTCGCCGGGATGGACGACGGCGAGGACGCAGGCGCGGACGCAGGCGGCGTCGTCGAAGTAGTGCGGGTTGTCGTGGCCGGTGGCCGGCGGGCGCAGGCCGGTGGCGAGGTTGCCGAGGCCGGCGCGTACGGAGATCCGGGCGCGCAGGGGGAGGACGGCGGACTCGACCTCGGGGGCGCGTTCGGCCGCCGCGGCGACCTCGGAGGCGAGGGCGTTCCACGCGAGGTCGATGGCCGCGCGCATCCTTCGCGACCTGCTGAGGTCGCTGAGGAGGACGCCGGCGGCGGTGAGCACGGACTCGGCGACGAAGGCGGCCCATTCGGCGTCGTCGGAGGGGCCGAGGCGCAGCGGTTCGGGGGGCTGGTTGAGGGCGATGGGGACGGGGAGGGTGGTGGTGGCGTTCTGCTCGGCGAAGGTGTCGAGCTCGCGGGTCAGGCGGCGGGTCCACTCGGGCATCCGGCTGGCGCGGTGGCGGGCGGCGGGCCACCCGGCCGCGTCGCCTGCGGCGAGCCCGAGGAGGAGGCCCTCGATCGGGCGGGCCGGGCCCCTTGCCGGGCCGCCTGCCGGGCCGCCTGCGGGGAGCTCGGCGGAGTGGTCCCGGGTCAGGATCCCGGCCCCGGCCCGGACCACGATCCGGGACCCCGTCCCGGGGACGGGAGCGAGGACGCCACCCGCCGGGGTCGGAGCCGGCCCCGCACCCGGGATCGGGTTCGCCGGGCGCGTCGGCGGGGTGCCCGGCGGCGCCGCGGCCGGGGCCTGACCGGCCGGGGTCAGGCCTACGGGCCCCCGCTCGGCCGGGGGCGCACCCCAGGGCTCCGGCTCCGCCGGGGCCACGGACCGTGCCGGCAGCATGCGCGGCGATGCCTCGGCCGGTGCGAGCCGGCCCAGGGGCGAGCCGCCGGGGCCCCGTTCGGCGGGAGCCGGATCCGTGCCGGGGCGGGGGGCCCCGGGGCCCCGTTCGGGGGGAGTCGGACCCGTACCGGGCCGGAAGCCCCCCGGGCCCCGTTCGGCGGGAGCCGGATCAGTCACAGGGCGGAGGAGGTCCTCCGGGCCCCCTTCGGCGGGAGCCGGATCCGTGCCGGGGCGGAGGTCCGGGAGGCCTCGGGTGGCCCGTGCCGGGCCGGTCGGGGGTGGGCTCGGCTCGGTCGGGGGCGCCGGGGGCGTGGTGGTCACGTCGTCCGGGGAGAGGGTCATCGGGCGGCCTCGCATTCCGGGGTGAGGAGGTCCGCGATGTCCAGGACGTGGTAGCCCCGCATCGAGGGGAGGCAGCTGCCGCGGACCGGCCCGATGGCCGAGGACCAGGCGGCGGGGATCGCGGCGGCGCCGGACAGCGCGCCGGCCAGGGACCCCGCCACCGCCGCCGTGGTGTCCGCGTCGCGGCCCATGTTCACGGCGGTGAGGACGGAGGACGGGAAGTCGCCCCGGCAGGCGGCGAAGGCGCCGAAGGCCAGGCCCACCGCCTCGGGAGCCAGGTCGGTCCACGGGTAGCCGCCGATGACCACCGCCGAGCGCACCGCCCGTTCGCCGCGCGGGGCGGCGGTGACCGCCCGGCGCAGGGAGCGGGCCGTCCACGAGTCGGACGGGATGACGGACAGGGCCGCCGAGACCACCGAGGCGGGGGAGCCGCCGGCCATGGCCGCGGCGACGCCCGCCGCGACCGCCTGGCCGCCGTAGATGCCCTCGCCGTCGTGGCTGACCGAGCCGTCGATGGCGACGAGCCGGGCCGCTTCCGCGGGCCGGCCCGCGGCGAAGACGCCGAACGGCGCGGCCCGCATGGCCAGGCCGTCCGACCAGGCGTGCCGGTGCTGGGCCGAGATCGGCGCCGCCAGGCCCCGGCGGAGGTTCTCCAGGGTGCCGCGCTCGGAGAACCCGGCGCCCCGGAACGGGCCTTCGTCGAGGTCGGCGATCCAGTGGTGCCAGGCCCGCTCCACGTGGGAGACGGTGAGCGCCGAGCCGTGGCGGGCCAACAGCAGCCCGGAGAAGATCGCGTACTCGGTGTCGTCCGTGCCCGCCGGGTCCTCCGACACGAACCCCTCGATGCGGCCCCACTTCGCCCGGATCTCCGACGGCTTCATGTTCTCCGCGGGAGCGCCCAGCGCGTCGCCCACCGCGAGTCCGAGAAGAGCGCCCCTGGCCCGTTCGAGGAGGACCTGCGGATTGCATGCAATCAGCTTCATCGGCTCCATGGCGCGCCTCTCCCACCTTCGATGGGGCTCATCATGAGCCCTTGGGGGATTTGTGCCATGGCATGTGGTTTGTCGCCTGTCGCGAAACACCCCGCGAACACCCCCGTCACCCGGTCGCCGACCCGCAAAAGCCCAGGTAAGTACGGCCTTCCTTGCTGGCGGGCGACAGAAATCGTGCGTAGTTTCGAGGTGTTCAGGGGGAGCGGGGCGCGTCTTGGCGTCCGTTCGCACATTTGGGGAGATTTCACGCATGTCCATCATCGACATCGAAGCACCGCTGCACACCGCCCACCGCGACAACCACACCCACCGTGACGTCAACGGTGGATGGCTGCGGCCGGCCGTCTTCGGTGCCATGGACGGGCTCGTCTCCAACCTCGCCCTGATGACCGGCGTGGCGGGCGGCGCCGTCGCCCCGCAGACCGTCGTCATCACGGGGCTGGCGGGTCTCGCGGCCGGTGCCTTCTCGATGGCGGCCGGCGAGTACACCTCCGTCGCCTCGCAGCGCGAACTGGTCCTCGCCGAACTGGACGTGGAGCGTCAGCAGTTGCGCAAGCACCCGATCGACGAGATGGAGGAGCTCGCCGAGCTCTACGTCTCACGCGGGGTCGAGCCGCCGCTCGCCCGCGAGGTCGCCATGCAGCTGTCGCGCGACCCCGAGCAGGCGCTGGAGATCCACGCCCGCGAGGAGCTCGGGATCGACCCCGACGACCTGCCCTCGCCGCTGGTCGCCGCCGTCTCGTCCTTCGGCTCCTTCGCGCTGGGCGCGCTGCTCCCCGTACTGCCGTACCTGCTGGGTGCCACGGCTCTGTGGCCCGCGGTGCTGCTCGCGCTGGTCGGGCTCTTCGCCTGCGGCGCGGTCGTCTCCCGGGTCACCGCCCGGTCCTGGTGGTACAGCGGCGTACGCCAGCTGGCCCTGGGTGGCGCGGCCGCCGGTGTGACGTACATCCTGGGAACCTGGATCGGTGGAGCCATAGGCTGACCGCGGCTGGAGTGAGACACTATGCAGGACGCAACATAAGTAGTCCGTTACCCGGCGGTTTCGATTCCGTGTCCGCCGGGAATCACACCAGGGCTCCGGGCAACGATGCCCGCCCTGCACCGGGACCTCCGCCTCGCGCGATACCTCCGTAGAGCGCCGCGAAAGTCCCCTCTTTCTGCCTCGTGCAGTCCGCATGCTGGAATGACGTATCCGCTTCTCGGGATTGTCGTCATCATGTAATCTGCACGAAATTTCGCAGAGGGCCAACGTCGTCCCTCGGCTATGCACATATGCCACGACGACGACGGGAGAGCCGATGCGTTCCGCATCCACGCACTCCGCGACCGGCCCCAGCACCACCGCCTGGTCGCCCATGGACGGTCGCCCCGCCCAGCAGGGCATGTACGACCCGCGCAACGAGAAGGACGCCTGTGGCGTCGGATTCGTGGCGAACCTCACCGGCGAGGCCACCCACACACTCGTTGAGCAGGCCCTGACCGTATTGCGGAACCTCGAGCACCGCGGCGCGACCGGCTCCGAGCCGGACTCGGGCGACGGCGCCGGAATCCTCAGCCAGGTCCCCGACGCGTTCCTGCGCGAGGTGGCCGGCTTCGAGCTCCCCGAGGCCGGCGGCTACGCCGTCGGTATCGCCTTCCTCCCCGCCGACGGCACCGCACAGGCCGTCGCCGTGGAGCGGATCGAGGCCATCGCCGCCGAGGAGAACCTCACGGTCCTCGGCTGGCGCGAGGTCCCGGTCACCCCCGACCTGCTCGGCAACGGCGCCCGCGCCACGATGCCGGCCTTCTCGCAGCTGTTCGTCAGCAACGGCAGCACGGGCATCGAGCTGGACCGCAAGGCCTTCGTGCTGCGCAAGCGCGCCGAGCGCGAGGCCGGCGTGTACTTCCCGTCGCTCTCCGCCCGCACCATCGTCTACAAGGGCATGCTGACCACCGGCCAGCTGGAGCCCTTCTTCCCGGACCTCTCCGACCGCCGCTTCGCCTCGGCCGTCGCCCTGGTCCACTCGCGCTTCTCCACGAACACCTTCCCGTCGTGGCCGCTCGCCCACCCGTACCGCTTCGTCGCGCACAACGGCGAGATCAACACGGTCAAGGGCAACCGGAACTGGATGAAGGCCCGCGAGTCCCAGCTGGCCTCCGCCGCCTTCGGCGAGGGCGCACTGGACCGGATCTTCCCGATCTGCACCCCGGACGCCTCCGACTCGGCCTCCTTCGACGAGGTCCTGGAGCTGCTCCACCTCGGCGGCCGCTCGCTCCCGCACAGCGTGCTGATGATGATCCCGGAGGCGTGGGAGAACCACACCTCCATGGACCCGGCCCGCCGCGCGTTCTACAAGTACCACTCCACGCAGATGGAACCCTGGGACGGCCCGGCCTGCGTCACCTTCACCGACGGCACCCAGGTCGGCGCGGTCCTCGACCGCAACGGCCTGCGCCCCGGCCGCTACTGGGTCACCGACGACGGCCTCGTCGTCCTGGGCTCCGAGGTCGGCGTGCTCGACATCGACCCGGCCAAGGTCGTCCGCAAGGGCCGCCTGCAGCCCGGCAAGATGTTCCTCGTCGACACCGCCCAGAAGCGGATCATCGAGGACGACGAGATCAAGAACGAGCTGGCCGCCGCCGCGCCCTACGCGGAGTGGCTGGAGACCGGCGAGATCGAGCTGTCGGACCTGCCCGAGCGTGAGCACATCGTGCACACCCACGCCTCGGTCACCCGCCGCCAGCAGACCTTCGGCTACACCGAGGAAGAGCTGCGCGTCATCCTCGCGCCGATGGCCCGTACCGCCGGCGAGCCGCTCGGCTCCATGGGTACGGACTCCCCGATCGCGGCCCTCTCCGAGCGCCCCCGGCTGCTCTTCGACTACTTCACCCAGCTCTTCGCGCAGGTCACCAACCCGCCGCTGGACGCCATCCGCGAGGAGCTCGTCACCTCGCTGCTGTCCTCGCTCGGCCCGCAGGGCAACCTGCTGGAGTCGACCGCCGCGTCCTGCCGCAGCGTCACCCTGCCGTTCCCGGTGATCGACAACGACGAGCTGGCCAAGCTCATCCACATCAACGCCGACGGCGACATGCCCGGCATGAAGGCCGCCACGCTCTCCGGCCTCTACCGGGTCTCCGGCGGCGGCGAGGCCCTGGCCGCCCGCATCGAGCAGATCCGCGCCGAGGCCGACGCGGCCATCGCCAACGGCGCCCGCCTGATCGTCCTCTCGGACCGTCACTCGGACGCCGAGCACGCGCCGATCCCGTCGCTGCTGCTCACCTCCGCCGTGCACCACCACCTCATCGCCACCAAGCAGCGCACCCAGGTGGGTCTGCTGGTCGAGGCCGGTGACGTCCGCGAGGTCCACCACGTCGCCCTGCTCATCGGCTACGGCGCGGCCGCGGTCAACCCGTACCTCGCCATGGAGTCCGTCGAGGACCTGCTGCGCGCCGGTACCTTCCTGTCCGGCCTGGAGCCGGAGCAGGCCATCAAGAACCTGATCTACGCGCTCGGCAAGGGCGTCCTGAAGGTCATGTCCAAGATGGGCATCTCCACCGTCGCCTCCTACCGCGGCGCCCAGGTCTTCGAGGCCGTCGGCCTCGACGACGAGTTCGTCGGGACCTACTTCAACGGCACCGCCACCAAGATCGGCGGCGCCGGCCTGGACGTCGTCGCCAAGGAGGTGGCCGCGCGCCACGCCAAGGCGTACCCCGCCTCCGGCATCGCGGCCACGCACCGCGCGCTGGAGATCGGCGGCGAGTACCAGTGGCGTCGCGAGGGCGAGCCGCACCTGTTCGACCCGGAGACGGTCTTCCGCCTCCAGCACGCCACCCGCAACCGCCGGTACGACATCTTCAAGCAGTACACGGCCCGGGTGAACGAGCAGTCCGAGCGCCTGATGACGCTCCGCGGCCTGTTCGGTTTCAAGTCGGACCGCGAAGCGATCTCCATCGACGAGGTCGAGTCGGTCGCCGACATCGTCAAGCGCTTCTCCACCGGCGCCATGTCGTACGGCTCCATCTCCAAGGAGGCGCACGAGACCCTCGCCATCGCCATGAACCAGTTGGGCGCCAAGTCCAACACCGGTGAGGGCGGCGAGGACCCGGACCGCCTGTACGACCCGGCGCGCCGCTCCTCCATCAAGCAGGTCGCCTCCGGCCGCTTCGGTGTCACGAGCGAGTACCTGGTCAACGCGGACGACATCCAGATCAAGATGGCGCAGGGTGCCAAGCCCGGCGAGGGCGGCCAGCTGCCCGGCCACAAGGTCTACCCGTGGGTCGCCAAGACCCGGCACTCCACCCCGGGTGTCGGCCTGATCTCCCCGCCGCCGCACCACGACATCTACTCCATCGAGGACCTGGCTCAGCTGATCCACGACCTCAAGAACGCCAACCCGGTCGCCCGCATCCACGTGAAGCTGGTCTCCGAGGTCGGCGTGGGTACGGTCGCGGCCGGTGTCTCCAAGGCACACGCGGACGTCGTCCTCATCTCCGGCCACGACGGCGGAACGGGCGCCTCCCCGCTCACCTCGCTCAAGCACGCGGGCGGCCCCTGGGAGCTCGGCCTCGCGGAGACCCAGCAGACCCTGCTGCTCAACGGGCTGCGCGACCGGATCGTCGTCCAGACGGACGGCCAGCTCAAGACCGGCCGCGACGTGGTCATCGCCGCGCTGCTCGGTGCCGAGGAGTTCGGTTTCGCGACCGCGCCGCTCGTCGTCTCCGGCTGCGTCATGATGCGCGTCTGCCACCTGGACACCTGCCCGGTCGGCATCGCCACCCAGAACCCGGTCCTGCGCGACCGCTTCTCCGGCAAGCCCGAGTTCGTCGTCAACTTCTTCGAGTACATCGCGGAGGAGGTGCGCGAGCTCCTCGCCGAGCTGGGCTTCCGCACGATCGAGGAGGCCGTCGGCCACGCCGAGCTCCTCGACACCACCGCGGCCGTCACGCACTGGAAGGCGCAGGGTCTCGACCTGGAGCCGCTCTTCTACGTGCCGGAGCTGCCCGAGGGCGCGGTCCGCCACGCCCTGATCGAGCAGGACCACGGTCTGGAGAAGGCCCTCGACAACGAGCTCGTCGAGCTCGCCGCCGACGCCCTGAACGCGGAGTCCGCCGAGAGCGCCCAGCCGGTCCGCGCCCAGGTCGCCATCCGGAACATCAACCGGACCGTCGGCACGATGCTCGGCCACCACGTCACGAAGAAGTTCGGCGGTGCGGGCCTGCCCGACAACACCATCGACCTGACCTTCACGGGCTCGGCCGGCCAGTCCTTCGGCGCCTTCGTGCCGAAGGGCATCACCCTCCGCCTGGAGGGCGACGCCAACGACTACGTCGGCAAGGGCCTCTCCGGTGGCCGCATCGTGGTCCGCCCGGACCGCGGCGCCGACCACCTCGCCGAGTACTCCACCATCGCCGGCAACACGATCGGCTACGGAGCCACCGGCGGCGAGATGTTCCTGCGCGGCCGCACCGGCGAGCGCTTCTGCGTCCGCAACTCGGGCGCGCTGGTCGTCTCGGAGGGCGTGGGCGACCACGGCTGCGAGTACATGACCGGCGGCCAGGCCGTCGTCCTGGGCGAGACGGGCCGCAACTTCGCGGCCGGTATGTCGGGCGGCGTCGCGTACGTCATCGACCTCGACCCGCACAACGTCAACGTCGGCAACGCGGGCGCCGTCGAGGCCCTGTCCGACACCGACAAGCAGTGGCTGCACGATGTGGTGCGCCGCCACGAGGAGGAGACCGGCTCGACCGTGGCCGCGAAGCTCCTGGCTGACTGGTCCGTCGCGGTGGACCGCTTCAGCAAGATCATCCCCACCACGTACAAGGCAGTGCTCGCCGCCAAGGACGCCGCTGAGCTCGCCGGACTCTCGGAATCCGAGACCACGGAGAAGATGATGGAGGCGGCGACCCATGGCTGACCCGAAGGGCTTCCTCACCACCCCGCGCGAGACCGCCTGCACCCGTCCCGTCGCCGATCGGCTGAAGGACTGGAACGAGGTCTACGTTCCGGGCTCGCTGCTCCCGATCATCAGCAAGCAGGCCGGGCGCTGCATGGACTGCGGCATCCCGTTCTGCCACAACGGGTGCCCGCTCGGGAACCTGATTCCGGAGTGGAACGACTTCTCGTACCGCGAGGACTGGACCGCCGCGTCGGAGCGCCTCCACGCGACGAACAACTTCCCGGAGTTCACCGGTCGGCTGTGCCCGGCCCCGTGCGAGTCGGCGTGCGTGCTCGGCATCAACCAGCCCGCCGTCACCATCAAGAACGTCGAAGTCTCGATCATCGACAAGGCGTGGGACAACGGCGACGTCACCCCGCAGGCGCCGGAGCGGCTGTCCGGCAAGACCGCGGCCGTCATCGGCTCGGGCCCGGCGGGCCTAGCCGCCGCCCAGCAGCTGACCCGGGCCGGCCACACCGTGGTCGTGTACGAGCGCGCGGACCGCATCGGCGGCCTGCTGCGCTACGGCATCCCCGAGTTCAAGATGGAGAAGGTGCACATCAACCGCCGCATCGAGCAGATGCGCGCGGAGGGCACCAAGTTCCGTACCGGCATCGAGGTCGGCCGCGACATCACCGCCACCGACCTGCGCAAGCGGTTCGACGCGGTGGTCATCGCGGCGGGCGCGACGGTCTCCCGCGACCTGCCGGTCCCCGGCCGCGAGCTGAACGGCATCCACTTCGCCATGGAGTACCTGCCGCTCGCCAACAAGGTCCAGGAGGGCGACTTCATGGCGCCCCCCATCACGGCCGAGGGCAAGCACGTGGTCGTCATCGGCGGTGGCGACACCGGCGCGGACTGCGTGGGCACCGCCCACCGCCAGGGCGCGGCCTCGGTCACGCAGCTGGAGATCATGCCCAAGCCGGGCGAGGACCGCAACGCCAACCAGCCGTGGCCGACCTTCCCGATGCTCTACAAGGTCACCTCGGCCCACGAGGAGGGCGGTGAGCGGGTCTACTCCGTCTCCACCACCCACTTCGAGGGTGACGAGGACGGCAACGTCCAGGCCCTCCACCTGGTCGAGGTCGCCTTCGAGGACGGCAAGCTCGTCCAGAAGCCCGGTACCGAGCGCGTCCTCCCCGCGCAGCTGGTCACCCTGGCGATGGGCTTCACGGGCACGGATCAGGCCAACGGCCTGACCCAGCAGTTCGGCCTGGAGATGGACGCCCGCGGCAACATCGACCGCGACGCCTCCTACGCGACCAACGTGGACGGCGTCTTCGTCGCCGGCGACGCGGGCCGCGGCCAGTCGCTGATCGTCTGGGCCATCGCGGAAGGCCGCTCGGCCGCCCGCGGCGTGGACCGCTTCCTGACCGGCAGCAGCGCCCTCCCGTACCCGGTCAAGCCGACGGACCGCTCGCTGATGGTGTAGCCCCCGCAGCACCCCCGCCTCGCGAAGGGCGGGACCCCTCATACGGCCCGTACAACGGCGTACGGAACACCCGGCACAGCGCCCGCCACGTCCCCGACCAGGGGTGGCGGGCGCTGTGGCGTCGGGTAGTCGTATCAATGCGTTCCGCTGAACCGCGGGTGTTGCCCGGACTACGCTTTTCGCGGAGCGAGGGCACTGCGGAAGCGGGGAGTTGGCTCATGGCCAAGCCGAATGGCGAAGGTGGGGCGCAGACGCCGGAGGAGTTCGCCCGAGAGGAACTGCGGGGGAAGCGCGAGGCGGCGGGGCTGACCCAGGAAGGTCTGGGCGAGCGCATCTTCGCCACGGGGGCGTACGTCGGGATGATGGAGAGCGGGCGGCGTCGCCTGCGTCCGGAGATCGCCAAGCTCATCGACAGGGAGCTGAACACGGGGGACTACTTCTTCCGCCTGGCCAGGGCGTTCAAGTCCAAGCACAGTGAATACTTCGCCGATGCGGCCGAGCTGGAGGCGCTGGCGACCGCCATCTACGAATACGCCCCCACGCTGGTCCCGGGGTTGCTCCAGACGGAGGACTACGCCCGAGCGGTCATCCGCGCGACGAGTCCCACCGCTCTCGCGGAGCGCGTTGATGCCCTGGTCGGGGCACGTGCCGAACGGGCGCGACTCCTCGGCGACCCAGAAGCCCCCGAGGTGTGGGTCGTCCTGCATGAGGCGGTCCTGCGGACGGTGGTCGGCGGGCCTGCCGTGATGGCGGCTCAGCTGCGGCGCATTGCTTCGTACGCGCGTGCCCACCGGATCATGGTGCAGGTCGTGCCGTTCGCTGCCGGGGCCCACGGTGCAGTGGGCTCGATGATGACCATCATGCAGTTCGCTGAAGCGCCCGACGTGGCGTACACCGAGGGTCCCTACGCGGGGCAGTTGCTCGACTATCCGGCCCTGGTCCAGCGACACTGGAAGTCGTACGATCTTGCCAGGGCTGCTGCGTTGCCGCCGGAGGCGTCCCTGGCCTCGGTCGAGTCGGTGGCGGAGGAGTACGCGACATGCGTGCGGACGTGAACGGGCTGACCTGGCGCAAGTCCTCGTACAGCAATGGAGACGGCGGCAGTTGCGTCGAGGTCTCCGACGACCTCCCCGGCGTCGTCCCCGTCCGCGACAGCAAGCTGGCCGGCGTCGGCCCGGTCCTGGTCTTCCCGGCCGCCGTATGGGCTCCGTTCATCCGGGCTGTGAAGGGCCGAGCCTGATCTCGTAGCGCACCTGTTGGCGTCCGGCCGGCATGAGCATCACGTCTGCCTGGATGGGGCTGTCCGTGGCGTCGTAGGTGGTGCGGGTCAGGCGGAGGACCGGTTCACCCGCCCCGAGACGCAGTCGCTCACGTTCCTCTTCGCGCGGGATCCGCGCGCCGATGTGCCCCAGGGCGGTCGGCAGCGTCACGGCGCCGCCGCGGATCTTCGCCGCGCCGGCGAGAGCCGTGCCGACGGCGATGTCCCGGGGGCAGTGCTGTCGGTCAACTCCGTCCGCTCGTCGTCGAGTTGGATGAGCCTGTGTCGCGTCACGACCGTACGCCACACGCAGGATGCGCTGACCGCCCCGCAGCCCTGCTGCCGCGGCCTCCTCCGTCCACGCGTCCGCTGCGCCCGGCGGCCGGGCGGTCAGATACGGCATCGACCTGCTGGCCCCCTCCGCCATGCGACGGAGCCCGGGTGCCGATCGGCTGGTCGGTGTGCGTCAGAAGGAGGGCGGTGCAGCGCCCGCCACGTCCCCGACCAGGGGTGGCGGGCGCTGTGACGTGTTTCGGGGCTACTCGGGCTGGGTGACCGTGGCGCCCCAGCGGGTGGTCGGGGTCGAGGCCGTCACCCATGCGACGAATCCGCCGTGGATGCCCGTGCCGAGGGGGACCGTGACGACCGTCGGGTCCGTGCCGGGGCAGTCGACGGTGAAGGGGGCCGGGTCGCGGTCCGGGTGCTCCTCGAGCCGGAACGACACCTCGATGCTCCCGCCGTCGGCGCAGCCGAACGTGATGAACGTGTCCAGTCGCTCGGAGAGACCGCCCGAGACGAAGCCGCTGGAGCCGGCCTGGTCGGCGATCCAGATCAGGCCGTCGGGGCCCGGGTAGCCGATGATCTCGCCCGTCGACGCGGCCTGGGCCGGGCTCGCCGCCAGGACCAGTGCGAGAGCCGGGGCCAGGGCCGCCAGGGCGGTGGTGCGCTTCTTCATGTCGTCCCCCATGTGGTCGTGTCGTCCGTTCGTCGGACACGTCGCGACGCTACCCAGCGGTACCGACATCTGCCTGAGTACGCGTACTCAGTCCGCTCCGTCGTCAATCCGGGCTGCTCGCGGCCGTGTTGACGTCCACTGGCTTGACAGTGATCGGATATGCGTAGTCCTATAGTGCTAGGAAGCTAGATGAATAGAGGTGGACGGTGATCGAGTTTCACCTCGATGCCCGGTCCGGCGTGGCTCCGTACATGCAGCTCATCCACCAGGTGAGGCAGGCCCTGCGGTTGGGGCTGCTGGCCGAGGGGGACCGGTTGCCGACGGTCAAGGACGTCGCCGCTTCGGTGGCGATCAACCCGAACACCGTGCTCAAGGCGTACCGGGAGCTGGAGTACGAGGGGCTGGTCGCCAAGAAGCCGGGGGTCGGGACGTTCATTTCCGGGACGCTCGGCGACGACTCGATCGCCGAGCACGAGCCGCTGCGCCGGGAGTTGCGGCTGTGGCTCGACAAGGCGCGGGCCGCCGGGTTGGACGAGGAAAGCATCGAGGCCCTGTTCCTGAGCACCTTCCGCGCCGCCCGCACCGGCACGGACCCGCACCCGCACCCGCACATCCGCACGCACAACGAAGAGGAGAAATGACCGCCATATTGGAAGCCCGCGCGTTGGGCAAGCGGTACGGCCGCAAAGAGGCGCTCAGTGACTGCACCCTGAGCCTGCCGTCCGGGCGGGTCGTCGGGCTGGTCGGGCCCAACGGGGCCGGGAAGTCGACCCTGTTGCAGCTGGCCTGCGGACTGATCGGCCCGACCTCCGGCAGCATCGAGGTGCTCGGCGGCCGGCCCGCGTCCGGGCCCGAGCAACTGGCCAAGGTCGGTTTCGTCGCCCAGGACACGCCCACGTACGCGGGGCTGTCCATCGCCGACCACCTGAAGCTGGGCGCACGGCTCAACCCGGGGTGGGACGCGCAGCTCGCGCAGGACCGGATCCGACAGCTCGGACTGGAACCCGCGCAGAAGACCGGGAAGCTCTCCGGCGGCCAGCGCGCCCAGGTCGCGCTGACCCTCGCCGTCGCCAAACGGCCCGAGCTGATCATCCTCGACGAGCCCGTCGCCGCCCTGGACCCGCTGGCCCGGCGGGAGTTCCTGCAGAGCCTGATGGAGGTCGTGGCCGAACACGGCACCACCGTCGTGCTCTCCTCGCACCTGGTCTCCGACCTGGAGCGGGTCTGCGACCACCTGGTCTCGCTCGTCGCCTCGCGGGTCCAGGTGGCGGGGGACGTCGACGACCTGCTCGCGAGCCACTTCCGGCTCACCACCGCGCGCCGCGACGCCGCCACGCTGCCCGAGGGCATGCGCGTCATCCAGGAGACCCACACCGAGCGGCAGAGCACCTTCATCGTCCGGGCCGAGAAGCCGGTCCAGGATCCCTCCTGGGTCCTGGAGCCGCTCGACCTGGAGGACCTCGTCCTCACCTACATGAGCCGGGCCACGGCCGGGTCCGGCCCCCGATCCACCCGGGAGAACCAGCGATGATCTGGCTGACCTGGCGCCAATACCGCGTCCAGACCCTCGCCGCGCTCGCCGTCCTGGCCGCGGTCGCGACATTCCTCGTGGTCACCGGCCTCCAGATGCGCGAGGTCTACGACAGCACCGTCGCCAACTGCGCCGGCGACTGCGCATCGGCCAAGAACGCACTGGTCGTCGAGTACCAGACCCTGACCTACTACGTCACGAGCCTGCTGCTCGCCGCGCCCGGCATCATCGGGATCTTCTGGGGCGCCCCGCTGATCGCCCGTGAACTGGAGACCGGCACCCACCGGCTCATCTGGAACCAGAGCATCGGTCGCGGTCGTTGGCTCCTGGCCAAGCTCGGGGGCGTCGGCCTGATCGCCGTCGCCGTCACCGGGGTGCTCAGCCTCCTGGTGACCTGGTGGGCCGCCCCCATCGACCGGGTCAACCTGGACCGGTTCACCGCCCTCATGTTCAGCGGCCGCGCGATCGTCCCCCTCGGCTACGCGGCGTTCGCCTTCACCCTCGGCGCCACGGCCGGACTCCTGATCCGACGTACCGTGCCCGCGATGGCCGCGACCCTCGTCGTCTTCGTCGCCGTCCAGATCTTCGTACCCTTCGCGATCCGCCCGCACTTCGTGACGCCCGAACACACCGATGTGACGCTCAAGTCCCTCGTCATGGCGCCGGTCGGCGGAGGCGAGGAGTCCGGTGCGCCGAAGGAAGGCTGGAACGGGAACCACATCCAGCTGAAGGGTTCCGGCGATGACGCCTACCTCCGGGTCGGGGTCCTGCGGCCCGGGGTCTGGGTCGTGTCGGCCCCGGCCGCACTGCTCGACCCGTCCGGCCAGGAGGTCCGCGGTGCCCGCGGCTGCGCGGAGCGCATGACGGAGCCGTTCGACTGCTTCGCCACGTCGGACCTGCACATCGAGGTCGACTACCAGCCCGCCGACCGCTACTGGACCTTCCAGTGGATCGAGACCGCGATCTTCCTCGCACTCTCCGGACTGCTGGCCGGGTTCTGCTCCTGGTGGCTACGCCGCCGGGCCGCCTGACCGGGGACGGGGGAAAGGGCGGCCGAAGCCAACGCAACTGGCTTCGGCCGCCCCCTCGACCCTACTCCGCCCGCGGTGACGGGCCCGGGCCCGTGTCACTCGTGCAGGTGACGCGCGTCGGCGGGCCGGGCTGGGCGGGAATGGGCCGGACGGGCCAACTGCACTCCGGGTGGGCACGGTTCATCCGGGTCGGCGTCTGGTACCCCTCTGGATCATGGCCCCCATCCGAACGCTGCTGAGCGGCCTGCTCGGCGCCGCCCTGCTGATCCCCGGCACGTCCGTCGGCGCCGCTCCGGTCGCTCCCGCCGCCGACGACGGTCGGACCGTCGACTACCGAGGACTGCGCCTCGGCCTCCCGGCCGGCTGGCGGGTCGTCGACCTCGACCGGAATCCCGACGCCTGCGTGCGCCTGGACCTGCCCACCCTGTACCTCGGCCACGCCGGCACCCAGGCCGAGTGCACCGGCCGGGCCGTCGCCGGCCGCGCCGACACCCTGCACCTGGAACCCCTCGACGGGGCCCCGGAACGCGCCGACGTCCCCACCGTCGCCGTGGACTCCTGGCGCGCGCTGCGTGAGCTCCCGGCACGGTCCGGCAGCAACGAGCTGCGGTACGCCCTGCACCGGCCCGGGGTCATGGCCACCGTCTCCTACGGTGCGACGCCCGACGGCGTACGCACGGTACTGGAGCGGGCCCGCAGAGTGGCGCCGCCGCCCGTCGGGAGCCCCGTCGTGGCGGTGCCGGCCGGCGGCGGTGGGCCCGTCAACGCCCAGAAACCCTTCAAGGGGGAGGGCTTCGACGCCTGCACCGCTCCCGCCCAGAAGACCATGGACACCTGGCGGGCCGCCTCCCCCTTCGGCGCGATCGGCGTCTACATCGGCGGCCGGGCCCGGGCCTGCGCCCAGCCGCGCCTCACGGCCCGCTGGGTGGAGCGGCAGGCCGCCAAGGGCTGGCACCTGATGCCGATCTGGGTGGGCCCGCAGCCCTGGTACAACGCCGGCACCGGCCTGTCCACCGACCCCTCCGAGGCCGACGGGCAGGGCCGGGAGGCCGCCGAGGGCGCGGCGGCCGCGGCCCGGTCGCTGGGCCTGGCCGAGGGCACGGTGCTCTACAACGATGTGGAGAGCTACACGGACCGCGCCACCTGGGACGCCCCGGTCGTGGCCTATCTGACCGCCTGGACGGACCGGTTGCACCAACTGGGCTTCCGCTCCGCCGCCTACGTCTCGGTGAGCTCCGGGGTCAAGGCGCTGAGCGCCCACTACCACCAGGCCCCCCAGGCCATGCCGGACGTGCTCTGGGCCGCCCGCTGGAACCTTTCGGCCACCGTCGGAGATGCCGACATGGGCCTACGGAAGGGCACGGCCAAGTGGGCCGGCCCGCGCCGGGCCCACCAGTTCCGCGGCGACCACAAGGCCACCTACGGCGGGCTCACCCTCACCATCGACCGCAGTTGGCTGGACATCGACCCGACCGTCCTCGCCCGGAAGGACAAGAAGCCGACGGCCTGAGGGAGCGAGCGGGACTATGCGGCCGGGTCCTCGCGGGGTGGTTCGTCGTCGTCGCCCCGGCGCAGGGTGCGCAGGCCGTGCTCCGGGGTCCACGAGCGCACCACCAGGTCTTCGCCCTGCACCCAGACGTGGACGACCTCGGTCAGATCGGCGTGGAAGAGGTGGAACGGGTGCGGGATCTCGGTCTCCTCCGCGTACCGGTGCAGTTCCGGCGGGTCCACGAGCTCCACCGCGCGTCCTGAGATCCGTACGTCCCCGTGCGGCATCTCCTCGCCCGCGCCCGGGTTGGTGTGCAGGGCGAAGCGCGGGTCGTGCTGGAGGTCCCTGGCCTTCATCGAGCCGAACATCATGCCGAGCCACAGCTCCCCGCCCCGGATGTCGACATTCAGCCCGGTCGCACGAGGGGAGCCGTCCTTGCGCAGGGTGGCCAGGACGTGGTGCGGGTACTGTGCGAAACGGGCCTGGACGGCCGCAGCGAACTCCGGTTCCGCCTTCTCGAAGACTGCCCAGCTGGTATGCGTCATACGTCCATCAAAGCGCGGGCACCGCTGGTCACCGGTCAGGCGCGCACGATGCCCGCACTCCGCGCCGCCGCCAGCCAGGCCGGGAAGTCCCCGACCAGGCGGTCGTACAGTTCCCCGTCCGGCACCCTGCGGGGGTCCGCTCCCGCGTGGAAGTAGCCGGCGTTGTCCACGGCCCGCTGCGCCGGTACCGGCAGCTCGTCCAGCCGGCGCAGGAAGTCGAACTGCGTGCTGCGCGTGTTGCCGAAGCCGACGAACTGCCAGAAGAGCGGCAGCCGGGCCGCCTTGCACAGGTACCGTTCCGCCGCGAGCTTGTTGATCGGTCCGCCGTCGGTCTGGAAGACGACCAGGGCCGGAGCCGTCGCGCCCGAGTCCAGGTAGTGGTCGATGACCGCGTCCATCGCGGCGTGGTAGGCCGTCTTGCCCATGTGGCCCAGCCGGGAGGCGATCTCGGTGACCCGGCCCTCGTGCCCGGCCAGGGAGATCTCCTCCACCGCGTCGACCTCGGTGGAGAAGAAGACCACCGGTACGCGGGCGTCGTCGTCCAGGTGCGCGGACAGCCCGAGCACCCGGTCCGCGAGGGCCTGCACGCTGCCGTCCGCGTAGTACGGCTTCATCGACCCGGAGTAGTCCAGGACCAGGTAGACCGCTGCTCGTCCGCCCTCCATCCCGTACTTGCGCAGGGAGACCCCGGCGCTCTTGTAGAGGCTCACGAGCGCCGGAGCCGTCTCCTCGACCTTGCGGAGGTTGATCGCACTGCCCGTCATGGGGCGAGGGTACGGCAGCGCGCCGCCCCGTCAGCCCGCCAGGGTGAAACCGAGGTCGGCCGCCTGCCGCGCCTGACCGTGCACCGCGACGGGCCGCCGCTGCTGTACTTCCGGCGCTCCTACGGCAGCTTGCCGAGCCCGTCGGGTCCGTTCAGCGCGTCGATGTCGTCGAGCATGGCGGCCGCGAGGTCGCGCTCGGAGGCGTAGTACCGCTCCGCCCACTTGAGGGTGAGCGTCGGGTACGCCCAGGCGCTCTCGTCCTTCGCGCCCTCCCCGTCGGCCACCGCGCGACGGCGCATCTCCTCCGCGAACTCCTGGTGCCGGCCCAGGACTTCGCGCATCTGCTCCGGCTCCAGCAGGTGGCCCAGCCACAGTCGCAGCATCGGCCCGTGCTTGAGGACCGGCGGGTCGACGGGGGCCTCGCGGGCCCACTCCCGGACGGCCGTCATGCCCTCGTCCGTGATCCGGTAGACCCGCTTGTCGCGTGTCCCGGTGTCCTGGGACACCAGTCGCGAGGAGGCGTAGCCCGCCTTCTCCAGGCGCTTGAGCTCGCTGTAGATCTGGCTGAACGACGGGCTCCAGTAGAAGAAGCGCAGCGACCGGTCCGACCACTTCTTCAGGTCGTAACCGGAGAGCTCCTCGCCGAAGGAGAGCAGCCCGAGCACCGCCCAGCTGGTCGCGGGGAGCGTGCGCCTGTTCGTCTCGTCTGCCACGCAGCGCAGTCTACGACCGGTCCCGACGGCACCCTTCCCTGTGTGACGTATGACTGCTAGAAGTATTTCTATTAGAAATAATGCTCCTGGAGTCGGATGGAGGGACCCCACCGTGAAGTTCTCGATGATCTTCGAGGCACAGCTCGTCGACCCCACCCCCGAACGCGAGCGTCAGGTCATCCACGAATGCGTCGAACAGGCCGTGTACGCCGAGGAGATGGGCTTCGATCGGATCTGGGCCGTCGAGCACCACTCCCTGACCCGGTACGCGCACATGAGCGCCTCCGAGATCTTCCTGACCTGGGTGGCCGCCCGCACGAGCCGGATCCGCATCGGCCACGGCGTCGTCACCATGCCCTTCGGCTACCAGCACCCGGTGCGGGTCGCCGAGCGCGCCGCCATGCTCGACGTGCTCTCCGACGGCCGCGTCGACATCGGCGCCGGGCGCGGCGCCACTCGCCAAGAAATGGCCATGTACGGGGTCAGGCCCGAGGACACCTACCCGCAGATGGAGGAGGCGCTGCGGATCTTCTCCTCCGCCTGGAAGGAGGAGACCTTCGAGTGGCACGGCTCCCTCGACATCGGGCCCGGCGCGATCCTGCCCCGCCCGGTCCAGGACCCGCACCCGCCGCTGTTCATGGCCTGCTCCCAGCACGACACCCTGAAACTGGCCGCCGAGCTCGGCATCGGGGCCCTGGTGATGGGCTTCGCCGGCGCCGACGACGTACGCACCATGCGCAAGGTCTACGACGAGGCCATCGCCACGCGCGACGGCGAGCGCCTCGTCTCGACCGAGGTCAACGACCACCTCTCCGCCCTCTGCCCGACCATCGTCCTCGACGACGCCGAACGGGCCCTGCGACTGGGCACGCGTGGGCAGCGCTTCTTCGCCGAATCCATCGCCCACTGGTACGGCAACGGACCCGAGCCGACCGGGTACGCGGACGACGAGAGCGCCGACTCCCATGTGGCGGCCCTGACCAGGGGTCGGGAGGAACTCGTCGCCAAGCTCCACGAGGCGAACATCCCCGCCCGCCCGGTCGACACCGGCACCTACAACGCCGAGCACGCGTACGGCGACGCCGACACCGCCATCGCCTACGTCGAGCGGCTCCGCGAGATCGGCGTCGACGAGGTGATGTGCCTGATCCAGATGGGCACCGTCCCCCAGGAGGCGTGCATGGAGACCATCCGCCAGTGGGGCCAGAAGGTCATCCCGCACTTCCGCGCCCTGGAGGGCTGAGCCATGGGGAAGCAGCTCGACGACAAGGTCGTCGTGATCACCGGCGCCGGGCGAGGCCAGGGCGCCGCCGAGGCCCGGCTGTGCGCGGCGGCCGGGGCCCGGGTCCTCGTCACCGACGTACGGGAGGACGAGGGGAGGGCGGTGGCCGCCGACCTCGGCGACCAAGGGCTGTACGTCCGCCACGACGTGGCCGACCCGGCGAGCTGGGCGACGGTGGTGAAGGAAGCGGTCCGCGCCTTCGGCACGATCTCGGCCCTGGTCAACAACGCGGCCCTGTGGCGCACCGCCCACGTGGAACAGCAACGGCTGGAGGACTTCGAGGCGCTCCTACGGGTCAACCTGCTCGGACCGTTCCTCGGCATCCAGGCGGTCGCGCCGGTGCTGCGCGCGGGCGGCGGCGGCTCGATCGTCAACATCTCCTCCACCGCCGGACTCGTCGGGATCCCCGGCCATGCCGCCTACGGATCCACCAAGTTCGGGCTGCGCGGACTGACCCGGTCGGCGGCGCTCGACCTCGCCCGGGACCGGATCCGGGTCAACTCGGTGCACCCGGGGGCCATCGACACCCCGATGGTGGCCGAGGCGGTGGCCGGCCGGGACTGGTCGCACGTACCGCTGGGGCGGATGGGCCGCCCGGAGGAGGTCGGGGAGCTGGTCCTCTTCCTCTGCTCGGACGCGTCCTCGTACGTGACGGGCGGCGAGTTCACCGTGGACGGGGGGATGACGACGGCATGAGCGACCTCCACGCACCCGACCCCCGCACCCCCGACCCCCGCACCCCCGACCCCCACACCCCCTGCCCCCGCACCCCCGACCCGCTCTCGCCCGAGGCCAGAGCGCTGTGCGACGCGATGAGCGCCGGCTTCCCCGGCCCGGGCGACGTCCACGCCCTGCGGGCGGCCGCGGCCTCCGGAGCCGGCCGCGCCGGCCCGGCCATGGCCTCGGTGACCGACACCGACGCGGGCGGGGTGCCGGTCCGGATCTACGATCCCGCGCCGGGCCCGGCCGACCGGCCCCTGATCGTGTACCTGCACGGCGGCGGCTGGGTCATGTGCGGCCTGGACTCCCACGACACGACCTGCCGCTCCCTGGCCCGGACCGCGGGCGCGGTGGTCGTCTCGGCGGACTACCGGCTCGCCCCCGAACACTCCTGGCCGGCGGCTCCGGACGACGCGCTCACCGTCCTGCTCTGGGCGCGGGAGCGGGCCGGCGCGCTCGGCTGCGACCCCGGCCGGGTGGTGGTGGCGGGGGACTCCAGCGGCGGCAACCTCGCGGCCGTGACCGCCCTGCGCGCCCCCGAACTCGTCGCGGGCCAGGTGCTGTTCTATCCGCCGCTGGACGCCCGGATGGAATCCGCCTCCGTGGAGAGGTACGCGGAGGGCTACTTCCACACCGCCGCCCACATGGCCTGGTACTGGGACCGGTACGGCGGCGACCCGGAGCACCCGCACGTCTCGCCGCTGCGCGCCCCCGACCTGTCGGGCCTGCCGCCCGCCCTGATCGTCCTCGCCGACTGCGACGTGCTGCGCGACGAGGGCCTCGACTACGCCCGCCGGCTGGCGGCGGCCGGCGTCGACTGCACGCTCCAGCTCCACCCGGGGGTCTTCCACGGCTTCCTGGGCCTGCCGCTCCCGGCGGGCGCCGCCGCGCTCCGGGCGGCCGGGGCCTGGGTGGCGGGGGTGGGAAGGGCGGGGCGGCCGGACTCGAACCGGCGTCCTCCTGCAGTGGAGCAGGCGCACTGCCTCTGTGCTACGACCCCGCCCAGGTGACGGATCCTATCGACTCCCCGGGCATGATGTGTCCATGGCTGAAGTGATACGGAGGCTGCCGGGCGCGGTCTTGCGCAACTGCCTCCTCCTGGCAGCGGAGTTCGGTGCGATCTGGCTGCTACGGGGCCCCGAGGGTGCCTGGATCCCGGTCCTGCTGGCCGTCTTCGTCCTCGGCGCGGCCGTACCGCACGGCACCGCCGCGGAGTTCGTCGCCCGCACCTGCGTCGCACTCCTCGCGGTCGGCATCGCGGTGGCCGGCGGGATCGCCTGGGACCGGCACACCCTCCATGACCGCGGCCGAGAGGAACAGGCGGTCGTCGCCGAGCGGACCGTGGGGCGGGACGGCTCGACCCCCTCCCCGTCGCTGCGGCTGCGCACGGAGGCCGGCCGGAACCTGCCCGGCCCGGTGGCCGCGGACCTTCCGGTCGGCGCCCGGCTGACCGTGACGGTGGACCCCGACGGCCCGGCCTGGGCCGTGGGCGGGCGCCCGGACCGCCCGCTCCTGCCGCCGGTCGGCACCGGGGCCCTGATCCTGCTCCAGACCGCCCTCGTCGGCCGGATCTCCCTGCGCCCCCGGACCTGAAAGGCGTCCCTCCCCGAGAGGGCCCGCCCGCGCCCGCATCGCCCTTCGCATGGCGCAAGTACCGTGTTCTTGTTGTCGATTGCTTGATCGAAAACAATGGACGCATGACCACACGTGCCCGTTCCTTCGATGCCGCCGCCGCTTCGTACGCCGCCCACCGCCCCAGCTACCCTCCGGCCCTCTTCGACGCCGTCGAGACCCTCATCGGTCGGCCGCTCGCCGGAGCCCGGGTGGCCGACGTAGGAGCCGGGACCGGGATCGCCACCACGCTCCTGCGCGAGCGCGGGGCCGAGGTCGTCGCCGTCGAGCCCGGGGACGGGATGGCCGCCGAGTTCCGCCGCACCCACCCCGACATCCCGATCGTGCGCGGCGACGGGGACCGGCTGCCGCTGGCCACGGACTCCGTCGACCTGATCACCTACGCCCAGGCCTGGCACTGGACCGACCCGGTCCGCTCCGTGCCCGAGGCCCGGCGGGTGCTGCGCCCCGGCGGTGCGCTCGCGGTCTGGTGGAACGACTCGGACCCCACCGTCCCGTGGATCGCCGAGCAGGAGGAGCGGCTGCGCGTCTTCTTCGAGGTCGAGGGGGAGACCCACCGCACCCTGCCCGAGGGGCTCGGCGAGTTCACCACCCGCTCGGTGACGTGGACCCGGCGCATCACGCTGGACGACCACCTCGCCAACCTCGCCAGCCACTCCGCCTTCCTGGTCCTGGGCGAGGCCCGCACCCGCGCGTACTTCGCGGGGGAGCGGGAACTCCTGGACGGGCTCTTCCCGGACGGCGTCGTCGAGGAGCAGTACGTCGTGAGCCTCAACGTCGCGACGGTGTGAGGGAGCGCAGCACCTCGGCCCGACAGGCCGACGGGGTTCCCCAGGCGTCGCGCAGGGGGCGCGCCTTGCGCAGCCACAGCGACAGGTCCAGCTCCTCGGTGTAGCCCACCGCACCGTGGAGCTGGAGCGCCGTCATCGCCGCCCGGTACGACGCCTCGCCGGCCGCCAGCTTCGCCGCCGCCACCTCGCCCGGGCCCGGCGACAGGGCCGCCGCCCACACCAGCGGGCGCGCGAACTCCAGGTCGAGCAGGGTGTCCGCCAGCCGGTGCTTGACCGCCTGGAAGCTCCCGATCGCCGTCCCGAACTGCGTGCGCTGCTCGGCGTACTCCACCGTCCTGGCCAGCAGTGCCTCGCCGACGCCCAGGCACTGGGCGGCCGTCAGCAGCCGGGCCCACCGTCCGGCCACCTCGGCCGCCCGGGCCACCGCCGGTCCCGCCGCCAGCAGTTCACCGCCGCCGCCCGGCGGGAGGGACAGCCGGCGCGCGGGGTCCGTGGACCGGATCGGCGCGCCGGGGCCGGCCGCCAGCCGCAGTTCGCCGGCCGGGGACACCGTGAAGCGGTACGTCGCCGCGTCCGCGTCCAGTGCGTACGGGCTGCCGCCCGGCAGGGTCAGCGTGGCCGAGGCCTCGCCCCGCGCCAGCCCCGGCAGGAACCGCTTGGCGAGCGCCTCGTCCGCCGACTCCGCCAGTAGCACCGACACCGCGGCGCTCTCCACCAGCGGCCCCGGCACACCGGCCCGACCCAGCTCGACGAAGCCGAGCGACAGCTCCAGCGGGAGCAGGCCCACGCCTTCGTAGGCCTCCGGCACGGCCAGCGCGAACAGACCCGTCTCCGCGAGCCGGGCCCATAGCGCCCGCCCGGGCTCGGCGTCGCCGCCCGCCCAGGCCCGTACCGCCGCCGGGACCTGCGCCGCACTCAGCAGGGAGCGCACCGTACGGGCGAAGTCCGACTGCTCGTCGGTCAGCAGGAAGCGCATCAGCGGCGGCCCTTCGGGAGGCCGAGCAGCCGCTCGGCGATGATGTCGCGCTGGATCTCGTTCGTCCCCGCGTAGATCGGCCCGGCCAGGGAGAACACCCACGGCTCGGCCCACTCACCCTCCGCCAGCTCCGCGTCCGCGCCCAGCAGGTCCAGAGCCGTCTCGTGCAGGGCGATGTCGTACTGCGACCAGAACACCTTGTTCAGGCTGGACTCGGCGCCGATCGTCCCGCCCGCCGCGAAGCGGGAGGCGTTCGCCCAGGTGAACAGCTCGTACGCGCGGGCCCCCACCACCGCGTCCGCCACCCGGTCGCGCAGCGCGGTGTCGGACGGGTCCCCGTGCGCGTGCCACAGCCCGACCAGCCGGTCCGCCGCCGCCAGGAAACGGCCGGGGGAGCGCAGGGTCAGCCCGCGCTCGTTCCCGGTCGTCGACATGGCGATCCGCCAGCCCTGCCCCGGCTCCCCGATCACGTCCTCGTCCGGTACGAACACCTGGTCCAGGAAGAGCTCCGCGAAGGCCGGCTTGCCGTCGAGCCGGCCGATGGGCCGCACCGTCACCCCCGGCGCCCGCAGGTCGAACATCAGATACGTCAGCCCCTGGTGCGGTTTCGGGGTGTCCGGGTCGGTACGGAAGATCCCGAAGGCCCGGTCCGCGAAGGCCGCCCGCGAGGACCAGGTCTTCTGCCCCGACAGCAGCCAGCCGCCCTCCGTGCGGACCGCCCGCGACGACAGCGACGCCAGGTCGGACCCCGCCTCGGGCTCCGACCAGGCCTGCGCCCAGATCACCTCGCCGCTCGCCATCGACGGCAGCACCCGCGCGCGCTGCTCCGCGCTCGCGTGGTCGAAGAGGGTGGGGGCGAGGAGGTTGATGCCGTTCTGCGAGACCCGGCCGGGCGCGCCCGCCGCCCAGTACTCCTCCTCGAAGACCAGCCACGTGACGATGTCCACGCCCCGGCCCCCGTACTCCTCGGGCCACGACACCACCGACCAGCGGTCCGCGTGCAGCAGCGCCTCCCACTCCCGGTGCGCCGCGAAGCCCTCGGCCGTCTCCAGGGAGGGCAGGGGCCGGGCCGGGACATGGGCCCGGAGCCAGTCCCGGGCCTCGGCCCGGAAGGCCTCCACAGCGGCCGTGTGCGTGAGTTCCATCAGGTGTTCGCCTCCTTCAGGGCGGCGATGTCGACGCCGCCGAGCGAGTCCGCCGCGGTCTCCGCGTTGTGCGGGTGCGCCAGGTGGTGCGGGCCGAACACCGCGTCCATGCCGGGGTGCAGGCCCTGGAGGTCCTCGGCCTGGTGGACGGCCCGCTCGGTCAGCGCCGGTCCGAAGGCGGGCATCCCGGCGATCCGCAGCGCCAACCGCTCGGTCTCGGCCTCCAACTCCGGTTCCGCCACGACCCGGCCGACCACCTTCACCTCCGGGTCCTCGGCGCCCCGGTAGAAGGCGTCGTCGGGCGGGCGGTCGTCGGGCATGCGGCGTCCATCCTTCACGAGCGGAGCTTCCCTAACAAGTGTTTGGTAGGTTAACGTACGGCCATGAGCAGCGTCGAGGAGTTCCGCACCGAGGTCCGGGGGTGGCTACGGGCCCGTCTCACCGGCGAGTTCGCCGCCCTCAAGGGCCCCGGCGGACCCGGCCGCGAACTCGAAGCCCTCGCCGCACCGGCCCGCACCAACGGCGCCCTCGCCATGGACGTCCGCGCCGCCCGCTCGCTCCTCGCCACCGGCGCGCACGGGGACCCGTACGACCTCGACGACCGGCAGCGGCAATTCCTCTTCTCCCGCGCCGACACCCTCTACGCGGGCTCGGACGAGATCCGGCGCACCCTCATCGCCGAGCGGATCCTCGGCCTTCCCCAGGAGGTACGGGCGTGAGCACCCCCGACTATGTCCCCGGGCACGGACTGCTGAAGGACCGCACCGCCGTCGTCACCGCCGCCGCCGGGGCCGGGATCGGCGGAGCCACCGCCCGCCGCCTCCTGGAGGAAGGCGCCCGCATCGTCATCGGCGACGCCCACGCCCGCCGGCTGAAGGAGACCGAGGAGGCGCTCGCCGCCGAGTTCGGCGCGGACCGCGTCACCTCCCTGCCCTGCGACGTCACCGACGAGGAGCAGGTCCAGGCCCTCTTCGCCCGCGCCGAACGCACCCACGGCCGCCTCGACATCGTCGTCAACAACGCCGGCCTCGGCGGCACCGCCGCCCTCGTCGACATGACCGACGAGCAGTGGTCCCGCGTCCTCGACGTCACCCTGAACGGCACCTTCCGCTGCACCCGCGCCGCCCTCCGCGCGTTCCAGGCCTCCGGCAGCGGCGGGGTGATCGTCAACAACGCCTCCGTCATCGGCTGGCGCGCCCAGACCGGCCAGGCCCACTACGCCGCCGCCAAGGCCGGAGTGATGGCACTGACCCGCTGCGCGGCCCTGGAGGCCGCCGAGTTCGGCGTACGCGTCAACGCGGTCGCCCCGAGCCTGGCCATGCACCCGCACCTGGTGAAGGTCACCAGCGAGGAACTGTTGGCCGAACTGACCGCCCGCGAGGCCTTCGGCCGCTACGCCGAACCCTGGGAGGTCGCCAACGTCATCGTCTTCCTGGCCAGCGCCTACTCGTCGTACATGACCGGCGAGACGGTGTCGGTCAGCAGCCAGCACGCCTAGGCCGAGAATGGACGCGTGCCAACGAACAAGCCGACATCCCCGAAGAAGCCACAGGTGACGGCCTCCCCCGAACGGCGTCGTGAACTCCTCGACACCGCCGCCGAGGTCTTCGCCGCGCAGGGCTACAACGCCACCACCGTCCGCAAGATCGCCGACGCCGCCGGCATGCTCGCCGGCAGCCTCTACTACCACTTCGATTCCAAGGAATCGATGCTCGACGAGATCCTCTCGGCCTTCCTGACCGAACTGTGGGACGGGTACGACACCGTCCTCGCCGCGGGTCTCGGCCCGAGGGAGACCATCGAGGCCCTCGTCACCGAGTCCTTCCGCGAGATCGACCGGCACCGCGCCGCCGTCGCCATCTACCAGAAGGAGTCCCGCACCCTCTCCGCCCAGCCCCGCTTCCACTACCTGTCCGACTCGCAGCAGAAGTTCGAGAAGGCCTGGTTGGGGACGCTGGAGCGAGGGGTCGAGGCCAAGGTCTTCCGCGCCGACCTCGACATCCGCCTCACCTACCGCTTCGTGCGCGACACGGTGTGGGTGGCGGCCTCCTGGTACCGGCCGGGCGGACAGCACAGCCCCGAGGAGATCGCCCGCCAGTACCTGTCGATGGTGCTGGACGGGATCGCACTGCGCCCCACCTGACATCCCCGACCGACCGTCCGAGGAGATCCCGATGCCCGAGGCCTACATAGTCGATGCGGTACGCACCCCCGTGGGGCGACGGAACGGCGGCCTGGCCGCCGTCCACCCGGCCGACCTGGGCGCACACGTCCTGAAGGCACTGATCGAGCGGTCCGGGGTGGATCCGGCCGCCGTGGAGGACGTGGTGTTCGGCTGCCTCGACACGGTCGGGCCGCAGGCCGGTGACATCGCCCGGACGGCGTGGCTGGCGGCCGGCCTGCCCGAGGAGGTGCCCGGGGTCACCGTCGACCGGCAGTGCGGCTCCTCCCAGCAGGCCGTGCACTTCGCGGCGCAGGGCGTCCTGTCCGGCACCCAGGACCTGGTGGTCGCGGGCGGCACGCAGAACATGTCGATGATCCCGATCGCCTTCGCCTCCCGGCAGGCGGCGGAGCCGCTGGGCCTGACCGAGGGCCCGTACGCGGGCTCGGCGGGCTGGCGGGACCGGTACGGGGACGCCCCGGTGAACCAGTTCCACGGCGCGCAGCTGATCGCGAAGAAGTGGGGGATCACCCGGCGGGACATGGAGGAGTTCGCGCTCCGCTCCCACCGGCGGGCGATCCGGGCCATCGACGAGGGCCGCTTCGCGCGCGAGACGGTGGCGTACGGGGAGGTGGGCGTGGACGAGGGTCCCCGCCGGGACACGACCCTGGAGAAGATGGCCGGCCTCAAGCCGGTGGTCGAGGGCGGCACCATCACGGCGGCCGTCTCCTCCCAGGTCTCCGACGGCGCGGCGGCCATGCTGATCGCCTCCGAGCGGGCGGTACGGGAACACGGCCTGCGGCCGCGCGCCCGCGTCCACCACCTCTCGGTACGCGGCGAGGACCCCATCCGCATGCTGTCCGCCCCGATCCCCGCCACGGCGTACGCGCTGAAGAAGACCGGCATGTCCCTGGCCGACATCGACCTGGTGGAGATCAACGAGGCCTTCGCCCCGGTGGTGCTGGCCTGGCTGAAGGAGACCGGCGCCGACCCGGAGCGGGTCAACGTCAACGGCGGCGCGATCGCCCTCGGCCACCCACTGGGCGCGACCGGCGTGAAGCTGATGACCACCCTCCTGCACGAACTGGAACGCACCGGAGGCCGCTACGGCCTCCAGACGATGTGCGAGGGCGGCGGCCAGGCGAACGTGACGATCATCGAGCGGCTGTAGTCGCCCTACGGGTCACTGCGGGAGCAGGGAGAAGCCGAGGAGGACGGCCGCCTCCACGCGGACCGAGCCCGGGGTGAGGGCGCCGTCGTCCTCCGGGTCCCCGCCCGTGCGGCGGCCGTGGCTGTGGCCGCCCACCGACTCCGGGTCGACGTCCTCGATGTGGATGACCGGCCCCAGCCGTAGTCCGCACGCCTCCGCGTACACCTCGGCCTTGCGCCGGGCGGCCGCCACCGCCCGGCGCCGGGCCTCGTCGCGCATCGCGGGCTTGTCGTCCACCTCGAACCGCACGGCCTCGACCCGGTTCGCGCCGGCCGTGACCGCGTCCTCGATCAGCAGCTCCAGCCCGGCCA
The DNA here is from genome assembly GCF_043201215.1 of Streptomyces sp. NPDC048331. Lineage (NCBI taxonomy): Bacteria > Bacillati > Actinomycetota > Actinomycetes > Kitasatosporales > Streptomycetaceae > Streptomyces > Streptomyces sp. NPDC048331. The sequence continues at coordinate 9,100 of NZ_JBICYT010000047.1, read as the reverse complement.
GCGCCTCCGTCCGCACCGTGTACGTGGCCACGCAGGCGTAGCCGTGGAAGGTCCGGTCGGCGCCGTAGCCCCGGTACTGCGAGGTGAGCTGCAGCCGGGAGCCGGACACGTCGGAGTCCGGTACGCCGTGCTCGCGCAGGACGGCCCGCAGCCGGGTCACGGCCGCGCCCGCCTCGGCGAAGGCCGCCTTCGGGGTCGGGGCGAGAAGATCGACCGCCAGGTCCACGTGGGCGAGTCGGGGTTCGGCGGACACGCTGCCCGCGCCGAGCACACTGAGCCCCCAGGGCTCCTTTATCGCTGCCATTCCATGATCCAACCAGCTGGTGCGGGAGGCCGCCAGGGACTTCGTCGCCCGCGGCCGCCCATGGCGGCCCATGGCGGCCCGCGGCGGACCCTGCCGGCCGGCCGGGTCCGACCCCCAGGGGTGAATCTTTTCGCCCCGCGCGGGGCGGGTGTCCGGCCGGGCCGGGACCGCCCACGACCCAAGGGGGACCGGGCCTGCGGCCCGCCGACCGGCCTACCGGGCAGGTCGGGACGCCACCCGCCGACGGGGCGAAGGGTGCAGGTCACACCCTTCGCCCCAAGACTCCCCGCAGCGAGGTGTGCTAGCTTAGAGCTCGTTGCAGTTGTGGTACCCATGAACTTTATGTGCGCCTGACGGGAATGCTCCGCAGGCGCTTTTATTGTTTTGCCGGAATCTCCGGATGGGGCCCTTTGCCGCCTATTCAGGAGATTTAAAATGGCACTTGGCACCGTGAAGTGGTTCAACTCGGAAAAGGGCTTCGGCTTCATCGAGCAGGACGGTGGCGGCCCGGACGTCTTCGCCCACTACTCGAACATCGCCACCCAGGGCTTCCGTGAGCTCCAGGAGGGCCAGCGCGTGTCCTTCGACGTCACCCAGGGCCAGAAGGGCCCCCAGGCGGAGAACATCATCCCCGCCTAAGTTCTTCAGCATGCCGGGGTCCGCACCGCGAGGTGCGGGCCCCGGCTTGTCTGCTGTCTCGACCTTTGTTTTACCTGCCGGTTTCAGGAGGGCTTTCTCGCATGACCAGCTCCAGCTCCGCACGACCCAGCCGCCGCCCCACCCGGGGTCGAGGTGCGGCCCAGGGGCGTCCGAAGTCTGGCGCGGGACGGCAGAAGTCCGCGCCCGTCGCCCGGCCCCAGGAATTCACCATGCCCGAGCCGATCGCCCCGGCGCTGCCGCCGGTCGAGTCGTTCGGCGACATGGACATGCCCGAGGCGCTGCTGAAGACCCTCGCCGCCCAGGGCGTCACCGAGCCGTTCCCGATCCAGGCCGCGACGCTGCCGAACTCCCTCGCCGGCCGTGACCTGCTCGGCCGCGGCCGTACCGGCTCCGGCAAGACGCTGGCCTTCGGCCTGGCGCTGCTGGCCCGTACCGCCGGCCGCCGCGCGCAGCCGAAGGCGCCGCTCGCGCTGGTCCTCGTACCGACCCGTGAGCTCGCGCAGCAGGTCACCGACGCACTGGCCCCGTACGCCACCGCCGTCAACCTGCGCATCGCGACCGTCGTCGGCGGCATGTCGATCAACCGGCAGTCGGGCGCCCTGCGCCGCGGCGCCGAGGTGCTCGTCGCCACCCCCGGCCGTCTGAAGGACCTCATCGACCGTGGCGACGCCGACCTTTCGCAGGTCTCGATCACCGTCCTCGACGAGGCCGACCAGATGACCGACATGGGCTTCATGCCGCAGGTCACGGCGCTGCTCAAGCAGGTCGAGGCCGGCGGCCAGCGGATGCTGTTCTCGGCGACGCTGGACAAGAACATCGACAAGCTCGTCAAGATGTTCCTGACCGACCCGGTCGGCCACTCCGTCGACCCGTCGGCCGGTGCGGTCACCACCATGGAGCACCACGTCCTGTACGTCATGGACGAGACCGACAAGAAGGCCGTGGCGACGCGTATAGCGGCTCGCGACGGCCGGGTGATCATGTTCGTCGACACCAAGCGCGGGGTCGACCGCATGGTCAAGAAGCTCCTCGCCGACGGCGTACGCGCCTCCGGCCTGCACGGCGGCCGCTCCCAGCCGCAGCGCAACCGCACCCTCGACTGGTTCAAGACGGGCGAGGTCACCGCGCTGGTCGCCACCAACGTCGCGGCGCGCGGCATCCACATCGACGACCTCGACCTCGTCGTCAACGTGGACCCGCCCACCGACCACAAGGACTACCTGCACCGCGGCGGCCGCACCGCCCGTGCCGGCGAGTCCGGCAGCGTGGTCACCCTGGTCCTGCCCGACCAGAAGCGGGACATGACCCGGCTGATGTCGGACGCCGGGATCTCCCCGCGCACCGCCCAGATCAAGTCCTCCGACGAGGAACTGGCCCGCCTCACCGGCGCCAAGGAGCCCTCGGGCATCCCGGTGGTGCTGGAGGTTCCGCAGCCGACCGCGCCCAAGCAGCGCTCCGGCTCCGGCACGGGCTCCGGCGCACGCCGCCGCTCCGGCGGCGGGCAGCGCACCGGTGCCGCCACGGGCGGCGCTCCGGCGGCCGGCGGTCGGGGCCGTCGTTCCGGCGGGGGCGCCTCCTCCGGGCAGGCCCCGGCGGCTTCCGGTTCGGGCCAGGCCCGGCGCGGCGGCCAGGGCGGCGGCGCGGCGGCCGGTGGCTCCGGCGAGCGCGGCCGACGCGGGACCGGTGGCAGCGGTGGCGGCGCCGCCGCGGCGTCCGCCCGCAGCCGGGTCGGCACCGGCGGGCAGGGCCGCCGCCGGGCGGTCTGACCCACCCCGAACACGACGACGCCGGGCCGCGCGCGAAGCGCCGCCCGGCGTCGTGCTGTCCGCCGGCGCCTACCGGACCATCCGGTCCTGCAGTTTCGCCAGCGTCCACACGTCCAGGCCGAGGCCCTTGGTCAGGTAGCCGTAGAAGCTGCCGTAGTCGGCCTCCAGCTGCGCCGTCGCCGAGTCCAGGTAGTCCTGGCGGACCTCCTGGAGCGGGATCAGCAGGTCCGGGTTCTGCATCCGGCCCGACTGCTTGAGGCCCGCCCGCACCTGGGCGTCGTAGCCGGCGCGGAAGGTGTTCGACGCCAGGTAGTCGCGCTCCGCGGTGTCCTCGGGGACGGCGAGGGCGCGCAGCAGGACGTAACTCATCCAGCCCGTCCGGTCCTTGCCGGACGTGCAGTGGTACAGGACCGGGCCCTGCCGGCCGTCGGCGATCTCCCGCAGGGTCGCCGCGAACTGCGCCCGGTTCTCGGGGTTGCTCACGAAGGTGCGGTAGATGTCGCGCATGTAGGCCTCGGCGCGGCCGCCGCCGAGCATCTGCTCCTGGACGACGGGATCGCCGCTGCCGATCGCGCCGACGAGGGTCCCGTAGAGGCCGAGGTCGCTCACGGGGCGCGAGGTGGGGGAGAGCCCAACGGGCAGCCGGTCGGCGCCGTCGTACTGGAGCTCCATCGGAATGCGGAAATCGACGACCTTCTTGAGGCCGAGACCGGCGACGGTGGTGACGTCGGCTGCGGTCAGCTTGCTCAGTGCGTCGGAGCGGTAGACCAGTCCCTGGCGGACCTGACCGCCGGTCCAGGTGCGGTAGCCGCCGATGTCCCGGAGGTTGACGGCGCCCTGGAGGGGAATCTGGCGAATCGTTTCGGCTTGCGGCTGGTAGCGGTGCTGGTGGTGCCGGGCGCTGACCCCGGCTCCGGGCGCCGCCGCCGCGTACGCGGCGGCGGGCAGGGTCCCGACGGCGAGAGCGGCGGCGGCCGCCGCGATCACCAGGCGGATGCGGGCACGGCTCATAGGGGCGACTCCTGTGACGGAGAAGGGGGATCACCCTGGTGGTGGCAGGGTGCGGAGCGAGTGCGGTGCTTCAGGCGGTGTGAATGCTTCGTGCGAGGTGAATGCGTCGAGTGATTCGAGTGCCTGTTGTGCTTCGGCCATCACGCGGGAGACGAGCTCCGCACAGGACGGAAGATCGTCGATCACCCCCGCGACCTGGCCCGATGCCATGACGCCGAGGTCCGTACGGCCCTCGACCATGGACGCCTTGAGGAGCATCGGAGTGTTCGCGGCGAGCAGGACCTGGCTCCAGGACAGGTCCTTGCCGTGTTTCATGGCGAGGCCGTCCCGGACCATCTGCGACCAGCTCAGCCCGGACAGCTTCCGGAAGCCGGCCGCGTGCCGCACCGCCCGCACCAACGCCCGCGTCCGGCCCGCCCGCTCCAGCGAGTCGACCAGCTCCGTACGGAGCATGCGGTGCGGCAGTCCGTCGACGGCCGTGGTCACGGTGACGTCCTTGACCGTGGCCTTCAGGTACTCGGCCTTCACGGCGTCGGGGACGGTCGAGTCCGAGGTCAGCAGGAATCGGGTGCCCATCGCGATGCCCGCGGCGCCGTACGCCAGGGCCGATACCAGGCCGCGCCCGTCGCTGAAGCCGCCCGCCGCGATCACCGGGATGTCCACGGCGTCCACGACCTGCGGCAGCAGTACCGTCGTGGCCACGTCCCCGGTGTGACCGCCTCCCTCGCCGCCCTGCACGATCACCGCGTCGGCCCCCCAGGCGGCCACCTTCTCCGCGTGCCGCCGGGCCCCGATCGACGGGATGACGACCACACCCGCGTCCTTGAGCCGCCCGATCAGCTCCTTCGACGGCGCCAGCGCGAAGGAGGCGACCCGCACCCCCTCGTCGATGATCAACTGGGCGCGCTCGGCCGCGTCCCCCGCGTCCGCCCGCAGATTGACCCCGAAGGGAGTCCCTTCCGGCGTGCGGGACTTCACCTCGTGGACCGCCGAACGCAACTGGTCCAAGGTCATCGTGGCCGAGGCAAGGATGCCCAGCGCCCCCGCGTTGGCCGCGCCCGACACCAGCCGGGGGCCGGCGACCCAGCCCATGCCCGTCTGTACGAGGGGGTGCTCGACCCCCACCAGCTCGGTGAACGCCGTCCGCATCGTCATCGCCCTCCCCATCGCCTCAGACCCGCACTTCGCGGTCGCGCAGCCCCTTGGGGTCGATCACCTCGCGGATCAGCCGCAGCTCCTCGGCGGTCGGCTCCCGGGTGAACGGGACCTCGCCGGTGACCGCCGGCTCGAAGCCCGTCGCCGCCAGGACGTCCTCGACGGTGACGCCCGGATGCACGGAGGCCAGGCGCATCGAGCGCCCGGGTCCGGCGAAGTCGAAGACCCCCAGATCGCTGACCACCCGGGGCAGCCGGTGGAAGCGGGTCACCCCGGCGGCCTCCGCGCGGTCGTAGCCGACCCCGCTGACCATGTCGACACGCTCGACGAACACCCGCTTCGAATGCTTGGGCACCCAGTAACTCACCGGATTGTTCAGCGTGTTCACGGGCGCGCCACGCACCCCGAGGAGCTGGCGGGTCGGCAGCTCCCAGTCACCGATGCAGGAGATGTTCTGGTTGCCGAACCGGTCGATCTGGCTCGCGCCCATCATCACGTGCCGCCGGCCGCCGGTGACCATCGTCAGGTGGCGCCGGTACGGGAGCCAGCCCTCGGCCGTGCCGTCCAGCCCGACGAGCATCGCCTCGCCGTCGGTCAGCAGCAGATCGGGGGAGAAGGTCCGCTTCGCCAGCCGGGCACCGAAGGACGGGATCAGGCCCATCGGACTGGCCAGCACCTCACCGTTGTCGCGCCAGGCCTCGGCGCAGGCGATCACGCAGTACTCGGCGCGGGAGGCGGTGCGGGGGGCGGTGGTGGTGTCGGTGCTCGTCACTGCTGCTCCTCGTGCCAGGCCCGGACGGCCAGCTGGTAGTCGTGCTCGCTCGCCCCGGACAGGAAGCGGGCCGAGAACTCGTCCCAGGGGGTGGCCGCGTACAGCTTCTGGAAGGCCTCGTCGCGGTCGTGGTCGGGGACGCAGGAGGTGAAGTGCGCGCCGTTCGGGGTCTCCACGACCCCGGTCACGGAGTGCCGGCTGACGAGGAGGGACTGCGGGGGGCCGGCCTTGGCGAGCTCGGCGGTCTCGACGAGCCGCTCGCAGGAGACGTAGGCGGCGTCGGCGGCCTCGCAGAACAGGTCGTCGAAGTACGGGTCCGGGCCCAGGTACTGGGCGTTGCCGAAGCGGTCGGCGCGGTTGAGGTGGACCAGGGCCGCGTCCATGCGCAGGGCCGGGACGGCGACGAGCTCCTCGCCGTCCTCGTAGGGGGAGGTGACCGTACGCAGCTCCGGATTGACGCGCATCACGTCGGAGCCGAGGCCGGCCCGGACCGGGAGGAAGGGGAGCCGGTTCGCGGCGGCGTGCAGGCCCCACATGAACATGGCCTCGTCCAACTCGGTGAGCGTGAAGGCGGCGCGCTCGCGGGCGGCCCGGAAGTGGGGCTCCAGCGGGATCGAGTCGAGGGTGGCGAAAGGGGCCACCAGCCTGCGGATCCGGCCGGCGGCGGCCAACAGGCCGACGTCGGGGCCACCGTAGGAGATCACGGTCAGATCGGTGATCTCGGAGCGGAGCAGCGCTCGCACCAGGGCCATGGGCTTGCGCCGGGACCCCCAGCCGCCGATGCCGATGGTCATGCCGCTGCGCAACTGCCCGACCACCTCTTCGGGGGTCAGTACCTTGTCCGTCCTGCCGGTCATGCGCGCTCTCCCTTCCCGAAGGTGTCGCGGACCCGGTCGGCCACCCCGCTGAGGTTGGCCTCGAAGGTGAAGCCCTGCTCGAAGCGGTAGCTGCGGCGCACGTCCACGGGGTCGATCCCGTTGATGGCCGCCTTCGCCAGCCGGATCAGGTAGCCGTCCTTCTTCGCCATCTCGCCGGCCAGCTCCAGGGCGGCCGCGCGCAGCTCCGCCCGCGGCACCACCCGCCAGACCGAGCCGTGGGTGTGCAGTTCGGCGGCGGTCGCGGTGCGCGAGGTGTAGTACAGCGCGCGCATCAGGTGCTGGGGGACCAGCCGGGCCAGGTGGGTTGCGGCGCCGAGCGCGCCTCGATCCAGCTCGGGCAGCCCGAAGGTGGCGTCCTCGGAGGCGACGATCGCGTCCGCGTTGCCGACGAGCCCGATGCCGCCGCCCAGACAGAACCCGTTCACGGCCGCCACCACCGGCACCTCGCACTCGTAGACGGCGGCGAAGGCCTCGTAGCAGCCCCGGTTGGCGCCGACGAGGGCGGCGTGCCCGGTGTCGCGCTGCATCTCCTTGATGTCGACGCCGGCGTTGAAGCCACGGCCCTCGGCGGCGAGGACGACGCACCGGATCTCGGGGTCGCGGCCGGCCGCCCGCAGGGCGTCGGCGAGGTCGTACCAGCCCTGCACCGGGAGCGCGTTGACGGGCGGGAAGTCGACTGTGACGAGTGCGATGCCCTTGTCGGGGCGTGAGGTGGAGACACCCATGAGCGGATCAGCTACCTTTCCACCAAACATTTGTTAGGTGAGGAAGGTAGCAGCCTATGGAGCTCGACGGGAGGGTTGTCGTCGTCACCGGAGGAACCCGGGGCGTCGGCGCCGGAATCGCCCGGTCGTTCCTCGCGGCCGGCGCGGACGTGATCGTCTGTGCCCGACGGCCCGCGGAGGAGCCGGTGTCGGCGGACGGCCGGAAGGCCACCTTCACCCCGGTAGACCTACGCGACCCGGCCGCCGTCCAGGACTTCTTCGGCGCGGTCGCCGGCCGGTACGGACGACTCGACTGCCTGGTCAACAACGCGGGCGGCACCCCGTACCGGCTGCTCGGCGAGGGCGAGGCGCAGCGCCACGCACGGGTCGTCGAACTCAACCTGCTCGCCCCGCTCACCGCCTCCCTCGCGGCCTACCCCTGGCTGCGCGAGGCCCGGGGCTCGGTGGTCATGATCGGCAGCGTCAGCGGGACCCGCCCCTCACCCGGGACGGCCGCATACGGCGCCGCCAAGGCGGGGCTGGAGAACCTGGCCCGGTCCATGGCCGTCGAATGGGCCCCCGACGTACGGGTCAACTCGGTGGTCCTCGGCATGGTGCGGACGGAACTGTCCCACCTGCACTACGGCGACGAGTCCGGTGTCGCGGCGGTCGGCGCCACCGTCCCGCTGGGGCGCCTGGCGGAACCCTCGGACGTGGGGGAGGCGGTGGTGTTCCTGGCCTCGGACCGGGCGGCCTACGTGAGCGGGGCGAGCCTGCTCGTGCACGGGGGCGGGGAGCGCCCCGCGTTCTTGGATGCGGCAACTGTCAACAAGGAGAGCTGAGATGGCGGGACTGTGCGAAGGCCGGGTCGTGATCGTGACGGGCGCGGGACGGGGGCTGGGGCGCGCCCATGCCCTGGCCTTCGCGGCGGAGGGGGCCAAGGTCGTCGTGAACGACCTCGGGGTCGGGCTCGACGGGCTGCCGGGGCCGGACAGCCCGGCGGCGCGGGTGGTCGCCGAGATCGAGGCGCTGGGCGGGCAGGCCCGCGCGCACGGCGGGGACATCGCCACCTCGCAGGGCGCGGCCTCGCTGGTGGCGGCGGCCGTGGAGACCTTCGGGCGGCTGGACACCCTGGTCAACAACGCGGGGTTCCTGCGGGACCGGATGCTGGTCAACCTGGACGAGGACGACTGGGACGCGGTCATGCGGGTCCATCTGAAGGGCCACTTCCTGCCGCTGCGGTCCGCGGCCGCGTGGTGGCGGTCCGAGGCCAAGGCGGGCCGGCCGGTGGCGGCCCGGGCGGTCAACACCTCCTCCGGGGCCGGACTGCTGGGCTCGGTCGGCCAGGGCAACTACAGCGCGGCCAAGGCCGGGATCCTCGGCCTCACCCTGGTCGCGGCGCAGGAGATGGGCCCCTACGGCGTCCAGGTCAACGCGATCGCCCCGGCGGCCCGGACCCGGATGACGGAGCGGACCTTCGCCGAGACCATGGCCGCCCCCGAGGCGGGCGGCTTCGACGCGATGGCCCCCGAGAACGTCTCCCCGCTGGTGGTGTGGCTGGGCTCGGAGGCCTCGGCGGGGGTCACGGGCCGGGTCTTCGAGGCCGAGGGCGGCCGGATCACGGTGATGGAGGGCTGGCGGCCGGGCCCCACGGCGGACCGGGGCGCGCGCTGGACCCCGGCGGAGGCGGGGGAGGCCGCCGGGAAACTCCTCGCGGCGGCGCAGGCACCGCTGCCGGTCTACGGGGCGCGGTAGGCCTAGGCCGTTTCTTACCGATCATCTGATCGTTGGTTGATGTGTGTCGTTGACTGACGCCCAATGGGCACGGATCGAGCCGTTGCTGCCGGACC
>NZ_JBICYT010000046.1:0-53952 GCF_043201215.1 Streptomyces sp. NPDC048331 | reverse complement strand
CAAGCTCACCACGCTCCGCCCGGAGCAGGCCGCCTACATCGGCGTCCAGGTGGAGGGCCCGTACAAGCCGGACCACTACCGCTACTGATCACTCCTCTCGGCGGACACCCGCATTCGAGTCGGGCTTGAGGGCCCGGTTCGATGCTGGGTTGTCTGAGAAGAACCCTCTGAGAACGTCGAGGAGAGTCAGTTGGAGAGTCTGCGAGAGCGCGCCAAGGAACTCGCGGCGATACGGGCCCTGGCGGTCGCCGGGCCCAGCGACCGGGCGACGGCGGCGCAGCACGCCAAGGGCAAGCTGACGGCTCGCGAGCGGATCGAGGTGCTCTTCGACGAGGGCACGTTCTGCGAGGTGGAAGGTCTGCGCAGGCACCGTGCGAGCGGCTTCGGGCTGGAGGACAAGAAGCCCTACACCGACGGTGTGGTGACGGGCTGGGGCCAGGTCCACGGCCGCACGGTGTTCACCTACGCGCACGATTTCCGCATCTTCGGTGGCGCGCTCGGCGAGGCGCACGCCGCGAAGATCCACAAGTTGATGGACATGGCGGAGGCAGCGGGCGCCCCGATCGTGGGCCTGTGCGACGGCGCCGGCGCCCGCATCCAAGAAGGTGTGACGGCGCTCGCCGGATACGGCGGCATCTTCCGCCGCAACGTCCGCAACTCGGGTGTGATCCCGCAGATCTCGGTGATCCTGGGCCCGTGTGCGGGCGGCGCCGCGTACTCGCCGGCGCTGACGGACTTCGTGTTCATGGTCCGGGGCACGTCCCAGATGTTCATCACGGGCCCGGACGTGGTCCAGGCCGTCACCGGCGAAGCGGTGACCATGGAGCACCTGGGCGGCGCGGACAGCCACGGAGCCGTGTCCGGCGTGGCCACGTTCGTCCACGACGACGAGCGCAGTTGCCTGGAGGACGTGAGGCACCTGCTGTCCCTGCTGCCTTCCAACAACCGTGAACTGGCCCCTGCCGGTGATCTGGAGGACCCGGCGGACCGCCGCAACGAGGCGCTGCTGGACCTGGTTCCGGCGCGCCCGACGCAGGGCTACGACATCCGCGACGTGATCGAGGAGCTCGTCGACCACGGGGACCTTTTCGAGGTCCACGGCCAGTGGGCGCAGAACGTGGTGTGCGCGCTGGCGCGCCTCGGCGGCCGGCTGGTGGGTGTGGTGGCGAACCAGCCCGCGCATCTGGCCGGCGTCCTGGACATCGAGGCCTCCGAGAAGGCGGCGCGGTTCGTACAGTTCTGCGACGCGTTCTCCATCCCGCTGGTCACCCTGATCGACGTGCCGGGCTTCCTCCCGGGCGTGGACCAGGAGCACCAGGGCATCATCCGGCACGGCGCGAAGCTCCTGTACGCCTACTGCAACGCCACGGTGCCGCGGATCAGCCTGGTCCTGCGCAAGGCGTACGGCGGCGCGTACATCGTGATGGACTCGCAGTCGATCGGCGCGGACGTCGCGCTGGCCTGGCCGTCGAACGAGATCGCGGTCATGGGCGCGGAGGGGGCGGCGAACGTCATCTTCCGCCGGGAGATAGCCGCCTCGGCCGATCCGGAGGCGACCCGGACGGAGAAGATCAAGGAGTACCAGACGGAGCTGATGCACCCGTACTACGCGGCCGAACGCGGCCTGGTGGACGACGTCATCGACCCGGCCGAGACCCGCTCCCGGCTGATCACCACGCTCACGATGCTCGCGGCCAAGAACGCACCGCAGCCGAGCCGGAAGCACGGCAACCTTCCGATGTAGGACCGAAGGACCCATCGGGCACGACGCCGGGGGAGCCGGGACGGGGGTCGCCCGTCCCGGCTCCTTCGGCTGCTCCGACAACGCCGTGCTCCACGGGGGCGCGGCGCCGACGCGTGGGGCGGGGCACCTGGCCGATTGTCGGCTTGTACGGATCTTCTAGTCGTGCTCCAGACCGAGCGGCGAAGCTCGCAGCACTGAAACCGTTCTACGGTGCGAGCCCTCAGGCCCCCAGGGCCGGAGGAAAACAGTGAGGGACAGTCGATGAGACGGGTAGTCATCACCGGTATCGGGGTCGTCGCCCCCGGAGCAATAGGCACCAAGGAGTACTGGGAGCTGCTCACGGCCGGGCGTACGGCCACGCGGGCCATCACCCTGTTCGACGCCTCCTCCTTCCGCTCGCGCATCGCAGCCGAGGCCGATTTCCTGCCCGACGCCCACGGGTTCGGTGCGGAGGAGGCCGCCCGCCTCGACCGCGCCGCCCTGTTCGCGCTGACCAGCTCTCGCGAGGCGATCGCCGACAGCGGCGTCACCGACGGGCTCGACCCGCTGCGCACCGGTGTCAGCCTCGGCAGCGCCGTGGGCTGCACCACGGGGCTCGACAACGAGTACGCGGCCGTCAGCGACCTGGGCCGGTTCTGGAACGTGGACCACACCCGGGCCGTCTCCCACCTCTACGACTACTTCACCCCCAGCTCGCTGGCCGCCGAAGTGGCCCGCGACAGCAGCGTGCAGGGGCCGGTCTCGCTCGTGTCCACCGGCTGCACCTCCGGCCTCGACGCCATCGGCCACGCCGTCGAGCTGATCCGCGAGGGCACCGTCGACGTGATGGTCACCGGCGCCACCGAGGCGCCGATCTCCCCGATCACCGTGGCCTGCTTCGACGCGATCCGCGCCACCTCGACCCGCAACGACGACCCGGCGACCGCCTCGCGGCCCTTCGACCGCACCCGTAACGGCTTCGTCCTCGGTGAGGGCTCGGCCGTCCTCGTCGTCGAGGAGTTGGAGCGGGCCCGCCGCCGCGGCGCCCGGATCTACGCCGAGATCTCCGGTTTCGCCAGTCGCAGCAACGCGTACCACATGACCGGACTGCGCTCCGACGGCGTGGAGATGGCCGAGGCCATCACCGCCGCGCTCGCCGAGGCCCGCCTCGACGCGTCCGCCGTCGACTACATCAACGCCCACGGCTCGGGCACCAAGCAGAACGACAAGCACGAGACCGCGGCGTTCAAGCGGAGCCTGGGGCAGCGTGCCTACGAGGTGCCCGTCAGCTCCATCAAGTCGATGATCGGCCACTCGCTCGGCGCCATCGGCTCCCTGGAGGTGGCCGCCAGCGCCCTGGCCATCGCGCACAACACCGTGCCGCCCACCGCCAACCTGCACGAGGCGGACCCGGACTGCGACCTCGACTACACCCCGCTCACGGCCCGTGAACAGCGCACCGACGCCGTGATCAGCGTCGGCAGCGGCTTCGGCGGCTTCCAGAGCGCCATGGTCCTCAACCGCCCGAGCCTGAAGGAAGCAGCATGACCGCCGCCACACTCGACCAGTCCGGCGCCGGGGCGGGGACCGCCGCCGCCGTCTTCACCGGGGTCGGTGTCACCGCCCCCAACGGGCTGGGTGCCCAGGCCTGGTGGGACGCGGTGCTGCGGGGCGAGAGCGGCATCCGCCCGGTGAGCCGGTTCGACGCGAGCGGCTACCCCGTACGCCTGGCCGGCGAGGTCCCCGGCTTCGTCGACGCGGATCACGTCCCCAGCCGGCTGCTGCCGCAGACCGACCGCGTCACCCGGCTCTCGCTCACCGCCGCCAAGGAGGCCCTCGACGACGCGGGCGCCCACCCCGAGCAGCTGCCCGAGTTCGGCGCGGGTGTGGTCACCGCCTCCTCCGCGGGCGGCTTCGAGTTCGGCCAGCGCGAGCTGGAGGCCTTGTGGAGCAAGGGTGGCCAGCACGTCAGCGCCTACCAGTCCTTCGCCTGGTTCTACGCCGTCAACTCGGGCCAGATCTCCATCCGCCACGGGCTTCGCGGCCCCAGCGGCGTCATCGTCACCGAGGGCGCGGGCGGCCTGGACGCCGTCGCCCAGGCCCGGCGTCAGCTGCGCAAGGGCGCGACCCTGATGGTCACCGGCGCCGTCGATGCCGGGATCTGCCCGTGGGGCTGGGTCGCGCACCTGGCCGAGGGCGGGATGAGCCCCGTCCCGGATCCGGCCCGCGCCTACCTTCCCTTCGATGCCGACGCCTCGGGCCACATCGTGGGAGAGGGCGGCGCCCTGCTCGTCCTGGAGGACGCCGAGGCGGCCCGCGAGCGCGGAGCCCGCGTCTACGGCTCCTTCGCCGGCTACGCGGCCACCTTCGACGGCCCGGACACCCCCCGGCTCGCGGACGCGGCCCGGTTGGCCCTGGCCGACGCGGGGCTGGCCCCCGGTGACATCGACGTCGTCTTCGCCGACGCGGCGGGCGAACGCGCCGCCGACCGCGCCGAAGCCGAGGCGATCACCGCCCTGTTCGGCCCGCGCGGGGTCCCGGTCACCGCCCCCAAGACGATGACCGGACGCCTGCTCTCCGGCGGCGCCTCCCTCGACCTCGCGGCCGCCCTGTTCAGCCTGCGCGACCAGGTGATCCCGCCGACCACCGGTACCGCGGCTCCCGCCGACGACTGCCGGATCGACCTGGTCACCGGCGCCCCGCGGACGGGTACGGCCCTGCGCAACGCACTGGTGCTGGCCCGCGGCAGGGGCGGCTTCAACGCCGCCGCCGTGGTCGGCGCCGCATGACACCGGCGAGCCGGCCCGAGACCGGTGCGTCCCGCCTTTTTCCCACACACACCCCGAACCACCAAGAGGAGATCCTGATGCGGCACCTGGAGCTGACCGACCTGACCCGCCTGCTGCTCGAATGCGCCGGCGAGGACGAGGGCGTGGACCTGAACGGCGATGTCCTGGACACGCTCTTCCTCGACCTCGGCTACGACTCGCTGGCGCTCCTGCAGACCACCGGGCGCATCGAGCGCGAGTACGAGATCAGGCTCGACGAGGAAGCCATAGACGGGGCGGAGACCCCCCGCCAGTACCTGGAGCTGGTCAACCGGGTGCTCTCCGCCCGCGTCTCCGCCTGACATCCCGTTCCCCCCACCCGGCCCGTACCGCAAAGGAAGCATCATGACCGCTCCAAGCCGTCGGCGGTTTGTCGCCGGCACGATCACGGCGGGTGCCGCCGCCGGGCTCGCCGTGGCGGGCGTCACGCCCGCCCTGGCCACCCCCGCGCGGCGGGCCACGGGCACCGGGGCGGACACCCGTGAGGCCGCGGCCGCCGGACCCGCCGAGGACATCACCCCCGGCGACGCGCGGTACGAGGACCTCGCCAACCGGGGCAGCAACAAGCGCTTCACGGCCCGGCCCGCCGCCTTCCGCCTCGCGACCACCACCGAGGAGGTCGTCCAGGCCGTCGGCCAGGCGGCGCGGTCGGGCCGGCGCATCGCGGTGCGCAGCGGCGGCCACTGCTACGAGAACTTCGTCGGCGACAGCGCGGTGCGCCTCGTCGTCGACCTCGCGCAGATGAACGCCGTCCGCTACGACGAGGACAAGCGGGCCTTCATGATCGAGGCCGGCGCCCGTCTGATGGACGTGTACAAGACGCTCTACTACGGCTGGGGCGTCACCCTGCCCGGCGGCGCCAGTGCCACCGTCGGCCTGGGCGGCCACATCACCGGCGGCGGATACGGCGCCCTCTCGCGCCGGTTCGGCATCGCCGCCGACTACCTGTACGCCGTCGAGGTCGTCGTCGCCGACACGGCGGGCCGAGCCCGAGCGGTCGTCGCCACCCGCGAGCCGGACGACCCCCACCGCGAACTGTGGTGGGCGCACACCGGGGGCGGCGGCGGCAACTTCGGCGTCGTCACCCGCTACTGGTTCCGCACGCCCGGAGCCACCGGCACCGACCCCGCCCGGCAACTGCCCCGTCCGCCGGCCACCGTCCTGACCAGTGCGCTGCTCTTTCCCCGCGAGGGCATGGACAAGGCCGCCTTCCGCCGCCTGCTGCGCAACCACGGCCTGTGGCACGAGCGCAACAGCTGCGCCGACTCGCCGTACGCGGGCCTCTACGGCGGCCTGGTGCTGTTCGGCAGGCTGAAGCAGGACGACCCGGGGCAGAGCGCCATCAGCTTCACCCACATGGACGGCACCCGTCCGGACGCCGAGAAGCTCCTCTCCGACTACACCGCCGCGCTCACCGAGGGCGTCCCCGTCACCCCGTACGACATGGGCACGACGCGCGACACCTGGTGGAACGCCACCGTCGCCCTCGGCGAGTCCCAGGACACCGACAAGGGCCGCCAGAAGATCAAGTCGGCCTATCTGCGGCGAGCCTGGACCGAGGCCCAGATCGACGCGCTGTACGCCCGCCTGAACGACACCGACCACAGCTTCGAATCGGCGTCGGTCTCGCTCCAGTCGTACGGCGGTCGGGTCAACACCCCGCACCCGTCGGCCACGGCCACCGCACACCGCGACGCGGTCCTCAACGTGATCTTCATGAACACGTGGCAGGACGCGGCCGGCGACGCCCGGAACATCGACTGGCTGCGGCGCGCCTACCGCGACGTGTTCGCCACCACGGGCGGAGTGCCGGTACCCGGCCGCGGCGCCGACGGCTGCTACATCAACTACCCCGACGTGGACATGGCCGACCCGGCCTGGAACACCTCGGGCGTTCCGTGGCAGCGCCTCTACTACAAGGACAACTACCCGCGTCTGCAGCGGGTCAAGGCGGCGTGGGACCCGCGCGGGGTCTTCGGCCACGAGCTGGGCATCGGCCCCGCCTGAGACGTCCCGCCGGAGACGTCCCGCCTTCCCGGACAAGGAGCACACCGTGATCACCTTCATCAACCGCTTCGAGGTCACCGGCCCCCGCGAGGAGTTCGAGGAGGCCTTCGAGAGGACCTCCGCGTTCTTCGCGTCCCAGCGCGGCTTCATCCGCCATCGGCTGCTGCACCACGTCAACGACCCGGAGATGTACGTCAACGTGGCCGACTGGGTCGACGAGGACGCCTTCCGCGCGGCCCTGGCCCAGCCGGAGTTCATCGCGCACCGGACGGCGTTGCGTGCCCTGAGCAGCAGCGACCCGAACCTGTACACCCCGATGCTGGAGCGCGTCGCGCGCTGAACCCCGGGTGCCGGTGTCCGGTGCCTCCACCGGCGCTCGAGGCGGGCTGCGGGAGCCGCTGTCACGATCACCCCGAGCCGGACCGTCCGACTCCCGTACGAGAGAAAGAAGCTGACGTGGACTCAACCAGGCCGGCAGTGATCGCGGAAGGGCTGCGCAAGCGCTACGGCAAGCGGTACGTGCTCGACGGATTCGACCTCACCGTCGAGCAGGGCACCGTACACGGCCTGCTCGGGCCCAACGGCGCCGGCAAGACCACCTCCGTCGGAATCCTCTCCACCCTCGTCAGGCCCGACGAGGGCCGCGCGCAGGTGGCCGGCTACGACGTGGTCTCCCAGTCCGCCGAGGTCCGCTCCTCCATCGGCATGGTGGGCCAGTACGCCGCCGTCGACGAGGTGCTCAGCGGCCGCCAGAACCTGGTGATGTTCGGCCGCCTGCACCACCTCTCGCCGCGCGACGCCCGCCGCCGCGCCGACGAGCTGCTGGAGTGCTTCCGGCTCCAGGACACCGGCGGCAAGCCGGTCAAGAACTACTCCGGAGGCATGCGCCGCCGCCTCGACCTCGCGGCCAGCATGGTGCTCGCCCCGCCGGTCCTCTTCCTCGACGAGCCCACCACCGGCCTCGACCCGCGCAGCCGCAACGAGGTCTGGGAGGCAGTACGCGACCTCGTCGGCGGCGGTACCTCGGTCCTGCTGACCACGCAGTACCTGGAAGAGGCCGACCAGCTCGCGCACGGCATCTCCGTCATCGACAGCGGCAAGGTCATCGCCAAGGGCACCCCCGACGAGCTCAAGAGCCGGGTCGGCGGGGACCGCATCGACGTCGTGGTGCGGCGCGCCGAGGACCTCGGTGCCGCCGCGGGCGCCCTCGCCGCCCTCGCCGAGGCCACCCCCGACACCGACCCGGACACCCGCCGGGTCAGCGTCCGCGTCGCCGAGCGCACCGCCGCGCTGGGCGAGACCGTACGCGCCCTGGACCACGCGGGCATCGAGGCGGAGGACATCGTCCTGCGCCGGCCCACCCTGGACGAGGTGTTCCTGCACCTCACCGGCCGCGCGGCCACCCCGGCCGCGGACCAGGCCGCCGAATCCGGCCGAGAGGCAGTCGCCGCATGAGCACCATCACCCCGCTTCAGCTCCCGCACCTGCCCGCCATCCCGCGCGGCCCGGTCTCCCGGCTGCGCTGGGCCCTGGCCGACGGCTGGACCATCACCCTGCGCGGGATGACGCACTGGGTGCGCGAACCGGGCACGCTGGTCGGCGCGCTGGCCTTCCCCGTGCTGATGGTGCTGATGTTCGGCTACTTCTTCGGCGGCGCGATGCAGGTGCCCGGCGGCGGGAACTACAAGGAGTTCCTCGTCCCCGGCATGTTCGTCATGACGATGGTCTTCGGCATGGGCGAGACGGTCACCGCCGTCGCCGCCGACAAGAACCGCGGCATCACCTCCCGATTCCGCACCCTGCCGATGTCCCCCTCCGCGGTGGTCCTCGGCCGGGCCGTCACCGACATGATCAGCTCGGTGCTCGCGCTCGCCGTCCTGATGGGCGTCGGCCTGCTGATGGGCTGGCAGGCCCACGGCAGCCTGGGCGACACGGTCCTGGCCGTCGGCCTGCTGCTTCTGCTGCGCTTCGCGCTCGTGTGGGCCGGCGTCTACCTCGGCCTGCTGATGAGCGGACCCGAGGGCATCACCATGGTGCAGACCCTCGAATTCCCCATCGGCTTCCTCACCAGCGCCTTCGTCGCCCCCTCCACGATGCCGGGCTGGCTCGGCACGATCGCCGAGTGGAACCCGCTGTCCTCCACCGTGCTCGCCACACGTGAGCTGTTCGGCAATCCCGGCTGGAGCGGGGACTCCTGGATCGCCCAGCACTCCCTGCTGATGGCCGTGGTCTGGCCCGTCATTCTGTGCGCCGTCTTCTTCCCGCTCTCCGTACGCAAGTTCAGGAATCTGACAACCTGATCACCGTGGAGCGGCGGAGCAGACCAGAACAACCGAGGAAGCGAACGCATGGTGTGGATTGCGCGTGAGCAGGCCGGCCTCCTGGCCCGGTCCGCGGCCGTCTTCGAACCCGGGGATCCGGCCAGGACCGGCCGGATCCTCCTGTGGAACCCGGACGGCGGTCCACCGCCCGACGTGCCGGGCGGCCGGCCCGCCGAGGCATCCCTGCTCACCGCCGACGGACCGCGCGTCCTGCCGGTGCTCCGGCTGGAGCTCGAGGACGCGCTGCCCGTACTGGCCCACGCCCGCCGCCTCCACGATGAGCGGCGGGCCGCCCCGGACGGCTCCGACCCGGTCCACCCGGCCGCCGCCTTCTGGGGCGCGGCCCTCGGCCTCGCCCTGCACCTCGCCGCCCGCGAACGCCTGCTGCCGGGCGTCTCCGCCGGCGGCCACGATGCCTGGCGGACCGGCCCCTACGACCCCGAGGACGTACGGCGGCTGCGGGAACTGGCCGCCGCGGCGCCCCCCGAGGCGCTCGCCCTGCCCGTCCCCGGCACCGAGCTGCTGCCCGAGGCGGACGGCCGGCTGCGGGCCTTCCTGGACGCCGTCGCCGACGTCCTGCCCCGTACCGCGGCCGCCGAGGCCGCCACCGGCCGCGCCGCGTTCGCCGCCACCGCCCCCCAGTACGTGCCCCAACTGCGCGCCTGGGCCGAGGAGATCTCCCTCGGCGTCGACTCCGGCGTCCGGGTCTCCCTCGCCGTCGTCGTGGGCGAGGGCGAGGACCGGCCGCTCGTCCGGATCCGACCGCGCGTGGCCGACCTCGCCGACCCCACCGTGGACCTGGCCGCCGCGGAGCTCTTCGACGGCGCACCGCACGCCCTGGGGCCGCGCGCCCAGACCGACACCGTGCTCGCCGTACGCCGCGCCGCCGGAGTGTGGGAGCCCTTGGAGCGGCTGCTGCCGGTGCCCCGCGAGATCGTCCTCGACGACCGCGAGACCACGGCCCTGCTGGGCGGGGCCGGGGCCCGGCTGCGCGCCCACGGCATCGACGTCCACTGGCCCGAGGGCTCCGCCGCCCGCGGCCTGAGCGCCCACGCCCTGGTCGGCGCCGACCGCACCCCGCCCGCGGACCTGCGCTCCTTCATGGGCGACGGCACCGTCGACCTGCGCTGGCAGCTGTGCCTGGACGGCGAGCCGCTCACCGAGGAGGAGTCGGCGCGGATCGCCGAAGAGGGCAGGCCCGTCCTGCGCCTGCGCGACCGCTGGGTCTTCGTACCGGCCGAGCTCGCCCGCAAGGCCCGCACCCGCGAACTGAAGCCGCTCACCGCCATCGAGGCGCTCTCCGCCGCCCTCGGCGGTTTCACGGAGATCGCCGGCGAGCACGTCCCCGTCGTCCCCGGACCCTGGCTGGTGGCCCTGCGCGCCCGCCTCGCCGAACCCGACGGCGGCGACGAACAGCTCGCCCCGCCCGCGGCCCTGGACGCCACCCTGCGCGACTACCAGCTGCGCGGGCTGCGCTGGCTGGACCGGATGACCTCGCTCGGCCTCGGCGGCTGCCTCGCCGACGACATGGGCCTGGGCAAGACCGTCCAGCTCATCGCCCTGCACCTGCTGCGCCAGGAGGACCCGCGCAGCCAGGGCCCCACCCTGGTGGTCTGCCCGGCCTCCCTGCTCGGCAACTGGGAGCGCGAGGTGGGCCGGTTCGCCCCCGGCACCCCCGTACGCCGCTTCCACGGACCCGGCCGCACCCTCGACGGGGCCGGCGACGGGTTCGTCCTCACCACGTACGGCACCATGCGCCTGGACGCCGACCGGCTCGCGGACCACCCCTGGGGCATGGCCGTCGCCGACGAGGCCCAGCACGTCAAGAACCCGGCGTCCGCCACCGCCCGCGCACTGCGCCTGATCCCGGCCGGCGCCAAGATCGCGCTGACCGGCACCCCCGTCGAGAACAGCCTCTCCGAACTGTGGGCCGTCCTCGACTGGACCACCCCCGGACTTCTCGGCGGCTACGGGCACTTCCGCCGCCGCTGGATGGCCCCGATCGAGGCCGAGCGCACCGGAGCGCCCGGCGCCGAGGGCGCCGACACCGCCGCCCGCCTCGCCGACCTCGTCAGGCCCTTCATGCTGCGCCGCCGCAAGACCGACCCGGGGGTCGCCCCCGAACTGCCGCCCAAGACGGAGACGGACCGGCCTGTCGCCCTGACCGCCGAGCAGAGCGCCCTGTACGAGAAGCTCGTCGCGGAGGTCATGGCCGAGATCCGCGCCACCGAGGGCATCGCCCGCTCCGGCCTGGTCCTCAAGCTGCTCACCGGACTCAAGCAGATCTGCAATCACCCGGCCCACTTCATGAAGGAGGGCGGCGGGGGCTCCGGCGGCGCGGTGCGGCTGAGCGGCCGCTCCGGCAAGCTCGAGCTGCTCGACGAGCTGCTCGACACCATCGTCACGGAGGACGGGGCCGTCCTCGTCTTCACCCAGTACGTCGCCATGGCCCGGCTGCTCGAGGCACACCTGCGCGAGCGAGGGGTGCCCGCCCAGCTGCTGCACGGCGGCACCCCCGTGCCCCGCCGCGAGGACATGGTCCGGCGCTTCCAGGACGGCGAGGTCCCGGTCTTCCTGCTCTCGCTCAAGGCGGCCGGCACCGGCCTCAACCTGACCCGCGCCGACCACGTGGTGCACTTCGACCGCTGGTGGAACCCGGCCGTCGAGGCGCAGGCCACCGACCGCGCGTACCGGATCGGCCAGACCCGGCCGGTCCAGGTCCATCGGCTCATCGCCGAGGGCACCATCGAGGACCGGATCGCCGCGATGCTGGCGTCCAAGCAGGAGCTCGCCGACGCCGTGCTCGGCGCGGGCGAGCAGGCGCTGAGCACGCTCGGCAACGATGAGCTGGCGAACCTGGTCGAGCTGAGGAGCACGTGATGGCCGAAGGACACGACGGCGCCCGGGGATTTTCCGCCTTCGCCGCGCGCAAGGGCGGCCGGGCCCGCGGCAAGTCCTGGTGGGGCGGCGTGTTCGCGGAGGCCGTGGAGGAGGCCTGGCCCGAGGAGGATCGGCTCAAGCGGGCCCGGGCGATGGCCCGTTCGGGCCGGATCGGCCCGCTCACCGTCAGCCCCGGCCGGATCGCCGCACAGGTCCACGGCGGCGAGGACAGTCCGTTCACCACCGAGCTGACCCTGCGGGTGTTCGAGGACGAGGACTGGGACGCCCTGTGGGAGAAGACCGCGGACCGGCCCGCCGAGACCGAGGCGGTGCTGGAGGGAGAACTCCCGCCCGACCTGCTGGAGGCGGCGGAGGACGCCCGGCTCGGCCTGCTGCCCGGCTACGGGGACCTGGAGCCGGACTGCGACTGCGACGAGCCGGACCACCCCTGCGCGCACGCGGTGGCGCTCGCCTACCAGTTCTCGTGGCTCCTGGACGAGGAGGCGGCGCTGCTGCTGCTCGTCCGGGGGCGCGACGCCCAGGAGGCGGCGGAGGGGCTGAAGTCGGTCCTGATGCTGCGGGCCATGATGGCGATGGACGGCGCCGACGACGCCGTGGTCGAGGAGTCGGACGAGGCCGCCGCGGCCGCCGCCGCCGGCGCCGGCGCGGCGCCGCGCGGAACCCCCGCCGCCGAGGCGTACGCCCTCCCGGTGGCGGAGCTGCCGCCGCTTCCGCCGCTGCCCGCCCTCGCCGCCCCGGCCGAGGAGCCCGAACCGGCCACCGGGATCGCCGCGGACCCGCTGGAGCGCCTGGTCGCCGATGCCGCCGTGCGCGCCCGCGCCCTCCTCGCGTACATCCACGGGATCACCGCCGAGCCGCCCCGGCCGCTCGACGCCTGGCAGGACACCGTACGGATCGCCGCGACCCACCCCGACCCGCGGGTGCCCGAACGGCTGCGGGCGGCCTCGCCCCGCGCGGCCGAGCTGGACCGGGCCGCACTCGCCTGGCGCTACGGCGGCCCGGCGGGCCTCGACACGCTGGAACAGCCCTGGGAGCCGCCCGCCCAGGAGACCGCACGGGCCCGTTCGGCCTTGGCGGCCGCCTGGGAGGCCGACGAGCTGCCCGAGCTGGAGGTGTCCGGCAACCACTGGACACTGACCGGGCGGGGCCTCCAGCTGCGCCGGGGCCGCGACGCGCGCTGGTACCCGTACCGCGAGGTCGAGGGCGTCTGGTGGCCGGTCGGTCCGCCCGACACCGAGCAGGCCCTCGTCCTCGGCGGACTCCTGGAGGACAACTCCTAGTGCTGTGACCGGGAAGGTTCACCGGGTCGCGACGCCCGTCACGGCACCTCGCCGCGTTGTCGGACCACGCACGTACGTCCGGTACGAGCCGGGGCCCTCCGCCCGGGGCCCCTCCCAGCGGTAGCTGGGGGAGATCCACCGCACCGGACGCCGCGACCCGGCAAACCTTCCCGGCCACGGCACCAGCCCGTCCCTTCCGGCTCCCGATCCGTCGGTGCCGCACGTGTTCAGCGACGATCCGGTGGCCCTCGTCGCCGGATCGGGCGACCGGACCGAGGGACGCCGAACTGACGTGCCCGGCCCGCGCACAGGTCCCGCTCGGCTTCCCCCCGACCTGGGCACCGGCGGCCGGTAGCGGCCCGTGAGCCGGCGTACCCCGGAACCCCCGAGCGCCGGCTCGACGACATGCGTCCGGTCGGCATCCGGGGCCGCCGGCGGAACTCCGATGATCCTCCAGCCGCCGAAACCACGATCGGGTCGAGAGGTTCATCCGTGAGGACCGGAAGGAGTCCAGGCCCGTGAAGAGCGCCGCTACCGTGGCCGTCCGCCCACCTCGCTCCGTCGCCGACAGCATCCTCGCCCAGGCCCGGCGGAGCCCGCAGGCGACCGCACTGGTGTGGCGGGACGAGGTGGTCAGCTACGGAGCCCTGCTCCACCGGGCCTCCACGGAGCGGGCCCGCCTCGCCCGTAGCCCGCTGGACACCCCGCTGGGCGTGCCCGCGGTCAAGTCGCCGGCGGTCATCGCCCTGGTCCTGGCCGCGTTGCTGGAACGGCGGCCGGTGCTGCTGCCCTCGCCGCTGCTCGGCGCGGACGTGCTGCGAC
Source organism: Streptomyces sp. NPDC048331 (assembly GCF_043201215.1). Lineage (NCBI taxonomy): Bacteria > Bacillati > Actinomycetota > Actinomycetes > Kitasatosporales > Streptomycetaceae > Streptomyces > Streptomyces sp. NPDC048331. The sequence continues at coordinate 40,070 of NZ_JBICYT010000046.1, read as the reverse complement.
GGCTGTACGCGCAGGCGGGCGTGGAAGAGGTGCTCACGACACCGGACACCCCGCTCCCGGAGCCCACGGACCCGCGGTTCCCCGACGCCGCACCGCACAGGGGACCGGCCTGCGCCCCCGCACTGCTGTTGACGACCTCCGGCTCCACCGGCACGCCCAAGATCGTGCCGCTGTCCGGCGAGGCCGTCGCACGCTTCACCCACTGGGCCGCGGACGCCTTCGGGATCGCCCCCGGCACCACCGTCCTGAACTACGCGCCCCTCAACTTCGACCTCTGCCTGCTCGACGTATGGACCACCCTCGCCCACGGTGGCCGGGTCGTGCTCGCCGACACCGAGCGGGCGCTGCAGGGCGGTTACCTGCTGGACCTGCTGCTGCGCCACCGGCCCGAGATCGTCCAGGCGGTTCCCCTGTTCTACCGGCTGCTCACCGACGCGGCCCACGAGCGCGGCGCCGTCGTCCCGGGCGTCCGGCACGCCCTGTTCACCGGGGACGCGCTGCCCGCCCCGCTGCGCACGGCCCTGCCCGATCTGCTGCCCGGCGCCCGGCTGTACAACCTGTACGGCTGCACCGAGACCAACGACAGCTTCCTGTACGAGCTCACCGGCGCCGAGGACCCCGCCTTTGCGCTGCCCCTCGGCTCCCCGCTGCCCGGCACCGGCGCCCTGCTCGTCGGCCGTGACGGCACGGTGCTCGACGGCCCCGGAACCGGTGAGCTGTACGTCACCACCCCCTTCCAGACCGACGGATACCTGGGCGACGCGGCGGCCGGCCCGGCCGTCCTCGTGGACCACCCCGCGGGGGCCGACCGGCGCCGCTGGTTCCGCAGTGGCGACCTCGTGACCCGGTCCGTCGACGGCACCCTCACGTTGGCCGGCCGCACCGACTTCCAGGTCAAGGTCCGGGGTGTGCGGATCAACCCGCAGGAGACCGAGCACGTCCTGCTCGAACACCCCGAAGTCCTCGAAGCGGCCGTCCTGGCCCTGCCCGACCCGGTGGCGGGCACGCTGCTGCACGCGGTGGCCCGCCGCGCGCCCGGCACGGACCTCAACAGCCTCACCCTGCGTGGACACCTGGCCCGGGGCCTGCCCCGGGCCGCCGTCCCCTCGGTCCTGCGGATCACCGACGGCCCGCTGCCACGGACCTCCACCGGAAAGGTCGACCGCGACCAGGTCGTCCGAGCCCACTTCACCAAGGAGAACTGACATGCAACGCATCCCGGCCATCAAGGAGTTCATGGTCCGCGAGTTCCTGCCGGACGTTCCCGCGGGTGAGCTGGACGCGGACCTCGATCTGCTGGAGAACGGCGTCGTCGACAGCCTCGGCCTGCTCAAGGTGATCGCCTGGCTGGAAGAGGTCCACCACATCAACACCGACGAGTTCGACCTCGACCCGGAGTCCTTCCGCTCGGTCGCGGCCATCGACGCGTTCATCACGGACGCGTCGCGGCAGCAGGCGGAGGCCGCGTAACCATGCACGACGCCGTCGCCGCCGTCATCGGGCAGGACCGTCCGGTGGACCTGCCGCTCTGGCGGTCGTTCTGGGACGGGCTGCACGAGGGCGGGCTGCGCCGGGGCGAAGCCGTCGCCCTGCTCGCCTCGCTCTCCACCGCGATGCCCGGCCGCACCACGCTCACCGCCCTGCTCGACTCGCTGGCCGAACGCCGCCCGGGTCCCGCGGCAGGCGGCACCGGCGCCTTCGACCGTGCGGTCAACATCGTCGGCACCGGCGGCGGTCCGCGTACCTTCAACGTCTCCACCGCGGCCGCCCTGGTCGCCGCCGCGATGGGCACCCCGGTCGTCAAGACCGGATCGCGCGCCTACACCTCCTCCATGGGCTCGCTCGACCTGCTGGACCACCTCGGCATCCCGCCGACCCGGTCGTACGAGGAGACCCACGAGCTGCTGGAGCACTGCAACATCGCCTTCGCGGGGTACTTCGTCTACCCGGCGGAGCTGGCACTGCTGGCCCGCGCCGTGCTGCCCCTGGACATCCGAGGGCTCGGCCGCTTCGTCAACGCGCTCGGTCCCTTCCTCGCCGACATGCCGGTCTCCGCGCAGGTCACCGGGGTCGCCGACGCCCGCCTGGCGCCGGGCCTGCGCACCGCGGCCGCGCACGTCGCCCGCGGCACCGGCCGCCGGGTCTGGCTGGCGGGCAACGACCTGGGCGCGGACGAGCTGCTGGCCTGCACCCCCAACCGGGTGCACGCGTACGAGGCCGACGGCGAGGACGAGTTCACCCTCGACGCCGCCCTCCTCGGACTGCGCCCCGGCACCCTGGAGGGGCTGCGCCCGCGCGGTAGCGACCCGGTGGCGTACTTCACCGCCGTCCTCGGCGGCGAGGGAACCCCGGAGGCCGAGGACACGGTGTGCCTCAATGCCGCCGCCCTCGCCGTCGCGGGCCGCGCCACCAGCGACTGGCACGAGGCGCTGCGCGGCGCCCGCGCCGTGATCCACGACGGCGGCGCGCTGGCGCTCCTGCGGCGGCTGCGGACCCGGGCGGCCGTCCATGCCTGAACGAGCCGACACCCCGGGCGGTGCGCCGACCGTGCAAGCCGCCTCCGGCGCGGGGTTCTTCGCCCGGCGGCGGCCCGGCCGGCCCGGCCTGGCGGTCTTCCTGAACGCGGGAGACCCGCCGCTGGAGCGGCTGCCCGAGCTCGCCGCCCTGCTCGACGAGAACGAGGTCGACTGCCTCGAACTCGCCGTGCCGTTCCCCGGCTCCGTCACCGACGGCCCCGTGATCCGCCGCTCCGCCGACCGGGCGCTCGCCACCGGCGCCGACCTGGAGCGGACCCTGGCCGCCGTGGCCCGGATCCGCCCGGGTCTGCGCCACCTGCGGATCGCTCTGCTCGCCGACTGGAGCCACACCGTACGAGGCACCGATCCCGCGGACTTCGCCGCGGCCGTCCGCGACGCCGGCTGCGACGGGCTGCTGCTGCACGGCGTACCACCGCGGCTGCGCACCGCCCACTACGAGGCCGCACACCGGGCCGGCCTGGCCCTCGTGAGCACCTGCTACGCGGTCTCGGGCCCCGACGCGGTGGCCGAAGCGACGCGCCACGCCTCCGCCTACCTCTACCTGGTCGCCCACTACGGGCGCAGCGGCACCTCCGCCGCCCCCGACCACGCCCGGCTCGCCCGGGCGATCACCAGCGTGCGCGGTGCCTGCGCCGTCCCCGTCGCCGTCGGCTTCGGGGTCCGGACGGCCGAGGACATCGAGCTCCTTGCGGGCCTGGGCGCCGACGCCGCCGTGGTCGGCAGCGCCGGTGTGGCCCGTATCGAAGCGGCCCTGACCCAGGGCCGCGACCCCGTGGAGGAGTTCGCCTCCTTCGTACGGGAACTACGTACGGCCGGCGGGACCGTCCGCCGGCCCGATCTGGCAAAGGAGAGACACCCATGATCGTTCGTAAGCTCGAAGAGGTCACCACGGTCGACTGGGGCAACGGCCTCAGCCGCCGCTTCCTCACCCAGCAGGACGGGGTCGGCTACACCATCACCGACACCATCGTCCGCGCGGGCACCAAGTCCCGCCTGGAGTACCGCAACCACATGGAGAGCTGCTACTGCATCGAGGGCAGCGGCGAGGTCATCGACATCGCGGGCAACTCCCACCCCATCACCCCGGGCACCCTCTACGCGCTCGACCGCCACGACGCCCACTGGCTGGTCGCCTCCCCGCACGAGGACCTGCGCCTGGTGTGCATGTTCACCCCCGCCCTGCGGGGTGACGAGGTCCACGACCTGGACTCCGCCGAGTACTCCCACTACTGATTCGATGATCAACTGGACTGCGGACCAGCAGGCGCTGCGCGACGGCCTGGCGCCCTGGCTGGAAAAATTGAGCGCCGGGCACGTCGAACGGGACGCGGAGGCCGCCTTCTCCCCCGAGAACTGGGCGGCCGTCGCCTCGACCGGCATCCTGGGCCTGCCCTTCGACGAGCGGTGGGGCGGCCTCGGCCAGTCCCTGCTCACCACCATGTACGTACTGGAGGGGCTCGGCGAGGGATGCCGGGACGCCGGCCTGAACTTCTCGGTGTGCACGCACATCGTCTCCACCGGGGTGCCGATGCACCGCTTCGGTTCCCCCGGGCTCCAGGAGCGCTACCTGCCCGGCATCTGCTCGGGCGAACTGATCGGCGCCCACGCCATCAGCGAGCCCGACAGCGGTTCCGACGCCCTGGCCATGCGCACCCGTGCGGTGCGCGACGGCGACCACTTCGTCCTGAACGGCAGCAAGGCGTTCGTCAGCAACGGGCCCGTCGCGGACCTGTTCACCGTGTACGCCCGCACCAGCGAGCGCCCCGGACCGCTCAGCATCACCGCGTTCCTCGTGGAGCGCGACACCCCGGGCCTGACCGTCGGCAACCCCGTCGCCAAGATGGGGTTGCGCACCTCACCGCTCAGCGAGCTCTACTTCGACGACTGCCGGGTACCGGCCGACCGCGTCGTCGGCCGGGTCGGCGGCGGCTTCCTCGTGCTCGACCACGTGATGCGCTGGGAGATCCTGTGCTCCTTCGTGATCAACGCGGGGGAGATGCGTCACCGAATCGCGCGGTGCGTGGAGTACGCGCGCGGCCGTACCCAGTTCGGGCAGCCCATCGGCGCGTACCAGGCCGTGTCCCACAAGATCGTGGACATGGAGGTCGGTGTGGAGACGGCCCGGCACTGGCTCTACGCGACCGCCGAGAAGATGGCCGCGGGCGAGAACGTCACCCGTGACATCGCCATGGCCAAGTTGGTCACCAGCGAGGCGAACGTCGCCTCGGCTCTCAGCGCCGTACAGATATTCGGCGGCAACGGATACATGGCCGAGTACGGCATCGAGAAGGAGTTGCGCAACGCGGTGGCCGGAACCATCTATTCAGGCACCTCCGAGATCCAGCGCAACCGCATCGCCTCGCTGCTCGGTTTGTGAAGCAGCCGCCCACGACCCCGACCGGAAGCAGAGTTGACGCCATGACCACCCCGTCGACCGGGCAGGCCGTGCCCGCCGAGCTCGCCGCCACCGAATTCATCGACCACGGCTCGCCGGAGGTCCGCGCGTTCGTGGCGAGCGCCGTGCCGGACGAGGCCACCACCCCCACCGCGCAGGCGGTCGCGCTGTACTACGCGGTGCGCGACCGGATCCGCTACGAGGTCTACGGGGCCGACCTGTCGCGCACCGGCCTACGGGCCGGGAGCGTCGCCCGGGCCCGCTCCGGTATGTGCCTGCACAAGTCGGTGCTGTACACGGCCGGCCTGCGCTCGCTCGGCATCCCGGCGCGCCTGGTGCTGACCGACGTACGCAACCACCTCGCCTCCGGCCGGCTCAAGGAGCTGCTGGGCGGGGACGTCTTCCACCAGCACTGCCTGACCTCGGTGCGGCTGGAGAACGGCTGGGTGAAAGCCACCCCCGTCTTCAACAGGACGCTGTGCCGGCTGTACGGGATGGCGCCGCTGGACTTCGACGGAACCGCCGACAGCCTGCACCACCCGTTCGACCTCCAGGGCCGGCGACAGATGGAGTTCCTGCGCTTCCACGGGGAGTTCGACGACCTGCCGTACGAGGCGGTGCTGGCCGACCTGCGGGCGGCCCACCCCGGGCTGATCGGACCGGACGGCACCGCCTTCGCCCCGGGCTCCCTCGTACGCGACGCCCGGCGGGCCCCGGCCGAGGCCCCGGATCCGGCCCCGGCACCGGCCGTCTGATGCTCGTCAAATTCTGCGGGGCCACCAGTACCGTCGAGGTGCACCGGGTGGCGGACTCGGGCGCGGACCTGGTCGGCCTCTGGTACCGGGTGCCCGGCGGCCCGGCGGAACTGGAGCTCGACCGGCTGACCGTGCTGTCCGCCGCCGCCCGCGACCGGGGTCTGGCCCCGGTGCTGGTCACCTTCGCCTCCGATACCGCCCTGCTGCTTGAGGCGGTCGCCGCCGCCGGAACCCCTTGGATCCAGTTGCACGGCTACCAGAGCCCCGCGGTGGTGCGTGCCCTGCGCACGCAGGGACCGCCCGGCCTGCGGATCGCCAAGGTGCTGCACCTCAAGGACGGGGAATGCGCCGAGCGAGGCCTGACGGGCGCGTACGAACGGGCGGGCGCCGACTGCTTCCTGTACGACGCGGTCGCGGCCGACGGTCGTATCGGCAGCACCGCCCAGGCGCTCGACGACACCGACGTCACCGCCCTCGCCGACCGCACCACCCTGCCCTTCCTGCTGGCCGGTGGTCTGCGCGTGGACAACCGCGACGCCTTCGCGGGCGCGCGGGCCCACCCGCGCTTCCTCGGTATCGACGTGGACTCGGCGGCCCGCGACCACGCGGGCCGGCTGAACGCCGAGCGAGCCGCCGCCGTCACACGTTCCTGGAGAACCGGATGACCGCAAGCACACGCCACACCGCCCCTGCCACCGCCTTCACCGAGGCTCTCGAGGCTGCCCGCCGCCCCCTGGTCATGGAGGTCAAACGGCGCAACGCCGACGGCCTCGACCTGACCCGCGGGCGCTCGATCGCCGAGATCGTACGGGGCTACGAGGAGGCGGGCGCTCCGTGTGTCTCGGTCGTCACCGGCCGCTGGTTCGGCGGCACCGAGGAACTGCTGGCCGAGGTCGCCGCGCTGACACCGCTCCCGCTGTTGCGCAAGGACTTCGTCACCAGCCGCCGTCAGCTCGAACGCACCCGAGCCCTGGGCGCCTCCGCCGTCCTGCTGACCGCCAAGGTGCTACCGTCCGGTGCGCTGGCCAAGCTCACCGACCACGCCCTGGAGTGCGGCCTGACCCCGTTCGTCGAGGTCGCCGACGCGGCGGAGGCGGCACAGGTGCACCGCGGTGCACAGTGCGTGGTCGCGGTCAACAACAAGGACATCGCGACCAGGGAGCGGCTCGCGGGTGATCCGGAGCGGGGCGCGGCCCTGCTGCCCGAACTGTTGCGCACCGGCACCCACTTCCCGGTGAGCGCCAGTGCCATCGACACGCCCGAGCGGGCGGCGTCGCTGGTGCACGGCGGCTTCCGGGCCCTCCTGATGGGGACCACCCTGCTGGCCGCGCCCAGCCTGCCCGACTGGTGCGCGGCGTTCGACGAGGCCCGCGCCGCCCGATGAAGCCGGCGGCCCGGCCGTCCCTTCCGGATCGGTCCGGGCGGTCCGGTCCCGGCCCGATCCGAAGGACAGGCCCTAGCGGCGGCGGCCCGCCGGCTGGGCCGCCCGGCCCCGGGAGGTCTTACCCCAGGGCTTGTACACGGAGACCACCGCGGCGACGGTGAGCAGCACGAACAGTGCGGGCACGCTCCACACGAGGAAGACTCCGGCCCCGCCCGGGTCCGGCGCGGCGCCGCCGGCCGTGGCCGTGCGCTCGCTGGCGTCCATCACGATCGGGTGGATCACGAACCACGCGAAGAACGTCATGAACAGGGTGATGACCCACTTGACGACGATCCACCAGTGCAGCAGCAGGCCCCACTTGGTCCCGCAGGACAGCAGGATGCCCGTGATCGCGGCGGCGAGGCTGAAGACCGTCACGCTCGTGTCGTCGAAGACGTACATCGCGTAGTAGACGCCCTTGGCGATGGCGGCGTCCTCCGTGGTGTACCCCATGACGGCGAGGACCGCCATGGACAGGGAGAGACCGACCCAGCCGACCGAGGTGACCACGTGCAGGGCAAGGGTCAGCTTGCGGGTGCCCCGGCGCAGTTCGAACTTCTTCCGCTGACGGCCGGTGGCGTTCACGCGCGCGTTCGCCGGGGTTGCGGCGCCGTGATCGGTGGTGGAGGACAAGGGCGGCTCGCTCTCTGCTGCGTATGGGAAGGTCGCTGCCGCGGTGCCGCGGGGGAATCGATACCGCGGCAGCAACTCTGTACACCGTACAGAGTGAATCTGTACGGTGTACAGAGTTACCTCTTCAGAACGGGGCTAAACCAGTCATGGGAAAAGAAGTTGGCCGAAAGATGGACCCTGCACGGACCCTGACGCTGCTGTGGCGGGCCCGCGACGCGGACGCGGCGACCCCGACCAGGCCCTCGCCGGGTCCCCGCAAGGGCCTGACCGTCGACCGCGTCGTACGCGCCGCGATCGAACTCGCGGACGCCGAGGGACTGGCCGCGCTCTCCATGCGCAAGGTGGCGGAGCCGCTCGGGGTCTCGACCATGTCGATCTACACCTACGTGCCGGGCCGCGCCGAACTCGTCAACTGCATGCTGGACGAGGTCCTCGGCGAATCTCCCTCCCTGGAAGGCGCCACCCACTGGCGCGAGGCCCTGGAGACGTACGCGTACGGCAGCAGGGACATCGCCCGCCGCCACCCGTGGGCGGCTCCGCTGTTCTCCTCCCGGATGCTGATGGGCCCCAACGAGACCGCCGTGTGGGACGCGGTGCTCGGTGCCGTCGCCACCACCGGCCTGCCCGAGCGGGACCTGCTCACCCTGGTCCATCTGGTCAACGGCTATGTCCGCGGTGCCGTCCAGCAGTCGGCGGACGCCGAGCACGACGAGCGCCGCTCCGGACTCAGCTACGACGAGTGGTACGAGCAGAGCGGCCCACTGCTGGAACGGCTGATCCCCTTCTCCCACTACCCCAACCTCACGCGGGTCTGGATGTCCGGCGTCTTCGAGGAGCCCGGCGCGGGCCTGGGAGCCGACGGCGGCTTCGGCTTCGGGCTCCAGCGCGTCCTCGACGGCATCGAGCAGTACGTCGACCGGTACACCGAACTGCACGGGACGCCGGGGACCGACGCCCGCCAGGAACCGCTCCCCGCCGGCTGACGGCCTGTTCCCACCCTCGACCCGCTCTCCAAGCCCCCTCCAGGGGCGGCGCCGACGCTGGCAGCACAACAGACCGAGGCCCCGGGAGACCGGGTCGAACAGGGTGGAGCAGGCGCGTGACAGTACTGGTGACAGGAGCCACGGGATCCGTCGGCCGCCATGTGGTCGGCCACCTCGTCTCCGCGGGGGTGCCGGTACGGGCGCTCACCCGCAACCCGGCCACCGCGGGCCTGCCCGACGCCGTCGAGGTCTTCGAGGGCGACCTCGACCGGCCCGGGACGCTGCGCGACGCGCTCGTCGGCGTCGAGCGCCTCTACCTCTTCCCCGTGCCCGGGACCGCCCGCGAGGTCGTCTCCGCGGCCAAGGAGGCCGGCGTCCGCCGGATCGTCGTCCTCTCCTCGTCCTCGGTGCTCGACACCTCCGGCGACAACCACAGCGGTGAGCACCACCGCGCCGTGGAGCGTGCCGTCGAGGAGTCCGGCATCGAATGGACCTTCGTCCGCCCGGACGAGTTCGCCACCAACGTGCTGTGGAAGTGGGCCCACTCCATCCGCACCGAGGGCGTCGTGCGCGCCCCCTACGGCAACGCCCCGCGCGTGCTCGTCCACGAGGCCGACGTCGCGGCCGTCGCCGCCGCCGCACTGCTCGAGGACGGACACGCCGGTCAGGCGTACGTGCTCACCGGCCCGCAGGCCGTCACCCAGGCCGAGCAGGTCGCGCAGATCGCCGAGGCCATCGGCCGCCCGGTCGAGTTCCAGGAGATCACCCCCGACCAGGCCCGCGTGTTCATGAGCCAGGTCATGCCGGAGCCGGTCGTCGAGATGGTCCTCGGCTACCTCGCCGACGCCGTCGCCCACCCGCCCGTCCCGGTCGCCACCGTCGAGCAGATCACCGGCCGCCCCGCGCTGACCTTCGCGCGGTGGGCCGCCGACCACGCCGCCGACTTCGCGCCGGCCGCCCAGGAGGTAGCCGCATGAGCATCGACTCCACCGAACACGCCGGGGCCGCCGCCCCCGCCCGTACACAGGCCCCCGCCGAGGTCAACGCGCTGGTCCGGATGACCGGCAGCGGCGATCCCGAGCGGTACGTCGTCCCGGACGAGGGCGCCCGCCCCACCGCCCGCAAGGGCACGGTCGTCGTGGAGGTCGAGGCCGCCGGCGTCTCGTACGCCGAGGTGCAGATGCTCCAGCACCTGCACCCCTTCCCTCCCAAGTTTCCCTTCGTCCCCGGCTACGACCTGGTCGGCACGATCGTCGAGGTCGGCCCCGGCGTCACCGCCTGGAAGTCCGGCGACCGGATCGCCGCGATGCCCCGCCAGGGCGCCTGGCAGCGCTACGTCGAACTGCCGGCCAAGACGCTCGCCGCGGCCCCCGCCGATCTGGACGCCGCACTGGCCGTCTCCCTCGTCACCAACGGCGTCACCGCCTACCAGATGCTGCACCGCCTCACCCGCCTGGAGCCGGGCAGGACCGTCCTCGTGCACGGCGCCAGCGGCGGCGTGGGCGCCCTGCTCGCCCAGCTCGCGGTCCACCACGGCCTGCGCGTCATCGGGACGGCCTCGCCCGCCAAGCACGACACCGTACGGGAGTTCGGCGCCGAGCCCCTCGACTACCGCACCCCCGACCTCGGCGCAGCCGTGCGCGAGCTCGCCCCGCAGGGCGTGGACGCCGTCTTCGACCACATCGGCGGCTCCGGTCTGGACGTGGCCTGGAAGATGCTCGCCGAGGGCGGGACGCTCGTCTCCTTCGACTCCTCCGTGGCCGGCTACCGCCCGGGCCAGTGGTTCCGGCCGCACGTCCCGGCGCTGCGCCGAACCGTGGCCCGCTGGTTCACCCGCCACCTCGGCCTCACCGGCGGACGCCGCATGTCGATGTACTACGTCAAGCCCGGCAAGGCGTTCAACACCGACTACGCCGAACTGTGCCGCCTGACGGCCGAAGGCGTCCTGCGCCCGCAGATCGCCGGCCGCCACCCGCTCGGCGGCGCCGCCGCGGCGGTCCGCGCCCTCCTCGACGGAACCACCGTCGGCAAGCACGTCCTCATCCCCTGAAACCGCGTACGCGCACGCAGAGAAGGAAAGCGGCCATGTCCCTCACCCTGACCGAGACGATCGACGGCGCCACCGCCGGGCAGAACATCCAGGAACGCAACAAGGAGATCGCGCTCTCCTGCGCCGCCGCCTGGAACCGCTGGGAGCTGGACGGCATCCTCCAGCACTGGGCCCCGGACATCCGCCACTTCTCCGAGGACCGTCCCGTCGACACCCAGCTGATGATCGGCGCCATGCGGGGCGGCCTCGCCGCCTTCCCCGACCTCCACCTGGACGTCAAGAGCATCGTCGCCGAGGGCGACCGCGTCATCCTGCGCATCACCGTGACCGCCACCCACCTCGGCGAGTTCTTCGGCAAGGCCCCCACCGGCAAGAAGGTGAGCTGGTACATGCTCGAGGAGCTCCGCTTCGACGAGGCCGGCCGGATCATCGAGCACTACGACGTCTTCAACTACCTGCCGATGCTGAAGGAGCTGGAGTTCGTCCCGGCGGACGTGCTGTGACCGCGACCGCACCGGAGTCCGCGGTACGGGCGGTCACCATCGAGATCGCGGACAACGTGTACGCCTACGTCCAGGGCGACGGCGGCTGGTGCCTGAACAACGCGGGCCTGATCGCCGGCGGGAACGGGCAGAGCCTGCTCGTCGACACCGTCGCCACCGAGCGGCGCGCCCGGGCCCTGCGGGCCGAGGTGCTGCGCCTGGTGCCGCGGCCCCCGCGTGCCCTGGTCAACACGCACTTCCACGGTGACCACACCTTCGGCAACCACCTCTTCCCCGAGGCCGTGGTCATCGCCCACGAGCAGACCCGCGCCATGATGGACCTGGCCGGGCTGCACCTGACCGGCCTGTGGCCGGACGTCTGCTGGGGCGACCTCGAACTCACCCTGCCGGACGTCACCTACCGCGATGCCCTGACCCTGCACATCGGCGGCGTACGGGCCGAACTGTTCCACGCGGGACCGGCCGCGCACACCACCAACGACACCGCCGTGTGGCTGCCGGAACAGCGGGTCCTCTTCGCGGGCGACCTGGTGATGTCGGGCACGGCCCCCTTCTGCCTGATGGGGTCCGTCTCGGGCTCCCTCGCCGCGATGGAGCGGCTCCGCGCCCTGGGGGCCGAGACCGTCGTCCCGGGCCACGGGCCCGTCGGCGGACCCGAGCTGATCGACGCCAACGTGGCCTACTTCCGCTGGATCGCCGAGCTCGCCGAACGCGGGGTCGAGGCCGGGCTGACCCCGCTCGAACTCGCCGCCGAAGCGGGGGAGGGGCCTCTCGAAGGTCTGCTCGACGCGGAGCGCCTCGTGCCCAACCTGCACCGGGCGTATGCCGAACTGGCCGGCGCGGCCCCCGGCGAACCGCTCGACGTGGGCGCCCTCTTCCAGGAGATGGCCGAGTTCAACGGCGGCCTGCCCGCCTGCCACGCCTGAACCACCGCTCTCCCTTCCCGCCCCCCAGGGAAGGGACCGGACGGGGCCGGCGCCACCACGGCGCCGGCCCCGTCCGTGTGCCTCCCGCCCGGTCAGGTCGAGGGGACGTCGATGCCCTTGAGATACGTGGCGAAGGACTGCAGACCCGGGTGCTCGGCCCGCAGCGCCTGGATGTCCGCCTGGTACCCGTGATCCTGGAACCACTCGAACATCAGGGCGATCTCGGGACCGTTGGGGATGTACGGATTGTTCGCCACGGCGTCCAGCGGCAGCTCCTCGAAGCGGGCCGGCAGACCGCTGCGTTCCGCGAACGCCTGCGCCACCTCGGTCGCGGTCAGCTCGTCGCCCGCGATCTCCACCGCGTGGCCGACGTACCGCTCCGGCTTGTCGAAGGCCTCCGCCGCGAAGAATCCGATGTCGTCGACGGCGATGAACTGCACCCGACCCTCGGGCTTCAGCGCCAGCCGCACCACCAAGGTGCCGTCGACCAGCTGCGGACCGTGCGCCGCGAAGTTGTCCATGAAGAACGTCGGGCGCAGCACCGTCAGCGGGAGGTCCTGGCCCTCCAGGTACCGCTCGATGCCCCGCTTGGAGTCGAAGTGCGGGACACCACTGTGCCGTTCGGCACCACCGACCGAGCTGTAGACCACATGGCCGATCCCGGCCGCCTTCGCGGCCCGGGCCAGCGCCCGGCCCTGGCGGACCTCGCCGCCGAGCCCGGCCGGCGTCATGAAGTTCTGTACGGAGAACAGGCCGTGGAAGCCCTCCAGCGCGGCACGCAGCGAGGCCTCGTCGTCGAGGTCGCCGCGGACCAGACCCACGCCCAGCTCCGCCAGCGCCCGCGCCGGGGCCGCGTGCGGGTCACGCACCAGGGCCGAGACGGCCCGGCCTCGGCGCACCAGCTCGCGGGCCACCGCACCGCCCTGCAGACCGGTCGCGCCGGTCACCAGGATGTCAGTCATCACATTCCCCCTGAGGTTCGATTCCGGCCGGTCAGTCGAACAGGGCCGCGTTCTCCACGGCCCACGCGCGGTACGGGCGCGGCTCGCGCCCGGTGAGGTCTCGCACCGTGGACGTGGGCTTCGCCCACGGCACCTCGGGGCTGTGCAGGGCCGCGACATTGGTCTCGGCGGCCGGGCGGTCGCCGGTGATCCCGGTGAACACGTCCACGACCTCCTCGGCGGGGGCCACCGAGAACTCCAGCTCCCGGCCCAGCACCTCGCCCAGGATCCGCGCCTGCTCCTCGGAGCTGACCGTCTCGGGACCGGTGAGCAGGTACGCCTTCCCGGTGTGGCCCTCCTCGGTCAGTGCGACCACGGCGACCGAGGCGATGTCGTACTCGTCGATCGGGGCGCCCGGATTGTTGCCGATCCAGCAGCGCACCGAGCTGCTCTCCCGCACCGTGCGGATCCACCACGAGGTGTTGGCGTGGAACGGGCCGGGGCGCAGGAAGGTCCACGGCACGCCGGACTTCTCGATCGCCACCTCGGCGGCCCGGTGCTCGTCCGCGATGCCGTGCGGCAGCGGGTGCTCGATGCCGCCCGAGGAGAGCAGCACGATCTTCGAGGTGCCGGCCGCGCGGGCCGCGGCCGCGACGTTGGCCGCCTCGCCGCCGACGTCGCCCGAGAGCACCACCAGGGCGGCGGTCACCCCCGCGAAGGCCACGGCGAGCGAGTCGGGGGCGGCGGGGCTGCCCGCGACGACCTCGACCGCCTCGGGCAGGTTCGCCTCCTGCGGGTCGCGGCTGAGCGCGCGGACCGGGTGACCCAGCGCGAGCAACTGGTCGACGGCCTCGCGGCCGACCTTGCCGGTGGCTCCGGTGATCAGAAACATGTCAGTCCCTCCAGCCGGTCGGCTCGGGCCACGGGGAACCGAGCTGGCGGTACGTGCCCTGGTAGTCGGGCCAGTCGCGGTGGTCGCGGATCTTGCCGTCGACGAAGCGGATCAGATGGATCTGCTCGCCGGAGAACACCCGGCCGGTGGCGGCCATGCCGACCAGCTCGCCCACGTGGCGGCCGTACAGCACGAGATAGGCACGCACCCACTCGCCCTTCTCCTCCAGCTGCACCTCTTCCAGGCGCGCCTCCTCGGAGAAGGTCATCCGCAGCCACTTCACCGCCATCGCGAACGAATCGGGTCCGCGCAGGTCCATGTGCTCCATGGCCGCGGGATTGAGATAATCCGGGTGAATGTATTCCGCGACGTCCGCGGTATTTCCGGTGTTGTACGCCTCGATCATGCGGCGTACCGCGTCCAGCTGCGCGCTCATCGCATTCCCTCCACGGGGTTTCCTCCAGCTCTCCGGTTCCCTCGTAATCCTGCTGCGCAAGGCGCGCTTCGGACAAGCTCCGGATATCCGAAAAGCCCACTTCGCCAGGGGATTTGGACGCCGTCTGGAAAGGAATTCGACCATTCCCGCACCGCTCTTCCAGCGGCTCTCGAAGACTGCTCCACCACCACCCGGGGAGGCCCCCGCACGATGGGTGCGCATGGCCGGACCGGCCGCCCGACGCACCCCGGAGCTGAATGTGGAAACTGCCACCGCCACCGACACCTACAAGACGAAGGTCACCGCCGCCTTCAACGGGGCCGCGGCCGCCTACGACCGCCTCGGCGTGGAGTTCTTCACCCCCATGGGCCGCCGACTCGTCGAACTGGCCGCACCGGGCACGGGGGAGCGAGTGCTGGACATCGGCTGTGGCCTGGGGGCCACGCTGCTGCCCGCGGCCGGACTGATCGGCCCGGCCGGTCGCGCCCTCGGCATCGACATCGCCGACGCGATGATCGAGGAGGCGGGCCGCGAGGCCGAGCGCCAGGGCATCACCAACGTCGAACTGCGCGTGATGGACGGGGAGCACCCCGACCTGCCGGCCCGCTCCTTCGACCTGGCGCTCGGCAGCTACAGCGTCATCTTCCTGCCGGACGCGCGCGCCGCGCTCGCCCGCTACGCCGGCCTGCTCGCCGACGGCGGCCGGATCGCCTTCACGAGCCCGGTCTTCTCCCGCGACACCTTCCCCTTCCTGCCGCCGCTGTTCACGCCGCTGATCCCCTTCGAGCTGCTGCAGTACCTGCCGGAGTCCTGGCACCCGGAGCAGCTGCACCGCCAGCTGCACTCCTGGCTCGAGGACCCGCGTGACCTGACGGCCGCCCTGGAGAAGGCCGGCTTCACCGACGTCGAGATCACCGACGAGCCGGTCCTGATGACCGCCGCGTCCGGCGAGGCCTGGGTGAACTGGTCGCACACGCAGGGCATGCGCCTGCTGTGGCAGCACCTTCCCGAGGCCGAGTCGGCGGCCCTGCGCGAGCGCCTGATCGACGCCCTGGACGCGCTGCGCGTCGACGGCGGACCGGTCCTGATCGAGGTCCCGGTCCGCTACGTCACCGCCAAGGTCGCCCGTTGACCCTGGCGGGGACACGATGAAGGGGCCGCCCGCGCAGTGCGCGGGCGGCCCCTTCGTACACCACCGAAGGCGGGTCAGGTCACCGACAGGGCGCCGTCCACGGCGAGCACCGTGCCGTTGGCGTACGCCGCCTCCGGACGGGTCAGCTGGACGATCCACCAGGCGATGTCCTCGGGACGGCCGACCCGGCCCGAGGGGATCCGCTCGGCCGTCTGCCGCAGGAAGCCGCGGTACGCCTCCTCGGGCATCCCGGCCCGGACACCGACGCCGGTGTCCACGACTCCCGGCGCGATGCCCACCGAGCGGATGCCGCGCGGCGCGAGCTCCACGGCCCAGGTGCGGGTGAGGAAGTCGAGGGCGACCTTGGCCATGCCGTACACGGAGTTCTCCGGCCAGGCACGGCGGCCCAGCGAACCCGCCGAACTGACGTTGACCACGG
The DNA here is from genome assembly GCF_043201215.1 of Streptomyces sp. NPDC048331. NCBI lineage: Bacteria > Bacillati > Actinomycetota > Actinomycetes > Kitasatosporales > Streptomycetaceae > Streptomyces > Streptomyces sp. NPDC048331. The sequence continues at coordinate 24,025 of NZ_JBICYT010000046.1, read as the reverse complement.
TCCCCTTGGTCGCCTCCAGGGCGTCCAGGGCGGCCTGGGTCAGGAACACCGGCGCGATCAGGTTCGTACCGAGCTGGGTGTGGACGGAGTCGCGCTCCAGCCCGTCGAGTGGGGCGAATCCCGTGACGGCCGCGTTGTTGACCAGCACGTCGAGCCGGCCGAACGCGTTCAGCGCGGTCTCGACGATCAGCTGCGGCGCGTCCCGGTCGTGGATGTCCGCGGCGAGCACGTGGATGCGCTCGTGCCCGTCCGCGGTCTCCTTCAGCGTCATTTCACTGCGGCCGACGATCAGCACGTGTGCGCCGTCCTCGGCGAAGGCGCGTGCGGTCGCCGCGCCGATCCCCGTACCGCCTCCGGTGACGACGACGGCCTTCGTGACGGGGGAGCGGGTGTCGGTCGTCATCGGCTCAGGAGCACAGGGCGATGTTGACGCCGCGGATGACGGCCTGCTCCGCGTCGTGGCCGAAGTCCTTGTCGCCGATGGTGAACGACAGCTGGACGCGGTGCCGGAGGTCGCGCGTGGTGGCCGCGAAGGTCGCGTAGCCGGGGATGCCCGCGCCGTGGCCCCACAGGTCGAGGTCGGTGTCGTTCTCCAGCTTCATGATGCCGAGGCCGTAGCCGATGCCCATCGGCAGGTTCTCGATCATCTCAGGCGGGAGCGGCGTGGTCATCTCGGTGAACTCGGCCTCCGCCAGCAGCTTCCCGCTGAACAGGGCCGCGAAGAACGTGTCGAGGTCGCGGGTGGTCGAGATGATCTCGCCCGCGCAGCCGGCCTCCGACGGGTTCATCAGCGTGACGTCCTCGGGACGGCCGCCGATCTGCATGTAGCCGCGGGCGTGCGGCTCCGGGATGTTCGGGTCGTCGCCCGGCAGGACCGTCTCGGTCAGCTCCAGCGGCTCCAGGACGCGCTCGGTGATCTCTACGCGGTACGAGCGGCCGGTGACCTTCTCGATGAGCAGGCCGATGATGAAGTAGTTCGTGTTGCAGTACGCGAACTTGGTGCCCGGCTCGAACTCCAGCGGCTTGGCGGCCGCGATGGCGATCAGGTCCGTCGGCTCGTAGTGCTTGTAGCGGTCGCGCAGGAAGCGGTCGCCCGGCTTCTGGAACGAGTCCATGTAGTTGTACAGACCGCTGGTGTGCTGCAGCAGGTTGCGGATCGTGATCTTCTCGCCGTACGGCAGCAGGCCCGGCAGGTAGCTCTCCACCGTGTTGTCGAGGACGATCTTGCCCTCGGCGACGAGCTGGAGCACCACGACCGAGACGAACGGCTTGGTGATGCAGGAGATACGGAAGCGGCCGTCCTCGGGCACCGGGCGGTCGGAGCCCAGCTCGGCGATCCCCGAGGTCACGACGAAGGCGTCGTCCCCTCGGGCGACCCGGAACTGGACGCCCGCGGCACCGGCCTCGACGAGGCGGTCCGCCGCGCCCTGCACGGCCTCCTGAAGGGCCGAGACCTCCGGCCGGGTGATCGTCGTCTGCGACATTTCGGCAAACCTCCACAGGTGGCTGTTCGGTTGGGATGCAGTGGTTCCGGGATGCGGTGATGCATTCGGGTAACGCCCCAGAGCCTGCTCATCCCGGATGGAGGTGCGGCGGGGCGCCGCTGGAGTGCCGGTCAGGCCAGGTCGTCGCGGGTCACCCGGCGGGTCGCGACCTGGAGGCCGCCCTCGACGCGGACCAGCACGTCCTCGCAGACGCACACGCGGTGCACCTGGGAGTCGCCGCCGATCCGCGAGGCGTAGACGATCGCGTACGAACGCACGTCGACGGCTCCGTCCGGGCGCTCGGAGACGTCGAACATGCCGATGAAGTGGCGGTGGCGCTCGCCGGCCTCGGCCAGCTGGGCGGCGGTGCGGCTGGTGGCGGCGACCAGGCCCTCCCGGCCGCGCACCGGCTCCGGCAGCGTCGGCACGTCGAAGGTGGCGTCCTCGGTGAACGTCTCGGCCCAGCGCCGGGACTCACCGAGGTCCAGCAGCTGCATCTGGTGGGCGTAGAACTGCTGGACCTCGGCGTACAGGGCGCCGAAGGCCGCGGCCGTCTGCTGTCCGATGCCGGCCTGGATGGTCATGGAGGACTCCGTTCTGGTAGGTACCCCCACCCTCGTCGGCGGAGGTGGAGCCGGGTTCGAAGACCCCTCGAACCGCCGCCCGCGCCAGGCCCGGCCCCTGCCCGGCCTCAAGTCCCGTTCGTGCGCCCGTCGAGCGGACCAGGACACGGTCGAGGCATCAACGCCGTTCTGGAGGTACACCGATGACGACAGAGACGAAGCCGGTAGCCCTGGTCACCGGGGGTACGAGCGGGATCGGACTGGCCGTGGTCCGCGATCTCGCCCGCCGCGGCCACCGCGTCTTCCTGTGCGCCCGCACCGAGCAGCAGGTCAAGCAGACCGTGGAGGACCTGCGCGCCGAGGGCCTCGAGGTCGAGGGTGCCGCCGCCGACGTCCGCGACCCCGCATCCGTCAAGGCGCTCGTGGCCGCCGCGGTCGAGGCCTTCGGCCCGATCTCGATCCTCGTGAACAACGCCGGCCGCAGCGGAGGCGGCCCGACCGCCGACCTCACGGACGAACTCTGGTACGACGTCATCGACACCAACCTGAACAGCGTCTTCCGGCTGACTCGCGAGGTGCTCAAGAACGGCGGGCTCGAGGGCGCCTCCTACGGCCGGATCATCAACATCGCCTCCACCGCGGGCAAGCAGGGAGTGGTGCTCGGCGCCCCCTACTCGGCCTCCAAGCACGGTGTCGTCGGCTTCACCAAGGCGCTCGGCAACGAACTCGCGCCCACCGGCATCACCGTCAACGCGGTCTGCCCCGGATACGTCGAGACCCCGATGGCCCAGCGCGTGCGCTCCGGCTACGCGGCCGCGTACGACACGTCCGAGGAGCAGATCATGCAGAAGTTCACCTCGAAGATCCCGCTCGGCCGCTACTCCACGCCCGAGGAGGTCGCCGGCCTGGTCGGCTACCTGACCACCGAAGTGGCCTCGTCCATCACCTCGCAGGCGCTCAACGTCTGCGGCGGCCTCGGCAACTTCTGATCCGGAAAGCAGGGATTCAACGATGTCCGCTGAGCACGTGCACCGCACGACGCACGAGGTGACCGTCGCCGCACCCGCCGGTGTGGTGTACGGCCTGATCGCCGACGCGGCCAAGTGGCCGCTGTACTTCCCGCCCAACGTCCACGTCGAGCAGCTCGAGTCCGACGGCTCGCGGGAGCGGCTGCGCATGTGGGCCACCGCCAACGGCCAGATCAAGTCCTGGACCTCCCGGCGCACCCTGGACGTGGCGCAGCGCCGCATCGAGTTCCGCCAGGAGGTTCCCGCCTCCCCGCTGGAGTCGATGGGCGGCACCTGGATCGTCGAGGCGCGTGGCGGCGCCTCCTGCCGGCTGGTCCTGCTGCACGATTTCACCGTCGCCGGCGACGACGCCGACGACGTCGCGTGGGTCGAGCGCGCCACCGACACGAACAGCCACGCCGAGCTGGGCAACATCAAGCGGCTCGCGGAGGGCTGGGAGCGCCTCGACGACCTGGTGATGTCCTTCGAGGACTCCGTACGGGTCGAGGGCCCGGCCGAGCGCGTCTACTCCTTCCTCCACCACGTCCAGGAGTGGCCCACGCTGGTCCCGCACGTCTCCCGCCTCGACGTCACCGAGCCCGAGCCGGGCGTCCAGGTGATGTCCATGGACACCCTGACCGCCGACGGCAACTCCCACACGACCGAGTCGGTCAGGGTCTGCTTCCCGGACGCACGCCGCATCGTCTACAAGCAGACGGCGACGCCCCTGCTGATGTCGGCCCACACCGGCGAGTGGTCGCTCGTCGAGGACGAGACCGGCGTGACCGTCACCTCCCAGCACAGCGTCGTGCTGCGCGAGGAGAACATCACCCGCGTCCTGGGTCCCCGCGCCGGCGTCGCCGAGTGCCGCCGCTACGTCCGCGAGGCGCTCGGCCGCAACAGCACGGCGACCCTCAACCTCGCCAAGGCACATGCGGAGTCCGCCACCGGGAACCCGGGCGAGGACAGGGTCCGAGTGGCCTGACCGGCCGTGTCCACCGCTGCTCCGGCTCTGCTCGAGCAGATCTGACCAGGCTGGATGCGACGGAACCCTCGGACAGACACCCGGGCGACACGCGGGCGCTCCTTCCACACACGCGCAGCCCCAGTCCTCCCAGACCGGGGTTGCTTTGCGTGCTCCACCACCGGCGCCCGGTCCCGCCCCGGCCCCGCACCGGCCGCGCAGGCACTTCTGACACATCCAAGGAGAGGTATGACCCCCAACACGATCACCGTCGAGGAGAGGCACGAAGCGGCGGGTCCGCCGACCGGTCCGCTCCTGTGGCACCTCGCCTTGGTCAGCGGGGCCGACGGCGCCTCCCTTGACGCCGGACTCGCCGCGCTCAGGAACGCGGCCGCGACCGGGCCGGCGCCGACCGTCCCGGTCACCCGCCGCGTCGTCGGTTCGGGCTCGGCCACCCACCGCGGCGCCGTGCTGACCGGACCCGAGGGCCCGGTCGAGCTGGGCTCCGCGGCGCCGGACGCCACCGACGCGCCGCCGGCCTTCCTCATCCCCGGCCTGGGCGACCACTACCTCGGCATGGGCCGCGACCTGTACCGGGACTTCCCGGTCTTCCGTGCCGAGGTCGACCGCTGCGCCGAGCTGCTCGCCCCCGAACTCGGCCTGGACCTCAGGGAGGTCGTCTTCCCGGCCACCGCCGACGACGATGCCGACTCCGGCCGGGCCCCGGCCCCCGCGATGGACCTGCGCCGCATGCTCGGCCGCGACAGCGGACCGATCAGCGCCGAGGAGCGCCGGCTGAACGCCACGAAGCTGGCGCAGCCCGTCCTCTTCGTCATCGAGTACGCGCTCGCCGGACTCTGGCGCAGCTGGGGTGTCCGCCCGGCCGTCCTGACCGGTTACAGCCTCGGCGAGTACGTCGCCGCGACGCTGGCCGGCGTGCTGTCCCTCAAGGACGCCCTGACCCTGGTCGCCCGCCGAGCCGCGCTCATCGACACGCTGCCGCAGGGCGCGATGCTCGCCGTCATGCTGTCGGAGCCGGACGTACGCGCCGTGCTCGGCCCGAACCTCTCCCTGTCCGCCGTCAACGGCGACTCGTTCTGCGTGGTCGGGGGACCGGAGGAGGACATCGAGGCGTTGGAGGCCTCCCTGCGCACCCGCGGTGTCGTCAACCGCCGCGTGACCACCACGCACGCCTTCCACTCCACGATGATGGAGCCGATCGCGGACCAGGTCACCGAGCTCGCGCGGACGCTGACGCTCAAGCGCCCGAGCATCCCGTACATCTCGAACGTCACCGGGCAGCTCATCACCGACGAGCAGGCCACCGACCCGGCCTACTGGGCCCGCCACCTGGTCAGCCCGGTCCGTTTCGCCGACGGCCTGCGCGCCATCGGCGCGGACCACGTCCTGCTCGAAGCCGGCCCCGGCCAGACGCTGAGCAGCCTGGCCGCCGAGGTCCGCGGAGCCGGTACCGGCACCGTCGTGGCCTCGATGCGCCACCCGCTGGAGCACCGCTCCGACACCTCCGTAGCCCTCAAGGCGCTCGGCCGGCTGTGGCTGGCCGGCGCCGCGGTGGATCCGACGGTCTTCCCCGCCGAGGCGCTCGTCGCCGACGGCGCGGCCCCGGCCGCCGCCCCTGTTCCCGCCGCGGGCGAGCCGAGCGCCACCGAGCGGGAACTGCACGCCCTGTGGGCCCGGCTGCTGAAGACCGACACCTTCCCCCGGGACGTGTCCTTCTTCGAGCTCGGTGGCAATTCGCTGCTGGCCACCCGCCTGATCCTGCGCATCTCCCGCGCCTTCGCCGTCGAGCCGACGCTGCGCCAGGTGTACGAGTGGGCGACGCTGACCCGGATGGCGAAGGCCGTCGACGCACTGCGCGCCGGCCGCGATCCGGAGGCCGAACAGGCCGGCTCCGACGGCGGCTCCTCGCACACCGGCAGCGCGCTCGCCCGCTTCGAACTGCCCAACGGCCTGATGATCTCCCACCAGAACGAGGCGGAGACCCGCCACTTCTTCGAGGACATCTTCGACCACCGCGTCTACGGCAAGAACGGGATCACCCTCTCCGACGGCGCCACCGTCCTCGACGTCGGCGGCAACATCGGCCTCTTCACGCTCTTCGCCCACTACGAGGCCAAGAACGTGAAGATCTACACCTTCGAGCCGGCCCCACCGCTGTTCGACCTGCTCAGCCGCAACGTCGCCGAGCACGGAGCGGACGCCACCCTGTTCAACATCGGCGTCTCCGACGTGGAGAGCGAAGCGAGCCTCACCTTCTATCCGCGCAGCTCCGGCATGTCCTCCTTCCACCCCGACGAGGCGGAGGAGAAGCACAACCTGCGCACCATCATCGCCAACCAGCGCGAGGCCGGCGCGGACGAGGCGGCCGAGGAGCTCGCCGGGTACACCGAAGAGCTGATGGACGTGCGCTTCGAGGCGATCGAGTTCACCGCGAAGCTGCGCCCCCTGAGCGCGATCATCCGCGAGCAGAACATCGAGCGCATCGACCTGATCAAGATCGACGTGCAGAAGAGCGAGCGCCAGGTCATCGACGGCATCGCCGACGAGGACTGGCCCAAGATCCAGCAGATGGTGCTGGAGGCGCACGACGCGGACGGCGAGGTCGCCCGTCTCGTCGCGCTGCTGGAGAGCCGCGGGTTCACCGCGCAGGCCGAGCAGGACGAGCTGTACGCCGGCACGGACATCTACAACATCTACGCCGTACGCGGCGCACGCTAACGGAGTCGATCAGCCATGGAATTCACGACAGCAGGTGTGGTCGGAGCCGGCGTCATGGGCGTCGGAGTCGCGCAGAACCTCGCCCAGACCGGCCACCGCGTCGTCCTGGTCGACCTCTCCGAGGAGATCCTCGACAACGCGCGCAAGGAGCTCCGCAACAGCCTTCGGGCGTTCGCGATGTTCAACCGCGCGGCCGCGGTCGACCCCGCCGAGATCTTCGAGAAGATCGAGTTCACGACCGACTACGAGCAGCTCGCCAAGGCGGACTTCGTCGTCGAGAACGTGACCGAGGAATGGGCGATCAAGGAGAAGGTCTACAAGGAGCTCGACCGGATCTGCCGGCCCGAGGTCGTCTTCGCCGTCAACACCTCGGCCATCTCCATCACCCGCGTCGGCTCGGTCACCAGCCGTCCCGAGCGCGTCGTCGGCATGCACTTCATGAACCCGGTGCCGCTCAAGCCGATGGTCGAGGTCATCCGCGGCTACCACACCACGCCCGAGACCATCGACACCGCACGCCGCTTCCTGGCCGAGCTGGGCAAGGAGTGCATCGTCGTCGAGGACGTGCCCGGGTTCGTCTCCAACCGTGTCCTGATGCTCACCATCAACGAGGCGGTCTTCCTGGTCCAGGACGGCGTCGCCCCCGCGGCCGACGTCGACCGCATCTTCAAGACCTGCTTCGACCACAAGATGGGCCCGCTGGAGACCGCCGACCTCATCGGTCTCGACACCATCCTGAAGTCCGTCGAGGTGCTCTACGAGAGCTTCAACGACGACAAGTACCGGCCCGCGCCCCTGCTCAAGAAGATGGTCGCCGCCGGCCTGCTCGGTCGCAAGAGCGGCGAGGGGTTCCACACGTATCGCTGACCGAGCCGTACGGACAAACCCAACCGCACCCGAAGACGACAGGACGGAACGAGATGAGCACGGACAACAAGGCCAGGATCGCGGAGTACCTCTCCCGCTTCATCCCGGTGCAGGACCTCAAGGACGACCAGGACATCTTCGAGCTCAGCTTCGTCAGCTCGATGTTCGCGATGCAGCTCGTCTCCTTCGTGGAGCACGAGTTCGGCATCACCGTCGAGAACGAGGACCTGGAGCTGGAGTACTTCCGCTCCATCGACGCCCTCGACGCCTTCGTCGGCCGCAAGCTGGCCGCGCCGGTCGCCCCGTAGGCCGAGCGGAGCCGACCCCAGATGACGACGATGCTCACCGCGGAGCAGGCACAGGCACAGAAGGCGTTCCGGGCCTTCGCCGACCGCCGTGTCGCCCCGTACGCCGACGCCTACCACCGGGCCCAGCGCACCCCGCCCGAGGCAGTCCGGCTGCTCGCCGACGAGGGCCTGCTCGGGCTGCCCGTCCCCGCCGAGTACGGCGGCGGGGGCTGCGACGCGGTGACCCTCGGACTGCTCGCCGCCGAGCTCGGCCGCGCCTGCTCCTCGCTGCGCAGTCTGCTCACCGTCCACACGATGGTGGCGCACGCCGTCGCCCGCTGGGGCATCCGCGCCCAGAAGGACACCTGGCTGCCCCGGCTCGCCCGCGGGGAGCGCGTCGCCGCGCTCGCCGTGTCCGAGCCGGGCACCGGCAGCGACGCCTCCGCCGTCACCACCCGGATCACCCGGGACGGCGAGGACTGGATCCTCGACGGCCACAAGAAGTGGATCACGTACGGCGAGACCGCCGACCTGTTCCTCGTCGTCGGCCGCGGTGAGCAGGGCCCCACCGCCCTGCTCGTCGAACGGGACACCCCGGGCCTGCGCACCGAGCTGATCGAGGACATGATCGGCATCCGCGCGTCCATGACCGCGGACGTGTACTTCGACAACTGCCGCGTCCCCGGCGAGAACCTGCTGGCCCGCCCCGGCCTCGGTGTCTCGCACGTGACCGGCGCGGCCCTCGACCTCGGCCGGTACACGGTGGGCTGGGGCTGCGTCGGCATCCTCGACGCCTGCCTCGAGGCCGCCACCGACTACGCCGCGGACCGCGTCCAGTTCGGCGTTCCGATCCGGGAGCACCAGTTGGTCCGCCGCATGATCAGCGAGATGTACACCTCCGCCCGGGCCGCCCGGCTGCTGAGCCTGGAGGCCGGCCGGCTGCGCGACGCCCGTGACCCGGGGGCCCTGGCCGCCACCTCGACGGCCAAGTACTTCGCCGCCACCGCCGCCGCCCGCGCCGCCACCGACGCCGTGCAGATCCACGGTGCCAACGGCTGCGGCCCGGACTATCCCGTGCAACGCCTGCTCGGTGACACCAAGGTCATGGAAGTCATCGAGGGCAGCTCCCAGCTCCACCAGGTCGGCCTCGCCGAGTACGCCTTCCAGGAGCGGGCCCCCTTCCGCCGTACCCCTACCGCCGCAGCTCGTGGAAGTGAGTGACCGATGACGACGACCCCCGAGACGGTGACCAGGACGACCGCCGTCAAATGCGTGGTGTGGGACCTCGACAACACCGTCTGGGACGGCGTCCTGCTCGAGGACGCCGAGGTCACCCTGCGCCCCGAGGTCGTGGAGACGCTGCGGATCCTGGACGAGCGCGGCATCCTGCACTCCGTCGCCAGCCGCAACGACCACGACGCGGCGATGGCCAAGCTGGAGGAGTTCGGCATCGCCGAGTACTTCCTCCACCCGCAGATCAACTGGGGCAACAAGTCCGAGTCCGTGCAGGCCGTCGCCCAGGCCGTCAACATCGGCATCGACACCCTCGCCTTCGTCGACGACCAGCCCTTCGAGCGCGACGAGGTCGCCTTCGCCCACCCCCAGGTGCGCTGCGTCGACGCCGTCGACGCAGCCGGCATCCCGGACCTGCCCGAGATGCACCCCCGGTTCGTGACCGCCGACTCCCGCGAGCGCCGCCACCTCTACCGGGCCGACGCACGGCGCAACGCCGCCGAGGAGTCCCACGACGGCACCTCGGAGGAGTTCCTCGCCTCGCTCGGCATGCGCTTCACCATCGGACCCGCCGCGGAGCGCGACCTCCAGCGCGCCGAGGAGCTGACGGTCCGTACGAACCAGCTCAACGCCACCGGCTACACCTACTCCTACGAGGAACTGGACGCCTTCCGCCTCTCGCCGGACCACGACCTGCTGGTCGCGGGCCTGGAGGACAGGTACGGCACGTACGGCAAGATCGGCCTCTCGCTCGTGGAGCGCGGGGAGGACGTGTGGACCGTCAAGCTGCTGCTGATGTCCTGCCGCGTCATGTCCCGAGGCGTCGGATCCGTCCTGCTCGGCCACCTGATCCGTGAAGCCCACCGGGCCGGGGTCAAGCTGCGCGCCGAGTTCGTGCCCACCGACCGCAACCGGACCATGTACATCACCTACAAGTTCGCCGGCTTCCGTGAGATCGCGAAGAAGGGCGACATCTCGGTGCTGGAGAACGACTTCTCCCGGATCCCCGAGTTCCCCCCGTACATGGACGTCACGCTGGGGCGGTGAACCTCGCCCGCCGGACCGGTTCCGGCGGGCGGACGAAGGGCCCTGCGGCAGTCCGCCGCAGGGCCCTTCGTCGTGGTCGGGGCCGGATCACCCGGCGACCGCCGCCACGACATCGCCGTACGCGGGCCCGGTCGCCGGGCGCGGCCGCCAACCGGACGCCAGCAGGGCGTCCAGGCGCTCCTTCAGCTCGGGCCGCTCCAGGCTGTCCGCGGGGTCCAGCAGGTTGATGTGCCGCTGGGCGGCCTCCCACAGCACCTGATCGTGCTCCCCCGCCTCCAGCAGCACGAACGAGTTCACCCCGCCCGCGACGGCGCCGAGCCCCGGCAGGTCCGCGCCGGCGATCTCGGCCTCCCACAGGGCGGTACGCCCCAGATCGGCCCGTACCGAGTCCTCGTACCAGGGACGCAGCCACCGCTCCGCGAACTCGCCCAGTGCGCCGGCGAGGCCCGGCAGATCCTCGGGCGCCCGCTGGAGGGTGTCCGCCACGAGCACCGCTTCGGCCAGCGCGACCGAGGCCCCACGTCCGAAGGCCGGGTCGGTCGTGCACAGCGCGTCTCCCACCGGCAGGTAGCCCAGCGGGGTCTCCGGGGTGAGCCTGCGGAAGGTGTTCTTCAGCCCGGCCATCGGTACGACCTCGTCCAGCGGCCGGGACATGCCCTCGGCCAGCCACGGCGCGAACTCCGGGAAGACCGCGACGGCCTGGTCGAACGCCGCGGTCTCGCGCAGCGCCTTCAGGGCATTGTCCTCCGGCAGCCGCCCGATGCCGATCGCGAAGGTCCGGTTGTCGTGGTAGAAGAGCCCGGCGCCGAAGCCGGACCCCGCCACCATCGTCGTGACCCCGCGGTGCAGCGGCGGCCGCTCCACACCGTCCAGCAGCTGGTAGAAGCGCGTGTTGTACACGACGCCGCAATCGACCTCGCCGACCGCCTCCGTGAAGTCCTCGGCGAGCGGCGAGCGCCGGCCGCCGGCGTCGATGACGACGTCGGCCTCCAGCAGCCCGCCCCGGACGTGGACCCCGGTGATCCGGCCGCCCTCGGTCTCCGCCCGTCGGACCGACGTGCCGTACCGCAGTTCGGCGCCCGGCTCCCGGGCGAGCGCCCGGTGCAGGGCCCACTCGACGGTGCCGCGGCGCGACGCGATGACGGTCAGGGCCTCGTCCGCCGTGCCGTCCGCCGCCCCGGCGCGCGGGGACGCCATACTGATGTCCTCGGCGCCGTGGGCCAGCAGATCCGCGTGCACATCGGGCAGATGCTCGCGCAGACACGTGCGGAACAACCCCAGGAAGGTGTGGAGCTGGCGCACCTGGGGGGCGCCCGGGCGCTTCCACCCGGCGAGGTCGGCCAGGTCGGCAGGCGGCTCCGGGTCGCGCTCCACCAGGGTCACCGGGAAGCCGCGGCGAGTGAGCAGGAGAGCGGTGGACAGGCCGGCCACGCCGCCGCCCAGAACAACGATGCGAGGGGTCATGTGGTTTCTCCGTAGACGAGGGGGCTGGCCGGGGGCCCCCACGGTGGCGGGGGCCCCGGCGAGGAGGGTGGTAGGACCGCTCACACAGCGGCGGGTGAGTGCTGCGGCACGGCGGCCAGCAGCGCGGCGGCGACCGCCTCCGGGTTCTCCATGGGGGCGGCGTGGCCGCCCGCCACGCTGCGGGCCGTGAACCCGGCGCGGGTCTGGCCCGCCCAGGCCAGCAGGGACCGCTCCGGCATCAGGAGGTCCTCCGTGGCCGCCACGGCGACGATCGGAATGTCCAGTGCCGCGCGGTCCACGTGGGCCAGCGCTTCCCGGTACGCCCCGGCGAGCGTGACATCCGAACGCAGGGCGCCGATGTACCCGGTGAAGAGCTCCTCACTGTCGAGCACCTGGTCGGGCAGTACGCCCCTGAAGGATTCGGCCAGTTCGGCGGGTGCGGCCGACTCCCACAGCGTGCTGAGGTCCCGAAGCCGGTCCGTCAGCGGGGCCATCTCGGTCGGCGGCACCGCGCACGCGGCGACCAGGGCCAGTGGCGGCACACCGGGACGGCCGGCGAGCCGGTGCGCCAGTTCCCAGGCGACCCAGGCGCCCTGGCTGTGACCGTAGAGGACGGTCGGCAGGTCCAGCAGTCCGGACACGGCCTCCGACACCGCGTCCACGAGCACGTCCATGTCGGTCACCGGTTCCTCGTCGATCCGGCTCTCCCGCCCCGGCAACGCGACCGCCAGCAGCTCGACGTCGTCGGGGACGTGCCGGATCAGCGGGACGTGACCCGTGGTGGATCCGCCCATGCCGGAGAAGGCGAGGATCCGTGCGCGGGGTGCGGCCGAGGGCTTGAGCACCTGGATCCACCGCCCGGACCCGGCAGCAGGCCCCTGAGGCTCCGGGACCCGGGCACTGCCCCCGATGCCCGCGGAGGTGTCGAGCCGCAGCTCCTCGAGGAGGTGGCGGGCCAGCCCGGAGCAGTGGGCGAGCCGGTGGACCGTCTCCGTGGACACGCTCACGCCGGTCCGCCGGGCGATACCGCCCCGCAGCGTGATCGCCATCAGAGAGTCCATGCCCAGCTGTTGCAGCGGGGTGTCGGGCCCGACCGTCGTGGGGGCCAGCCCCAGGACGGCGGCCGCCTCCGCGGTCACGAGTTCGAGCAGCTTGCGGATCCGCCCGGGCGCCGCCAGCTCCGTGAGGGAGGACCGCAGGGCCTCGCCCGCGGACCGGTCCGCGGCCTGGTCCGCCGCGTCCATCGCGGCGCGTGCCTCGTCGATCTCGCGCAGCAGCGGGCGCGGCCGCGCGGCGCAGAACGACGGTGTGAACACGGCCCAGTCGACGTCGGCGACGCCGAGTGCGGTGCGGTCGGTGCGCAGCGCGATGCCGAGCGCCTGCAGTGCCTTGTCCGGCTCCATGGCCCGCAGACCGCGTGCGCGCAGAGCGCTGTCCGTGTCGTGGGACGACGTCGTGCCGCCGCCGGACCGGTCGCCCCAGTGGACGACCGTGGCGGCCAGCCCCTGCGCGCGACGGTGCACGGCGAGCGCGTCGAGCGCGGTGTCGGCCGCGCCGTTCGCCGCCTGACCCGCCCCGCCCCACAGGGCGCTGCCACTGCCGTGGAGGACGAACGCGTCGAGCTCGCGCGCACCCAGCACCTCGTGCAGGTGCCAGGCGCCGGCCGTCCTGGCGGACACCTCACGGTCGATGTCCTCGCGGACGAGGTCCTCGCGGGAGCGCGGCGCCGGCGCCCCCTCCACCAGCCCGGCCAGGTGCGCGACCGTCCGCAGCGGGGCGTCGGCCCGGTCGCAGGACCGCACCAGCTCCTCGACCTGGCCGCGGTCGGCCAGGTCGCACGCGACCAGGGTCAGTTCGACCCCGTCGGCGGCGAGCGCGGCGCGGGTCCGTGCGACCTCCGGCGTCTCCTGCGCCCGCCGTGCGGCCAGCACGATGCGCCGGGCGCCCTGTGCGGCCAGCCAGCGGGCCAACCGGAGGCCGAGCGCATCCGTGCCGCCCGTGATCAGCGCCGTACCGTCGGTCGACCACGCTCCGGATCCCGCCCCGGGCGTCACGCGGCGCAGCCGGCGCACGTACCGTCCGCCCGGACGCAACGCCGCGTGGTCCTCGTGGTCCCCGGCGGTCATCGCGGCCACGAGCTGTTCGGCCCAGCCGTCGTGCGTGTCGCGGGGCACGTCGATCACACCGCCCCAGCGCTGCTGCTCGTGCGGGGCGAGGTCCCGTCCCAGACCCGCCACCATGGACTGGAGGGGGTGCGAGAGGGGGTCGGTGGCTTCGGCCCGGACCGCGCCCGAGGTCAGGGCCCACAGCGGAGTCCGCGGATGTGTCGTGCCCAGTTCCCGGAGCAGGTCGGCCGTCAGGAAGAACCCTTCCGGAGCTCCGCCGCCGGCGGCGCGGGCCTGTTCGTCCAGGGAGGTCAGCGTCAGTACCCCGGCCAGTTCGCCCGGCAGCGTCAGCAGGGAGTGGGCGATCTCCTCGCCGCTGCCGCGGACGGCGAGCCGGTGCACCCGCGCACCGGCCGCGCCCAGCGCGGACTCGGCCGCGTCGGCGAGGGCCTCGTGAGCGCCGGCGCCGTCCGCCGTGACCACGGCCCAGGCCTCGCCGGGACGCAGCGCCTTCGGCCGCGTGTCCACGAGCTGCCAGGTGTCCTCGTACAGCCAGTCGGCGACCAACGCGTCGGCCTCGTGGCGGCGACGCCAGGCCTGTAGGTGCGGGACCAGCTCCGCGATGCCCGCGCGCAGGTGCTCGGGCACCTCCAGCAGGCCGGCGAAGGTGTCCGGGTCGCTCGTGCCGAGCGCGTCCCAGAGCACCTGCTCGGTCCGCGACCGGGCCGGCTCCTTCCTCGCGGGCTCCTTCCAGTACCGCCGACGCTGGAAGGCGTACGTCGGCAGGTCCAGGACGGACCCGGCGCCGAGCACGCGGTTCCAGTCGATCTCGTGGCCCCCCACGTGCAGCAGGGCGAGGTTGCGCAGCATCTGGTCGGTCCCGCCGTGCTCACGGGCGAGCGAGCCGACGACGACACCGCCGCGCGTCCCGCTGCTCTCGACCAGCGGCATGGACAGCACCGGGTGAGCGCTGATCTCCACGAAGACGGTGTGCCCGTCCTCGACGAGCCGCTCCAGCGCTCGGTCGAAGCGGACCGGTTCCCGCAGGTTGCGGCACCAGTAGCCGCCGTCCAGCTCCGTGCCGTCGGCCGGCCCTCCGGTGACGGTGGAGTAGAAGGCGATGTCGCCCCGCCGCGGCACCACCGACGTGAACTCCTCGGAGAGCGCGGGCAGCAGCTGATCCATCTGCGCGCTGTGCGAGGCGTAGTCGACCTTGACCGTCCGCGCGTACACGTCCCGTGCGGACAGCTCGGCGACGAGCTCGGCGACCGAGTCGGCCCGGCCCGAGACGACGGTGGAGCCCGCCGTGTTGATCGCGGCGACGGACAGTGCCTCGCCGTACGGGGCGATGAACTCCTCCACCTCGGCGAGCGGACGCGTGACGAGTGCCATGCCACCCTGGCCGACGATCGGCAGGATCGCCCGGGAACGCACGGCGATGATCCGCGCGCCCTGCTCCAGGGTCAGCGCCCCGCTCACGACGGCGGCGACCAACTCGCCCTGGGAGTGGCCCACCACAGCGGCGGGTTCCACCCCCAGAGAGCGCCATACGGCCGAGAGGGCCACACCCATCGCGAACAGGGCCGGCTGGATCACATCCACCCGGTCGACCGGCGGGTGGCCGTCGTCCTCACCGGCCAGCACCGCGCGCACCGACCAGCCGGTCCACGGCCTCAGGGCCGCGTCGCACTCGTCCACCGCCTGCGCGAACACCGGGTTCTGGAGCAGGAGTTCGCGTCCCATACCGGCCCACTGACTCCCCTGGCCGGGGTAGACGAACACGACTTTCCCGCGCGGTGCGGCGCTGCCCGTGACCACGGCCTCGTGCGGGCGGTCCGCAGCCAACGCCTCCAGCGCCTCCACCAGGCCGGGGCCGTCGGCGGCGACCACACCGGCCCGCACGGCGAAGTGCGAGCGGTGGAGTGCGGCGGTGACCGCCATGTCCGCAGGCGACGTCCCCGGACGCTGCGCCAGCCAGGAGGCCCAGCGGCCCGCCTGCTCCCGCAGCGCGCCCTCGCTCCGCGCCGAGAGGACCACCGGGTACGCGGACGCGGTCGTCCCCTCGGTGGGCTTGCGCACCGGCGGCTCCTCCAGCACGACGTGCGCGTTGGTGCCGCCGATGCCGAACGAGGAGACACCGGCCCGGCGGGGGCCCTGGGTGCTCCGCCACTCCTTCAGCTCGGTGTTGACGTAGAACAGCTCAGGGTCCAGGCCCATCTCGGGGTTGGGCCGCTCGTAGTGCAGGCTCGGAACCAGCTCACCGTGGTACACGCAGAGCGCCGCCTTGATCAGCCCGGCGATGCCCGCGGTGGCGTCGGTGTGGCCGATGTTCGTCTTGACCGAGCCGATCGCGCACGGCTCCTCGCGCCGGGTCGCGCCGAACACCTGCTGCAGCGCCTGGACCTCGATGGGGTCGCCCAGCGCCGTGGCCGTGCCGTGGGCCTCGACGAAGCCGATCGTGTCCGGCAGCACGCCGGCGGCCCCCTGCGCGGCGGCGATGACGTCCGCCTGACCGTCCACACTGGGCGCGGTGAAGCCGACCTTGTCGGAGCCGTCGTTGTTGACCGCGCTGCCGCGCAGCACGGCGTAGACCGTGTCGCCCGCCTCGAGGGCGTCCGACAGACGACGCAGTACGACGACACCCACGCCGTCACCGAAGACCGTGCCGCCCCCCTGTGCGTCGAACGCCCGGCAGACGCCGTCGGGTGAGGAGACCATGCCCTCCTGGTACGGGTAGCCCTGCACCAACGGGAAGGAGATCGACGACGCGCCGACCAGCGCCACGTCCGACTCCCCGCGCAGCAGGCTCTCCCGGGCCAGGTGCGTGGCGACCAGGCCGGTCGAGCACGCCGTCTGCAGCGTCATCGCCGGACCGCGCAGGTCGAGCCGGTGGGCCACGCGGGTCGCCAGGAAGTCGTTCTTCGTGCCGACCATCGACTGGTAGAACGAGGCCAGGTCCGTCGGATCGTCCTGCTGGTAGCGGCCCTGGCCGGTGCCGCCGAACACGGCGATCCGGCCGTCGAACGCCTTCGGCACGATGCCCGCGGTCTCCAGTCCCTGCCATGCGCATTCGAGGAAGAGCCGGTGCTGGGGATCCATCGACTCGGCCTCGGCCGGCGAGAAGCCGAAGAACCCCGCGTCGAACAGGTCCGCGTCCTCGACCCAGCCCTTGGCCGGTATGTACGACGGGTGGCCCAGCAGTGCCTCGGGGACCCCACCCGCGCGGAGCTCCTCCGCCGTGAACCGCCGGATCGACTCCACGCCGTTGCGCAGGTTGTCCCAGTAGGCGGCCACGTCCGGAGCGCCCGGAAGCCGGCACGCCATACCGACGACGGCGACCGCGTCACCGTCGTCCGACGGCCGGACCGCACGGGTCGCGACGGCCGCCGGCCGCGCACCTCCGCCCAGGAACGCCGCGAGCCTGCGCACGGTCGGATAGCGGAACACCGCCGAGAGGGGGAACTCCCGGCCGAGCAGCCCGCAGATCCGCTCGTGCGCCCGCAGCGCGCTCATCGAGCTGCCGCCCAGGTCGAAGAAACCGCGGTCCCGGTCCACGACGGCCAGCCCCAGAACCGAGGCCCAGACCTCGGCGATCAGATCCTCCGGTGCGCCGCTGCCGCCACCGTCTCCGCCGTCGGCCCCACCCTCACCGTCACGCGCGGTGTCCACCGGTTCCAGGGCGAGCAGAGCGTTGCGGTCGATCTTCCGGTTCGGGGTGTGCGGCAGCCCGGACAGGGTCACGAGCCGCGCGGGCACCATGTACGACGGCAGGCGTCCGGCGATGAACTCCCGGAGCTCCTCGACATCGGCCCGCCGCTCCCCGGCGGGCACCCAGTACAGGTACAGCCGCGGATCGCCCGCGACGTCCTCACGGACGACGGCCGCGCATTGCGCCACCCCCGGGTGACCCGCGGCGACGGCCTCGATCTCACCGAGCTCGATCCGATGGCCGCGCAGCTTGATCTGGGCGTCGACGCGCCCGCAGAACTCCAGGCTGCCGTCGGCCCGGTACCGGACCACATCCCCGGTCCGGTACATCCGGGCCTGCGCCTCCCCGGCGAAGGGGTCGGTGACGAAGCGCTCCGCCGTCAGTTCGGGCCGGTGCAGATAGCCTCGGGCCACGCCCAGGCCGCCGATCCACAGCTCGCCCCGGGACCCGAGCGGTACGGGCCGGCGCCGCTCGTCGAGCACGTACAGCCGGGTGTTGAGGACGGGCCGCCCGAGGGAGACCTCGCCGCCCGTCACCTCCCAGGTCGCCGACCAGACGGTGGTCTCGGTCGGACCGTACATGTTCGTCACCGAGCCCCCACAGCTGCGCAGCAGCCGCTCGGCCAGCGGCCGGTCCAGGGCCTCGCCGCCGACGAGAAGCCGGTCCAGCCCCGCCAGCAGGGCCCTGCCTTCGGCGTCGGCGACCAGCATCCGGGCCAGCGACGGCGTGCACTGCAGATGGGTCGGACGGTGCGCACGGTAGGAGGGCCAGGTCTCGACGCCGCCCTGTGCGACCACCACGCGGTAGCCGCGGGTCAGGGTCCACAGCAGTTCGAGAGTGGAGATGTCGAAGGAGGAGCTGGTCACCGCGAGCCAGGTGTCGCCCGGTCCACCGCCCACCCGCTCGTCCATCGCCCGGCAGAAGTTGGCGAACTGGGCATGCTCCAGCACCACGCCCTTCGGCTTCCCGGTCGATCCCGAGGTGTAGATGACGTAGGCCGGATCCGTGGCGGGAGCCGACGGGCCGCCGTCCAGCAGAGCCTGTGCCCGAGCGGTCAGCTCGGGCTCGGTGCCGGCGTCCCGTACGTCCACCACCAGCACACCGGCGTCCACCGCGAGCGGCTCGAGCTCGCCGGTGGAGACGATCACACCGAGAGCGCTGTCGCCGATCACGTGGTCCAGCCGCGCCGGGGGGTACTCCGGGTCCAGCGGGACGTAGGCGCCGCCCGCCAGCCAGGTGGCCAGCATCGCCACCACGAGGTCGGCCGAACGCGGCAGCCGGATACCCACCAGGCTCCGCGGTGCCACGCCCTGTTCACGCAGCCGGACCGCGAGCCGGGCCGCGTCGAGCGCCAGTTCGCCGTACGTCAGCTCCCGGGATCCGGCGACCAGCGCCACCGCGTCCGGGGTGGCTCGGCTCCGCTCCAGGAACAGATCGAGCGCGGTGCGGACGGCGGGAACCTCGGACTCGACGTACGTCCCGTTCTCGCGCAGCCAGTCCTGCTCGGCGCCGCCGAGCAGCTCCAGTTCACCGATCGGCAGGTCCGGATCCCGGACGATCGCGGCGAGCAGGACGGACAGGTTGTCCGCCATCCGCTGCGCGGCCGCGCGGTCGAGGACGGTCGGCAGGAACTCGAACTCGCCGAGCAGGCCCTCGCCGTCGGACGCCAGGGTCAGGGCCAGCTCGAACTTGGCCCCGCCCCGGACGTTGCCGAGCGCGCTCCCGGACTCCGGACGCACCCACGCGTCCTCGCCCTCGCCGAGCGTCACGGCGGGGACCGACATGTAGTTGAAGGCGGCGCGGAACAGCGGGTTCTCGTCCCCGGTGCGCTCGGCGCCCGCCACACGCACGATCTCGGTCAGCGGCACGCTCTGGTGCTCCAGCAGCCCCAGCACCCGCGGCCGGGTGCGCTCCAGGACCGTACGGAAGGACGGCGCACCGGTCAGATCGCACCGCATCGGCAACGTGTTGGCGAGGAAGCCGACCATCCGCTCGGTCTCGGACATCTGGCGGTTCGACCAGATGGTGCCCAGGGCGAAGTCGTCCTGGCCGCTGTACCGGGCCAGCAACACCGCGAACGCGCTCACGTACACGGTGTACGGGGTGACCGACGACGCGGCCGCCACCGCCTCCAGCTCGTCCCGGAGCGCGGCCGGCAGGGAGAAGTACACGGCGTCGCCGCCCGCGGGCCGCCCCTCCGCGGAGGCCGACGGCAGGTCCAGCCGCTGCACTCCCGCGAGCTCCGACGCGAAGAACCGCAGTCCCTCGTCGAAACGCCCCTCGGCGAGGCACTCCCGCTCCCAGCGCGCGTAGTCGCCCAGCTGGTGGCCGATCTCCGGGCCCTCGGGCTCCTCGCCGTCGGCGAACGCCCGGTACGCCCCGTAGAGCTCGGGCAGCATCACACCGCCCGACCATCCGTCGGTCACCGAGTGGTGCATGACCAGGAGCAGCATCTGCTCCCGGTCCCCCTGTACGACGTGGAGCCGCACCAGCGGGCCGCCGTCCACCTCGAACGGGGTGTGCTCGATGCGTCGTACCTCCCGCTCGAACACCTCGGAGGGCCGCCCCGACACATCGGTGAACGACACGGGCACGTCCGCCCGCGCACGCACCTCCTGGACCAGCTCGTCCCCGCGCAGCACCAGCGTGGTCCGCAGCACCTCGTGCCGAGCGGCGACCCACTCCAGGGCGCGCTCCAGCGCGTCGCGGTCCAGGGCCTTCGCCACCCGCAGCTTCAGCACCGCGTTGTACTGGATGCTGCCCGGGCGGATGCGCTCCATGAACCACAGACGCTTCTGGCCCTCGGTGGCCGGATGTACCGAGCGTTCCGCGGAACGCCGCACCGCCGGCATTCCGGAGCCTTCCGCCACGGCGCCCGTGAACAGCAGGTCCAGCAGATGCTCCGCGATCGCCCGCGGCGTCGGGAAGCTGAACGCCAGGTCGGTGGGGAGCACGCACTGCGTCAGATCGGCCAGGCGCTTGCGCAGTTCCATCGACGTGAGCGAGTCCACGCCCAGGTCCTTGAGCGGCTGCTCCGCCGTCACCTGCGCCTCATCGGCGAAGCCCATCACCAGGGCCACCTCGAGCCGCACCACTTCGGTCAGCGCCGCCGACCGCTCGGCCGGGGCCGTGGCCAGCAGCCGGGCGCGCAACGACGCGGACCCCTCCGCGGCCGCGCCGGCCGCCTGCCGCAGCAGGCGCCGCGGACGCACCAGCGCCCGCAGCAGCGCCGGAACCTCGGCGGCGTCCGGACGCGCGGCACCGGTGCTCAGCTTGACCGGCACCACCTGGTGCCCCGGACGGTCCAGCGCCTTGTCCAGCAGATCGAGCCCCTCGGAGACGCTCAGGGCGCCTGCGCCCTGCCGGTCCATCCGGGCCAGGTCGGCCGCCGAAAGGCCCGCGGTCATGCCGGAGCCGCCGGGCGCCCACAGGCCCCAGGCGAGGCTCAGCGCGGGCAGACCACGCCGGGACCGGTGGGCCGCGAGCGCGTCGAGGAACGCGTTCGCCGCCCCGTACGTACTCTGGCCGGGCGAGCCCAGGACGCCCGCGGCCGAGGAGAACAGCACGAACGCCGCGAGGTCCAGGTGCCGCGTCAGCTCGTGCAGGTGGAACGCGCCGTCCACCTTCGGCGCCAGCACGGCGGCCAGACGCCGCGCGTCCTGGCCGGCCAGCAGGCCGTCGTCGATGACACCGGCGAGGTGTACCACCGCGGTCCACGGGTGACCGGGACGGGCCTCGGCCAGCACCGCCGCGACCTCGCTGTGACGGCTCGCGTCGCAGGCCAGCACGCGCACCTCCGCCGCGCCGGCGGCCTCCAGGTCGGCCACGGCGCGGGCCGCGTCCGGTCCGTCGGGGCCGCGCCGCGAGGTCAGCACCAGGTGCCGTACCCCGTGCGCGCGTACCAGGTGCCCGGCGACCGCACGGCCCAGCTCACCGGTGCCTCCGGTGATCAGGACGGTGCCCTGCGGGTCCAGTGCGCGCGGCGGGGTCAGCACCACCTTGCCGACGTGCCGGCCCTGAGCCACGAGGCGGAAGGCCTCGGCCGCGTCGCGGACGTCCCACGCGGTGAACGGCAGCGGGGTGAGCACACCCTGCTCGAACAGCCGGACCAACTCCGCCAGCAGCTCCATCAGCCGCCGCGGATCGCACCGGGTCGGTTCGCAGGCCTGGTACACGACCCCGGGACGGGCGGCGGCGACCTCGGCGGGGTCGAGCACACCGGTCGTGCCCGTCTCCAGGAAACGCCCGCCGCGCGGGAGCAGCCGCAGCGACGCTTCGGCGGACTCGCCGGCCATCGCGTCCAGCACCAGGTCGACACCGGTTCCACCGGTGGCGGCCAACCACTTCTCGTCGAACGCCGCGTCCTGGGGACCGGCGATCCGCTCGTCCGGGATCCCCATCCGGCGCAGCACCGGCCACTGGGCCGGACCCGCCGTCGCGTACACCCGCGCGCCCAGGTGGTGGGCCAGCTGCGCCGCCGCCAGGCCCACGTCGCCGTCCGCGGTGTGGACGAGGACCTTCTCGTCCGGCCGCAGGCCGCCGAGGTCGGCCAGCGCGTAGTAGGCGGTGAGGAAGGCCAGCGGAACCGTCGCGGCCTCCTCGAAGCCCAGCCCGTCCGGGATCCTGCTCATCGCCCGTGCGTCGGCGCGCGCCTCGGTCCCGAAGGTGCCGGGCGCCAGGCCCATGACCCGGTCGCCGACCTGCAGATGCGTGACCTCCGCACCCGTCTCGAGAACGACGCCCGCGCATTCCCGCCCGAGTACCGGCGCGTGGGCCGTGTCCAGGGCGTCGAGCACGGCACGGGGGCTCATCCCCGCCGCGCGCACCCGCACCCGAACCTCGCCCGCGCCGAGCGGCTCCGCCCGGTCCGCGGAGACCAGTTCGAGGGTGTCGATCCGGCCCTTCTCCCCGATGGCGAGCTGCCAGGCGCCTTCCGTCCGCGGCGGGACCAGAGCGTCCGAGGAGCCCGCGCGTACCAGCCGGGGAGCCAGCGCCCGCGCTCCGCGCAGGACCAGCTCCGGCTCCTCCCCGGCGGCCAGGGCGCTCTCCAGCAGGGCCGTACCGGGCAGCTCCTCGTCGAGGTCGAGGACCCGCAGCACCCGCTCGGGGTGCTCGGCACGCACCGTGCGCAGGAGACCCCACAGCGGGGAGTCCGCGAGCGCGTCCACGGGACCGATCCGGTCCGTACCCACGGCTGCGCGGGTCACCCAGGTGACCTCGGTGGCGGCCAGCGCCGGGTCCGTGAGGAGGCGCTGCACCAGCTCCAAGGCCTGTGCGGTCCGCCGGTGTGCTGCCGTGACCACGTCGTCGCCCGGGACGGTGCCGTCCGTGAGGTCGACGAGCAGACGGCGCGGGGCGGCGGCGAGCGCGGCCTCGGCGACGGTCTGTGCCTCGAGGCCGAGAGCGGCGGCGAGCCCGCCCTCGCCCAGGACCACGGTGCCCTCGGTGTCGAGCGTCCGGTCGGGCAGGCTCACCGCCTGGAAGTCGACCTGGTACAGGTGCTCGATGTGGGTGTCGCGCGCGGACCGCAGCTGCTCGGCGCTCACGCGCTGGAGCCGCAGGCTGCCCGCGCGCAGGACCACTTCGCCCGACGGGTCGCTGATCAGGACCGATGCCGCGGTGCTGCCGGTGGAGCCGTCGGAGTCGGCCTCGAGCTCGATGCGGACCCGGAGTTCGGTGCTGCCGGTCGCGTACAGCTGCACGTCCGACCAGAGGAACGGTAGGAAGGCCGTGTCGGCGTGCTCATCGGAATCCGTAGGCGCGAAACCGGCCATCACGTGCAGAGCCGCGTCGAAGAGCGCGGGGTGCACGCCGTAGGAGCCGGCGTCCGCGCGCAGCTGCTCGGGCAGGACGACCCGGCCGTACACCACCCGGTCACCGCGGCGCAGTTCCACCAGGCCGCGGAAGGCGGGGCCGTAGGCGAGTCCCTCCGATGCCAGCCCCTCGTAGAAGCCGTCGAGGTCGACCGCTTCGGTCCCTTGGGCGGGCCAGTCCCGCAGGTCGGTCGCGTCCGGATCCGGACCGTCGGCTTCGTCGGACAGTTCGCCGGTGGCGTGCAGGGTCCACCGGCCCGGTTCGGTCGCGGCCTCGGGCCGACTGTGGACCGTGAGGGTCCGCCGTCCCTCGCCGGTGGTGGCTCCGACCCGTACCTGGAGCCGGACCGGCCGCTCCGGGTCCACCACCAGCGGGGCCGCGAGGGTCAGTTCGGCGACCCGGGCGGCGCCGACGGCGCGGCAGGCCGCCAGGGCGAGGTCCAGTACGCCGGTGCCCGGCACCAGCAGGGATCCGAAGACCTCGTGGTCCGCGACCCAGGCGTGGGTGCGCAGCGACAGCCGCCCGGACAGCAGGTGCCCCTCCCCGTCCGCGAGCGTGGTCACGCTACTCAGCCACGGGTGGCCGGCCGCTTCCAGACCCGCCTCCGCGAGGTCGGTGACCCCGGCCGCGCCCCCCTGCGTCGCGTCCAGCCAGTAGTGCTGGTGTTGGAAGGGGTAGGTGGGGAGGTTGGTGTGGTGGGTGGGGGTGGGGGTGGTCCAGGTGGGGGTGGTGCCGAGGGTGT